>NZ_JBNPVS010000002.1:0-429211 GCF_050434225.1 Paraburkholderia sp. GAS32 | reverse complement strand
CTTGAATTCTTCAGGAATGTTCCGTCTGCTCATTGCTCACCTCAGTTGGAGAATTATCCCCTTTAGAGGTGTCCACAGTCATTGAACCACTACAGTGCCGCCCCGCACAGGGGCAACGCTAATAGACCACTAACAATGCAAGGAAAGGCCAACGCCCTAAGAACACGGACAATGCCGCCGCCAAAGGCAAAAAACTACGCCGCCATTACAGCCCTCTTCCTCTCAGCCCGCTGCATAAAATAGTTCCCCAAAACAACCCCAACAGTAACAACAGCAATAAACAACGTAGCCAACGCATTCATCTCCGGATTCAACCCAAGCCGAACACGAGAAAAAACAACCAGCGGCAACGTCGTCGACCCAGGCCCCGACAAAAACGCCGACAAAACCAGATCGTCGATAGACAACGTAAACGACAACAACCACCCAGAAATAAGCGCCTGCGAAATCAACGGCAACGTAATGAAGAAAAACACCTTCAGCGGCGTAGCCCCAAGATCCAGCGCAGCTTCCTCAAGCGAAGGATTCAACTCCTTCACCCGCGACTGCACGATGATGGCCACATACGAAATACACAACATCACGTGCCCGATCCAGATCGTGAAAATACCGCGCCCGGCGGGCCACCCCAACCACTTGGCCATTTCGATGAACAGCAGCAGCAGCGAGATCCCCTGAATCACCTCGGGAATCACCAGCGGCGCATTGATCATCCCAGTGTAAAGGGTAAAGCCACGAAACCGCCCCATCCGGGCCAAAACAAACCCGGCCCACGTTCCAATAATCACCGAAGCAAACGCCGTCAGCAACGCCACGCGCAAAGATAACCACGCAGCCGCGATCAACTCGCTGTCCTGCAACAACGCCGCATACCAGCGCGTCGAAAACCGTGTCCACACCGTGACCAGTTGCGATTCGTTGAACGAATACACAACCAGACTCACGATCGGAACGTAGAGGAACAGAAAACCGATCCCCAAAGCAATGATCTGCAAAATTCGGTTCGGCTTCATCAGCGCCTTTCCTCCACCGCCTTCGCCTGCGCGTACTGGAAAAACGCCATCGGCACCAATAACAACAACACCATCGCGCACGTCACGGCAGACGCCATCGGCCAATCGGCATTGTCGAAAAACTCATTCCACATCACGCGGCCAATCATCAGCGTGTTCGCGCCGCCCAGCAATTCCGGAATCACGTACTCGCCCACCGCTGGAATAAATACCAGCAAACACCCGGCAATAATGCCGTTCTTCGACAGCGGCAAGGTGATCTGCCAGAACGCCCGCCACGGCTTCGCGCCCAGGTCGTAGGCGGCTTCCAGCAAGGTCATGTCCATCTTCACCAGGTGCGCGTACAGCGGCATCACGAGGAACGGCAGGTACGAATACACCATGCCGATATAAACCGCGGTGTTCGTGTGATACAACTCGATCGGCGTATGGATCAGCCCGGTCGACATCAGAAAGTTGTTCAGCAAACCGTTGTTCTTCAGGATCCCGATCCATGCATATACGCGAATCAGAAACGACGTCCAGAACGGCAGCATCACCGCCATCATCAGCAGATTGCGACTCGCCGGATTCGATCGGGCAATGTAATACGCCATCGGATAACCGATCAGCAAACACAGCAACGTGGAGATCGCCGCGACCACCACCGAATTCACATAGGTCGCGAAATAGAGGCTGTCGGTCAGCAGAAACGCATAGTGCGACAGGTCCAGCGCGACGTGAACCACCCCATCGGTGTACTTGGCGAGTTCGGTATAAGGCGGGATGCCAAGCTGCAAATCGGCAAAGCTGATCTTCACGACCAGCAGGAACGGCACGAGGAAAAACAGCAGCAACCAGATGAACGGGCCGGCCACCACCGCGGTGCGGGCAGTCAGATTGAAACGGCGCACCGGCCACGACGCGAAAGAACTGATCGAGCGCTTCATGACGTCAACACCACGCCGGCCGATGCGCTCCAGCGCACATACACCTCGTCGCCCCAGGTGGGCGGATCGATCTCGGTCAAGGCAAGGCTCGTCACGTTGGCGATCACCGTTTTGCCGGCGTCGAGTTTCACGTGGTACAGCGAATAGCCGCCCATGTAGGCGATATTCGTTACCACGCCCTTGCCCCAGTTGTACGCACCCTCAGGCGGTTTGCGCGTGAGCGCGATGCGCTCGGGCCGCACGGAAATCGTCACCGGCATGCCGAGCGGCCCGGTGATGCCATGGCTCACGTAGAGACGGACCGGCAAGTCGGGCGTTTCAATGAACACGTGATCGGGTTCGTCTTCGACGACGTTGCCGTCGAACAGATTGGTCGAACCGATGAACTCGGCCGAAAAACGGCTATTCGGATATTCGTACACTTCGTGCGGTGTGCCGAGCTGGATGATCTCGCCTTCGCTCATCACGGCAAGACGGTCCGCCATCGTCATCGCCTCTTCCTGATCGTGTGTCACCATCATGCAGGTCACGCCGACCTTGTCGAGAATGTTGACCAGTTCGATCTGCGTGCGCTGACGGATCTGCTTGTCGAGCGCGGACATCGGTTCGTCGAGCAGCAGCAGCTTCGGCCGCTTGACGAGCGAGCGCGCGAGCGCCACACGCTGCTGCTGGCCGCCGGAGAGCTGATGTGGTTTGCGCTTCGCAAAACGGCCCATCTGCACGAGATCGAGCGCGGTCTGCACGCGGTCTTTCAGTTCAGACTTCGGCACGCCTTCCTGCTTCAGGCCGAAGGCGACGTTGGCCTCGACCGTCATGTGCGGAAACAGTGCGTATGACTGGAACATCATGTTGACCGGCCGGCGATACGGCGGCAATTGCGCAAGGTCTTCGCCGTCGATCAGGATCTTGCCCGACGTGATCGATTCGAGGCCGGCCAGCATGCGCAACAAGGTCGATTTGCCACAGCCGGAACTGCCAAGCAGCGCGAACAGCTCGCCCTTTTTCACCGACAGGTTGACCCCTTTGACCGCGGCGGTCTCGCCGAACTTCTTCACGATGTCGACGATCTGGACGAAATTCTCTGCTGCACTGCCTGCTGCGGCGTTCATGCCCGGGGACGGCACGGCGGCCCCTGCCATCGCGCCCGACTGGTCACTACTCATCACAATGCTTTACTCCGGCGTTTGACGAACAAAGCCCCCGGTGGACACCGAGGGCTTCTTGATGATACTTACGCGTTCACTCTGGCTGCGAATCAGCGGCCGGACTTGAATTCAGTCCACAGCCGCGTTTGCAGACGCTGGATTTCCGGCGGCAGCGGCTTAAGCAGGAACAACGTCTTGATGGCTTCAGGCGAGGGGTACACGGCCGGATCGTTCGCCACGTCCTTGTCCACATACTTGCGCGCTTCGAGGTTGGCGCTCGGATAGTAGACGGCGTTGGTGATCGCGGCGTGAACCTGCGGCGTTTCGATGTAGTTGATCCACTCGAGCGCGGCTTCCTTGTTCTTTGCGTCCTTCGGAATCGCCATCACGTCGAACCACACCGGGGCGCCGCCCTTCGGAATGAAGTACTCGATCTTGTAGGCCTTCTTCGCCTCGACCGCGCGATGCTTGGCGATCACGACGTCGCCCGACCAGCCGTACGCGAAGCACACGTCGCCGCCAACCAGGTCATTGATGTAGCCCGACGAGTTGAACTGCGTGATGTACGGGCGGATCTTCTTCATCATCTCGAGCGCGGCGCGGTAGTCGGCCGGGTTCGTGCTCATCGGGTCTTTGCCGATGTAGTGCAGCGCGGCGGCGAACATCTGGTCCGGCGCGTCGAGCACGGACACGCCGCAGGCCTTCAGCTTCGAGATGTTTTCCGGCTTGAAGAGGACGTCCCAGCTGTCGAGCGGCACGTTCTTGCCGAGGATCTGCTGCGCCTTGGTCACGTTGTAGCCGAGGCCGGTCGTGCCGTATGCCCAGGGTACCGTGTACTTGTTGCCCGGATCGGCGCCGGCCACGAGGGCCATCAGCGAGGGATCGAGGTACTTCAGGTTCGGCAGCTTCGATTTGTCGAGCGGCGCGAAGATGCCCGCGGCGATCTGCTTGCCGGCGTAGTTGCTGGTCGGCACGACGATGTCGTAACCCGAACTGCCGGTGAGGAGCTTGGCTTGCAGCGTGTCGTCGCTGTCGTAGTTGTCGTATTTGACCTGGACGCCGGACTGCTTGGTGAAGTTCGGAATGGTGTCCTTGGCGATGTAATCGGACCAGTTATACACGTTGAGCTGCGTGTCTTTCGCAGCAGCCGTCAACCACGGTGTCGCGCACAGAACCAGTGCCGCCACTTGTCCCACTACCCGTCTTTTCATCCCGTTCTCCGATCCTGACCGGCCCGACCCGGCTGTCTTCAACCACGCCGCGGCACACCGCACGCGGCTCCCCTGAAAAATCCGAAAACTACCATTAATTGTTGCGCGCACCAAAAAAAATGCAGGGCTGTCGCGCAAACGGTACAGCGTAAGCCGCGCCGCTACAAAATGGGCGCAATTTTAGCGGGTTATCGGCGCGTGTCTACCCGAAAAAAACACCAGTGGCGGCCCCGGTGTTATCTCGTTGTCAACTTGCGCCGACCGCACCCCACCGGGTTCGCATCAAGGCGGCAGCCAGAGGCCGCTTTCCCTGAATCTTATGCCTTACAGCTAACCTCGATGCGAGCGTAAGCCACCCGTCGCGCCACGGTGCACAATAGCGCAGAGGGACTTGTAGACGGTGCGGGGCAAACCACGCGGGCGCACCTTGGCCCCTTGGCCTCACTGCGTCGCGTGCCGGGTTCGCCGCGGGCACGTCACTTGCGCATGGGGGCAGTCTTAAACTTCCAAGCGTCGATGAACACGAATCCGTCCGCGTTGCGACCTAACCGCCGCCGGCGTCTGCCGGACGACGGGCCGGCACGCCCCGCGCACTGGTTTTCGTTCGTCGGCGCGGGAGCCCTGATCGCGGTCGGCTATATCGATCCGGGCAACTGGGCGACGGCGCTCGCCGCCGGCGCGGGCTACGGCTACCGGCTGCTGAGCATGGTGCTGCTGGCGAGCCTGATGGCGATACTGCTGCAGTGGCTGTCGTCACGCCTCGGCGTCGTGACCGGGCGCGATCTCGCGCAGATCTGCCGCGAGCGCTCGAGCCGCCGCGTCACGCTGTTCCTGTGGCTGACCAGCGAGGTCGCGATCATCGCGTGCGACGTCGCCGAGGTGGTCGGCAGCGCCGTCGCGTTGCAATTGCTACTGGGCGTGTCGCTGACGGTCGGCGTGCTGATGTCGGCGGTTTGCACCTTCGCACTGCTGGCGCTCCAGCAGGCAGGCGGCCGCCGGCTCGAGGGGGTGATCGCGGCGCTGATCGGCTTTGTCGGCCTGTGCTTCGTCGTCGAACTGGCGCTGGCGCGGCCCGACTGGCACGCCGCGCTGGCCGGCACCGCGCCGAGCCTCGACCTGCTGCGCAACGTGGGCATGGTATGGCTGGCGGCGGGCATCGTCGGCGCGACGGTGATGCCGCATAACCTGTATCTGCACTCCGCGCTCGTGAAGCACCACGCGCCGGAAGGCAGCGACGCCCAGATCAAGGCCGCATTGCAGGTCGTGAATCTGGACACCTTCGCCTCGCTGTCGTTTGCCTTCGTCATCAACGCGGCGTTGCTGATCGTAGCGGCGGCGGTGTTCTATGCGAGCGGCCATCGCGACGTTACCGATCTCGCCGATGCACACCGGCTGATCGCCCCGCTCCTCGGCACGCACTGGGCCGGCATTCTGTTCGCGGCGGCGCTGCTCGCGTGCGGCCTGAGCGCGACTGTCACGGGCACGCTGGCCGGTCAGGCGGTGATGGAGGGTTTTCTGCGTCTGCGGTTGCCGCGCTGGAAGCGCGCGCTGCTCACCCGGGCGCTGGCGATCGGACCTGCCCTCCTCGCGGTCGCGCTGTTCGGCCAGCACGGCTCCAATCAACTGCTGGTGGCAAGCCAGGTGGTGCTGAGCCTGCAACTACCGCTCGCGGTCGTGCCGCTGATCCGCTACACGTCGGACCCCAGCCTGATGCACGGCTGGCACGTGCGCGGCGTGGCACTCGTGCTGGCCTGGCTGTCGGCGGCGTTCATCGTCGTGCTCAACAGCGCGTTGTTGTGGCAGTTGGCGTTCGGCGGATAAGACAGGCTTGTTTGATCTATCGGTTAACATAGCGGAACTTCGCTTCTCCGCCCCAAGGTTTCCGATGGCTTCGAATCTCCACGATCTTCCCGACAGCCCGTGCATCGGTGTCTGTTCCACGCTTTTCGACGAGGTCTGCAAAGGCTGCGGCCGCACCGCCACCGAAGTATCCAACTGGGTGTTCCTGAGCGACGAGGAAAAACGCGCGGTGTGGGTACGCATCGAGCAGGACGGCACCGCGATGCGTTTCAAGAACGACAAGCTGTAGCCTCCCGCGCGCCGTGGCCACCCGCATCGGCCCTCTTGCCGGAAAACCCGTCTCCCGACTGGGATCGCGATTGCAATAAAAAACGCCGGACATTCCGGCGTTTTTGCGTGACGAGCGGAGCTTCTCGCGCGTGGCGATCAGAACCGCATACCGACACCCAAACCGACCACCACCGGGTCGATATTCAACCGGCCGAGCGACTGACCGCCGAGCGTTGCGTCGGTGTGCATCCAGATCTTCTTGATGTCCGCATTGACGAACAGCGACTTGGTCACCTGCACGTCCACACCTGCCTGCAACGCGGGACCGAAGCTATGATTGGTGACCGAAATCGGCTGACCGCCAGCATTCAGGCCGTTGTTATAGAACAACGTGTAGTTCAGACCCGCACCGACGTACGGCCGGATACGCCCCGCGTGGTTGAAGTGATATTGCAGCAGCAGCGTGGGCGGCAACACGTTCACACCACCGAGATTGCCGAGACTCGACGTCAACTGATGGCGCGACGTGCCGAGAATCAGCTCGACGCCGAGGTAGTCGCGGATCATGTAGGTCAGATCCAGCTCCGGCACGATGGCGTTGTTGACGCCCACATTGAGCGCCGACAGCGACTGGTTAGTCTCCACGTTCGGCATGATGCTGATTGCGCGCAGACGCACCAGTACGTCTCCGGCGTGAATGCCGCTCATCTGGTCGTCGCCGGCAGCCTGCGCCGGTGAGGCCAGCGCGCCCGCGCCTAACAGGCACGTCGCGACGAAGGTTGCCTTGATTCTGTTCCTGAGCGAGTGCTTCATGTGCTTCCCCGAGTGTTAGTTTGCGTGCGGGGATTGTCGAAGTTCCTGTCAGGTTTCACGTTGACCCGTATCAACCCAGCGAGAACGCCCAACGACCTGCGACAGCGGGTCGCGTCGCGCCGGTCAGGAGCAGTTCGATCAGGTCGTGGACGCTGCGGATGGCCGTGCCGAACGGCAAGGCTTCGCGGCCGCGAAAGAACAGACCGTTGGCCACGTCGCCGCGCAATGCCGCGGCGAGTCGCGTGTCGATGCAGAAGTGGCCGAACTTCTCGACACCGTCGCGCCAGCCACACACGCTGAGGCATTCGAGCGCGGTCGGGCAGACGTGTTTGAGCGCGCCGACCTTCGCGCGGATTTTCGTTTCGTGGCGCAGATAGCGCATCAGCCATGGTGTTTTCACGGCGCGCGCGGGCAGCCCCGTCACGCTGACGAATTCGACGATGTCGTCGGGCGTCGCTTCGGCCAGTACGCGTTTGAAGTTCGGATGCGCGTCGCCTTCTTCGGTCACGGCGAACGGTGTGCCGAGCTGCACGCCGCTGGCACCGGCGCTCAGCAGTTCGCGCACAGCTTCGTGACTATTGATGCCGCCCGCGACGATCAAGGGCACGTCCTGGCGACGCAAACCAAGCGACGTGAATACCGCATCGAGTTCCTCAAGCACACGCAGGAATTCGAAGCGCGGGTCGTGCAGGTCGGCGAGATTGTTCACGCCAAGATGGCCGCCTGCGTGGGCCGGATGTTCGATCACGACGGCGTCAGGCAGACGGCCCTTTTTCATCCACTTCTTCAGCACCAGGGCGACACCGCGGCTATCCGACAGAATGGGAATCAGCGCGATGTCGTGGCCCTGGGTCATGTCCGGCAAATCGAGCGGTAAGCCAGCGCCCATGACAATTGCATCGGCGCCGCTTTCGCAGGCAACGCGCACGTAATCCGCCTGCGCGTTGACCGCTTTCATCACGTTGACGGCGATCATGCCGCGGCCTTCGCTGAGTGCCTTGGCGGCGTGGATTTCACGCGCCAGCGCGGTGAGGTTCGCCTGTTCAAGCGTAGCCCGGTCGGGAGATTGCCGGCAGCGTTCGATCAGATCGTGATGATGATGGCGCAGGTCGATGCTGGCGATGGTGCCGAGTGCGCCTTCGCGGGCGACGCTGCCGGCCAGCCGGTGGGCCGAGATGCCGACGCCCATGCCGCCTTGCACGATCGGAAGCAGCGAGTGGCCGCGGATAACGAGTGGTGGGAAAGAGTGAGAGGTGTGCATTGACGACCCGATGGGTGGACTATCGAAGCGGTGATAATCGATCGTCGGGCGCGGCGTGCGTTGCTTTGGGTCAATGAGGCTGTTTGCTGGTTTGGTTTTGAGAGCGGTTGGTTGACGTTGGTCACTTCACGGTGAGATTTCTAGTCCTTCTGTCGTGACGCTTGCGGGTCCGCGAATCCGTGGGCCCGCCGCGTACAGACAAACTGGAATCGGTGCGCAAGACGCCCACCATGAAAAAAGCCCGCTTCGAAGAAGCGGGCTTTTTCTTGCACTACACCGTGAAGCAGAAAGCGTTTACTGCACGCCCTGGCTCGTCAGGAACTCTTCATAGTTGCCGCCGAAGTCGTTCAGCGTGCCGTTGGTCTTCACTTCGATGATCCGGTTCGCAAGACCGCTCACGAACTCACGGTCGTGCGACACGAAAATCAGCGTGCCTTCGTACTTGTCGAGCGCGATCTGCAGCGATTCGATCGACTCCATGTCCATGTGGTTGGTCGGCTCGTCCATCAGCAGCACATTGTGACGGCCCAGCATCAACTTGCCCCAGATCATGCGGCCCTTCTCACCACCGGAGAGCACCTTGACCGACTTGCGGATGTCGTCGGCATTGAACAGCAAACGGCCGAGCGTGCCACGCACCATCTGCTCGTCGTCGCCTTCCTGGCGGTAGCCGTCGATCCAGTCCATCAGCGTGACGTCGGTCGGAAACTCTTCATACGTATCCTGCGGCATGTAACCGACGTTCGCGTTTTCAGCCCACTTCACCGTGCCGTGTTCCAGCGCGAGCTTGCCGAGCAGCGAGCGCAGCAGCGTGGTCTTACCCGCGCCGTTCTCGCCGATGATCGCGATACGCTCGCCCGGCTGCACGCTGATGCTGAAATCGTTGAATATCTGACGCTCGTACTTCTTCGAGATCTTGTCGGCCACCACCGCGATGTTATGCAGCTTCTTCTCGTACTCGAAGCGGATGAACGGATTCTGCCGCGAAGACGGCTTGAATTCCTCGATCTTGATCTTGTCGATCATCTTCAGACGGCTGGTGGCCTGACGCGCCTTCGACTTGTTCGCCGAGAAGCGGCGCACGAAGTCCTGCAGGTCGGCGACGCGTTCCTTCGCCTTGGCGTTGGCGTTCTGCTGACGCTCGCGTGCCTGCGTGCTGGCCAGCATGTAGTCGTCGTAGTTGCCCGGATAGACCTTCAGCGTGCCGAAGTCCATGTCGGCCATGTGCGTGCAGACCTGGTTCAAAAAGTGACGATCGTGCGAGATGATGATCATCGTCGAGTTGTACTGGTTGAGCACGTCTTCCAGCCAACGGATCGAGTTGATGTCCAGGTTGTTGGTCGGTTCGTCCAGCAGCAGCACGTCCGGCTTCGAGAACAGCGCCTGCGCGAGCAGTACGCGCAGTTTCCAGCCCGGCGCGACGTTGCTCATCGGGCCATTGTGGTCTTCGATCGCGATGCCGATGCCGAGCAGCAGCTCGCCCGCGCGCGCCTCGGCGGTGTAGCCGTCGTACTCGGCGAACTTCGCTTCGAGTTCGGCGGCATGCATGTAGTCGTCGTCAGTCGCGTCGGGGTTCGCGTAGATCGCGTCGCGCTCGGTCATCGCGGCCCACATTTCGGCGTGACCCATCATCACGACGTCGAGCACGCGCACGTCTTCGTACGCGAACTGATCCTGGCGCAGCTTGCCGAGGCGGACGTTCGGTTCGAGCATCACGTTGCCGGAGCTCGGTTCCAGATCGCTACCCAGGATCTTCATGAAGGTGGATTTGCCGCAGCCGTTCGCACCAATCAGGCCATAGCGGTTCCCTCCCCCGAATTTGACCGAGATGTTCTCGAAGAGGGGCTTTGGCCCGAATTGCATGGTGATATTGGCGGTAGACAGCACGGCGCGTCCTTTGAATGTGATATCGGCGAACAACCCAATATTTTAGCAGGTTATCGCGAATTCAACCCACGCAAGCGCCGTGTTCACGCGTTTCGACGCCGCTTTCACCCCCGGTTCGCGCCTCCCCGCCCGCCTTCTAGCCGCCGCGCGGCGTCTGCAAAACGTCGATGAAGGCCGACAGATCGGCCTCGCCCAGCCCCATCGCCGCGCCGAGTCGCAACAGTTGCTGGACCGTCGACGAAACCGGCATCGGCGTGCCCGTCTCGTACGCTGTCGCGGCGACCGTGTCGATGTCCTTCTGGAACGTACGGAATGCGCCGATCGGCGCGAGGCCGCTTTGCGTCATGCGCGGCACGAAAATCTGCAGCAGCACCGAATCGGCCCAGCCGCCGGCGAGGCCTTGCGTCAGTTTGGCGGCGTCGATGCCGCTGCGTTGCGCGAGGCTCACGGCCTCGGCGATCGCCGCCAGGGTCGCGGTGACGATGGTCTGATTGCAAAGCTTGGTGGTCTGCCCCGCTCCGACCTCGCCCATGTGTGTGACGCGGGCCGAATAGGCGTCAAGGAGTGGCGTGACCGCCTCGACGTCTGCCGCGGCGCCGCCCGCCATGATCGCCAGCGTGCCCGCCGTCGCGCCCGCCACGCCGCCGGATACCGGCGCGTCGATCCAGCCGACGCTCGCGGTGCCTGTGCCCGCAGATTCTCGCTCTCGCTCTCGCTCACCCTCGCCCGTAGCAGCAATCGGACCTTCCGCCGCAACGGCCGCCACCGCCGCCGCGCGCTGCGCGAACGCGCGCGTGGCGGCCGGCGGAATGCTTGAGTGATCGACGATCCAACGCACGCGTCTCGGCGCGGCGGCATCCACGCTCAGCAGTCCCTCGGCGCCGAACACCGTTTCTTCAACCGCCGCCGCATCCGCGACGCACAGCAGCACCGCCTCGCACCGCGAGGCCAGTTCGCGCGGCGTATCGACCACCTTGGCCCCGTCCGCCAGCAACGCTTCCGCCTTGGCCCGCGTGCGATTCCAGACATGCACGGTATGCCCCGCGCGCAGCAGATGCCGAATCATCGGCGCGCCCATCAGACCGGGACCGCAAAAACCAATTTCCACTTTCAAGCCTCGTCAGGTTTCAGATTGAGTTGCGCGGACATCATAACGGCCCCTCCCCGCCGCGGCATATCGGGCACGCGATGTGCGGAATGACCCGCTCACGCGCGGGACATGGGGGGACGTCAACGGCGATCCATTGCCTATACTTTTTTTGCACACCAACGAAGGTCAAAGGAGGAAGTTCATGTCAGAACATGTTTACAAACAAATCGAACTGACCGGCTCATCGACCAAATCGATCGACGACGCAATCAGCACCGCGATTACAAAAGCGTCGAAGACGCTGCGCAATCTGCACTGGTTCGAAGTGACGGAAACGCGGGGCCAGATCGAGAACGACAAGGTCGCCTACTGGCAGGTGACCATCAAGGTCGGTCTGCGCATCGACTAGCGCTTCGGCTGAAACAGCTTCAACACATAATCTGAAGCAAAAAAAAGCTGCGTCCGTACTGGACGCAGCGTCTTAAAGCAGCGGTTGCTGAGACCGCCGCCTGGTCGATGGTGATCCCGTCGATCGCGACCCGATCATTCGCGACCCGGTCAATAGTCACGCGATTCGCTCCCGACGACCGCGCGAGCCGGATTACTTCGGCAGCGAACCGTCCACGCCTTCCACATACCAGTTCAGGCGTTGCAGTTCCGGATCGGCCAGCGTCTTGCCTGCCGGCACCTTCACCGCGCCGGACTGATCCTTGATCGGGCCCGTGAACACGTCCCACTTGCCGCCGGCCAGTTCATCGCGCTTCGCCGCCACCTGCTTCTGCGCATCAGCCGGAATCGCCGACGTGTTCAGGTCTTCAAGATTGACAGCCTTCTGCGGAATGCCCCACCACACCGGATCGTTCTTCCACTTGCCGTCCAGCACCTGCTGAATAGCCGCGTTGTAATACACGCCCCAGTGCGCGACCACCGACCCGAGGTGCGCCTCAGGACCGAACTTCTTCATGTCCGAATCCCAACCGAACGCATGCACGTGCTTTTCCGATGCGGTCGCGAGCGTCGCGCTCGAATCCGTGTTCTGCAGCAGCACATCGGCACCCTGCCCGATCAGCGTTTCAGCGGCCTGCTTTTCCTTGCCCGGATCGAACCAGCTATTGATCCAGATGACCTTGGTGTGGATCTTCGGATTCACCGAACGCGCGCCGAGCGTGTACGCGTTGATGTTGCGGATCACTTCAGGAATCGGCACCGATGCAACAAAGCCGAGCGTGTTGGTCTTCGTCACATAGCCGGCAGCGACGCCTGCCAGGTAGGCGCCCTGGTACATGCGCACGTCATAGGTGCCGAAATTCGGCGCTTTCTTGTAGCCGGTTGCGTGCAGGAACACCGTGTCCGGGAAGTCCTTTGCGACCTTCAGTTCGAAGTCCTGGTAGCCGAAGCTCGAACCGATGATGATCTTGTTGCCCTTGTTCGCCAGATCGCGGAACACACGTTCCGAGTCGGCCGATTCCGGCACGTTCTCGATGCGGGTGATCTTGATCTTGTTGCCGAACTTCGCTTCGGCTTCCTTCGAGCCCTGATCGTGCGCGAAAGTCCAGCCGGCGTCGCCCGGATTGCCGAGGTAGACGAACGCGACGCCCGGTGCGTCGGCCGCTTGCGCGGTTTGCACGAGCGGCGCGGCAAGCGCCAGGGAGGCCGCACCCCATGCGAAGGCGGTCAGCAGATTTCTTCTCTTCATGTTTTCTCCTGTCGTGTTTGTCGATTGATTTGAAACGTGTGATCGGTCATATGAAGCGACAAGCGTGTCATCCCGCCGAGAAAAACGGCTTGCCAAGCGACGCCGGTGCATTCAGACGAATCGTGTTCGGGTTGCGCGAAATCAGCACGAGCACGACGACGGTCGCGACGTACGGCAGCATCGCCAGAAATTGCGTCGGCACCGGCACGCCGATGGCCTGAGCGTAAAACTGCAGACCCGTCACGGCCCCGAACAGCAACGCGCCGATCAGCAGACGCCCCGGGCGCCATGTCGCGAACACCACCAGCGCGAGCGCGATCCAGCCGCGGCCCGACGTAAGCTGCTCCTGCCACAAGTGCAGGTTGACGATCGAGTAATAGCCGCCAGCGAGACCCGCCATGCCGCCGCCGAAGGCCACCGCGCCGTAACGCACGCCGACCACCGGAAAGCCGACCGAGTGCGCCACTTGCGGCGATTCGCCGACCGAACGCAGCACGAGGCCCGCACGCGTGCGATACAGGAACCACCAGATCACCGCGAACATCAGGAACGCGAGGTAATCGAGCGGCGTGAGGCTGAAAAGCGCGGGTCCGAGCACCGGAATCTTCGAGAAACCCGGAATGGTCCACGTGTCGATCGTGGCGCGCACCGCGGCCGACGTGTACGGCTTGCCGACATAGGCTGACAGGCCAATGCCGAAGATCGTCAGCGACAGGCCGGTGGCGACCTGGTTAGCAAGCATGGTCAGCGTGAGGAACGCGAACAGCAGTGACATCGCGAGACCCGCGACGATCGCGGCGACCACACCGAGCCACGGGTTGCCCGTAATGGCGGTGACCGCGTAGCCGGTCACCGCGCCCATCAGCATCATGCCTTCAACGCCGAGGTTGAGAACGCCCGACTTCTCGGTGACGAGTTCGCCCGCGCCCGCGAACATCAGCGGGATCGCGGCGGTGACGGCGCTCGAGGTAAGCGCGCTGGCTTGTTGAATATCCATGGAGATCCGCCGGGAAAATCAGTGGGCTTGCGCGGCGGCGGAGCGCCGGCGCACGCGGTAGTTCACGAACAGGTCGGCACCCAGCAGGCAGAACAGCAGCAGCCCCTGGAACACGCCGGAGAGCGCCTGAGGCAATTGCATCGAGGTCTGCACCGCTTCGCCGCCAAGGTACAGCAGCGCCATGAGCAGGCTCGCGAGCACGATACCGACCGGATGCAGCCGTCCCACGAACACGACGATGATCGCGGTGAAGCCGTAGCCCGGCGACCATGTCGCCTGCAACTGGCCGATCGGACCAGCGATCTCGCCCATCCCGGCGAGACCCGCCAGACCGCCGCTGATCAGCAACGACGTCCAGATGGTTTTCTTGTCCGAGAACCCGGCGTAGCGCGCGGCAAGCGGTGCGAGACCGCCGACGTCCATCCGGTAGCCCGCGAAACTCTTGCGCATGAACAGCCACACGCACGGAATCGCGATCAGCGTGATGAACACCGATGCGTTCAGCCGTGTGCCGCGCAGCCATTTCCAGTGCCAGTCGCCGGAAAAGGTTGGGTAAAGCGCGTCGCCGCTGAACATCTCCGAGAGCGGGAAGTTCATGCCCTGCGGATCGCGCCACGGGCCGCTCACCAGATAGATCAGCAACTGCGTGGCCACATACGTGAGCATCAGGCTCACGAGAATCTCGTTGGTGTTGAAGCGGCTTTTCAGGAGCGCGGGAATCGCGGCCCACACCATGCCGCCGAGCACGCCGGCGATCATCATGGTCGGCAGAATCCACCACCCGGTGGCCTGATCGAAATAGATCGCGACGCCGCTGGCGGCAATGCCGCCAAGCAGCATCTGCCCTTCAGCGCCGATGTTCCAGACGTTGGCGCGATAACCGATCGCGAGGCCGAGGCCGATCAGGCACAAGGGCGAAGCCTTCAGCAGCAGTTCGGACCAGCCGTTCACGCTGGAGAGCGGTTCGATGAAAAACGCGTGCATGGCTGCGAGCGGATCACGGCCGACCAGGCTGAAGATCAGGAAGCCGATCACGAGCGTGAGCAACGCGGCGATCAGCGGCACGGCGATCTGCATCGTGCGCGAGGGCGTCGTGCGTGCTTCGAGTCGATACGGAAGAATCATGGGAGCGTGTGCTTATGTGAGTGCTTGTATCTGGTTCTGGTGCTTATGGAGCTTTAGCGTCGATCAGCTATCCGATCGCGCATCGATCCGTTCAGGCATGGGCCGGCTGTTCCGCCGACGGCGCCGCGCCCTCGCGGTCGCCGAACAGGCCCGCCATCCAGCGGCCGATTTCCTCGGCATTGGTCGCCCCCGTGGCACGCACCGGCGAGAGTCTGCCGCCGGCCAGCACCGCGATGCGATCGCAGATGTCGAACAACTCCTCCAGTTCTTCGGAGATCACCAGAATCGCCACGCCGCGGGCGGACAGGTCGAGCAACTGCTGACGAATAAACGCTGACGCGCCGACGTCGACGCCCCAGGTCGGCTGCGCGACCACCAGTACTTTGGGCGCCTGCAGAATCTCGCGACCCATGATGTATTTCTGCAGATTGCCGCCGGAGAGGCTTTGCGCCAACGCTTCCGAGCCGCCACAACGCACGTCGAAGGCTTCGATGCAACGCTTGGCGAAGGCACGCATCGCGCCCGCCTTGATCCAGCCGGAATTCACCATCTGCTGTCGATGCGCGGTGAGCAGCGCGTTTTCCGACAAGGTCATCGCCGGCACTGCGCCGCGGCCGAGGCGCTCTTCCGGCACGAAACCAAAACCGAGCGCGCGCCGGCCGCCTGCGCCGAGGCGCCCTGCCGCCTTGCCGCAGATCGTGACCGCATCGGCACGCGTGCCGCGCTTTTCACCCGAAAGCGCCGACAGCAATTCGGCCTGACCGTTGCCCGACACACCCGCGATGCCGAAGATCTCGCCTGCATGCACGCCGAACGACACGTTATTGAGCGACGTGCCGAATGGATCGTCGCTTTCCACCGACAACTGCTTCACGTCGAGCAGCACCGCACCCGGCGTGTGTTCACGGCGCGTGTAATCCGGCAGCGAATGGCCGACCATCAACTGCGCGAGCGACGCATGCGTTTCTTCTTTCGGCTTCACGTGACCGGTCACGCGACCGCCGCGCATCACCGTCGCTGTGTCGCACAGTTCCTGGATTTCGTCGAGCTTGTGGCTGATGTAGAGGATGCTGCAGCCTTCCGCCGCGAGACGCCGCAGCGTCTCGAAGAGCTTGCGGACCGCTTGCGGCGTGAGAACCGAAGTCGGTTCGTCCATGATCAGAAGACGCGGATTCTGCAGCAGGCAGCGCACAATCTCGACGCGCTGCCGCTCGCCCACGGTCAGGCTATGCACGTGACGTTGCGGGTCGATGTCGAGGCCGTAGTCGGCGGAGACTTCGCGGATGCGTTTCGAGAGTGTCTTCAGATCGAAGGGTTCGTCGAGCGCGAGCGCGATGTTTTCGCCGACCGTGAGCGTCTCGAACAGCGAAAAATGCTGGAACACCATGCCGATACCGAGCTTGCGCGCGGCCGCCGGGCTCGCGATCTCGACCGGCTGGCCTTCCCAGCGGATCTCGCCGGCGTCGGGCCGCACCGCACCGTAGATGATTTTCATCAGCGTGCTTTTGCCGGCGCCGTTTTCGCCGAGCACGGCATGGATTTCACCCGGCGCGACGATCAACGTGACGTCGTCGTTGGCGCGTACGGCCGGGTACTGTTTGGTGATGCCCTGAAGCATCAACCGGGGCGCCGCCTGTTCCGGCCTGTTTGCCGGCTGCGCGGCGGCGCCGTCGCTATAAGAAGAGTCGCTCATGTGATTCCGTAGTACGTCAGAGACTGCCGGTCGCAGCGCGTCCGCCCGCCCTGTCAGCAGACGATCCGTCACCACAACCGGATGACAATACCTAAATCGACCGGCTCAGTCGAGCCGTCAAAATTCCCCGCAAACCCCCGTCGCAGCGTGCTCTGCGGGTATCCCACTCTTGACGTGGTTTTGTGTTCATATTAAAAGCCATATATACCCACGCCCGTTCGATCAGCCAGAACATATATTTCGGAGAAGTCATGAGTCAGCAACGCGAGGCGATCGATACGTATCTATTACGCGTCTTGCACACCCTGTTGATGGAACGCAGCGTCACGCGCGCGGCCGTCAAACTGAATCAATCGCAACCCGCCATCAGCGCGGCCCTGCGCCGTTTGCGCGACATCACCGGCGACCCGTTGCTGGTGCGCGGCAAATCCGGCATGGTGCCGACCGAGTACGGCCTGCGCCTGCTCGAACCGGTGCAAAACGCGCTGCGCGAGATCGAACGCATCAAGTTCCAGCAGCACAACTTCGATCCCGCCACGTCCATTCGTTGCTACCGGATCGGCTGCCCGGACTACCTGAACGTGCTGTTCGTGCCGACGGTGGTGGAACGCTTTCGTCAGGCCGCGCCGAACGCGACGCTCGAGTTTCACTCGCTCGGGCCGGCGTTCGACTACGAACTCGCGCTCGAGGACGGCAAGCTCGACATCGTGGTCGGCAACTGGCCGGAACCGCCGGAGCAATTGCACCTGTCGAACCTGTTCGTCGATCAGATCGTCTGCCTGATGAGCAACGCGCATCCGTTCGCCAAACGTGGCGGGTTGACGCTCGACCAGTACCTGAATGCCCCGCATCTTGCGCCTACTCCTTACTCGGTGGGCCAACGCGGCGCGATCGACGTGCATCTCGCGCGCGAACGGTTAAAGCGTCACGTGGTCGTCACGTTGCCGTACTTCAATCTGGCGCCTTACGTGCTGATCAAGTCCGATCTGATCTTCACGACGACGCGCCTGTTTGCCGACTACTACGCCAAGTTTCTGCCGCTGACCGTGGTGCCCGCGCCGCTCGATTTCCCGCCGATGCAGTACTACCAGTTGTGGCACGAGCGCGTGCATTACTCCGACGAAGTGCGCTGGCTGCGCAGTCTGGTTGCCGAGGCGACCAAGACGTTGATCGACAAGCCTTAATCTTTGCTATGTGCTCTATCGGCATCCAGTCTTTGTGGATGCCGATAGAGCTGCTTCTTCTACTTCGCCCTTACGCCATCATCAGGCTGCCGCTTCGTAAAGCGTCTTTGCCAACCGGTTGTGCTGCTCGATGACCGGTCCGAGTTCCAGCGTCGTTAATTGACCATTTTTCACCACCACCTTGCCGCCGATCACGCTATGGCTTACCTGCGACGGCGCGCAGAACACCAGTGCCGCGACCGGATCGTGCAACGCGCCCGCAAACAGCGGCTGACGCAGATCGAAGGACACGAAATCCGCCGCCATGCCCGGCGCCAGTGCGCCGATGTCGTCGCGATTCAGCACCTTCGCGCCGCCTAACGTCGCGATCTCCAACGCTTCACGCGCGGTCATCGCATCCGGCCCGAAACCGACCCGCTGCAGCAACAGCGCCTGGCGCACTTCGGCGACCATTTGCGCGCCGTCGTTCGACGCCGAACCGTCGACGCCCAGGCCCACCGGCACCCCGGCGAGGCGCATCCGCTTGACCGGCGCAATCCCCGACGCCAATCGCATATTCGAACACGGGCAGTGCGCAACGCCGGTGCCGGTGCGGGCGAACAGCTCGATGCCCGCGTCGTCGAGTTGCACACAGTGCGCGTGCCACACATCGTGACCGACCCAGCCGAGGTCTTCCGCATATTCGGCCGGCGTCATGCCGAACTTCTCGCGGCTGTACGCGATGTCGTTGACGTTCTCCGCCAGGTGCGTGTGCAGCGACACACCATAGTGCCGCGCCATCACCGCCGATTCGCGCATCAGATCGCGACTCACCGAGAACGGCGAGCACGGCGCGACCACGACACGCAGCATCGCGTAGCGTCCTTCGTCGTTGTACGTCTCGATCAGCCGCTGCGTGTCCTTCAGGATGTCCGCTTCACGCTCGACCACCGAATCCGGCGGCAAGCCGCCGTCCTTCTGCCCCACGCTCATGCTGCCACGCGCTGCATGAAAACGCATGCCGATCCGCTGCGCTGCGACGATGCTGTCGTCAAGGCGGCTGCCGTTCGGGTAGATATACAAATGGTCGCTCGAGGTCGTGCAACCGGACAGCAACAGCTCGGCCATCGCCGTCAAGGTCGAGACTTCGATCATCTCCGGTGTGAGGTTCGCCCACACCTTGTAGAGGTTGGTCAGCCAGCCGAATAGCTCGGCGTTCTGCGCGGCCGGAATCGCGCGCGTCAGGCTCTGATACATATGGTGGTGCGTGTTCACCAGCCCCGGAATCACCAGATGGCCGCGCATGTCCAGCACTTCGTCGGCCGTTTGCGGCAATTCCGCCGTCGGTCCGACCGCGACGATGCGGTTGTCCTCGATATACATGCCGCCGTCGCGCAGTTCGCGCCGGGCGCCGTCCATCGTGACCAGCACGTCCGCGTGCTTCACCAGCATCGTTTTCTTAGGCTTGTTTGGCTTCATAGCCACCTGCTCCATCGTCATTCGTTTCTCCGCTTCATTGCTTCCGTGCAAAGCCGTTCGAACGCGATGGGACGGCACGCCAACCGCGCCGCCGCGTCCCGTCGAACGCCGTTGGCCCGGTTACCCAGCGTATTTCCGCCGTCTTCGGGGTGTGCCGCGCTTCACTTGTGTTTGCTGCGGCGCACAGGTGTAACCTTCAACGGTCAAAATAATGCTGACAACTCGCGCCAGCGCGATACCCAACCTCACGCTGTCGATATAGTGGGCCTTTTTTGGCGCCGGTACGATCCGCCGGTGAATGAAATGCACGGCAATAGTCGAATGAATCGACTCAAAGTGGCTTTCAACAGGCTGTCTGTCATGCGCCAGGTATTATCTTTCCTATCTCGCGCGCGCTGACGTGAACATCCTTTTTACAATGGCTGCCACGGCGCTCGCTTCAATTCGCCGACGGGTATGTAGCCACTGACGTGGAGCCTCGATCCGCCGCAACGTATTCTGGATCGGGCCGCCGCCGAAACCTCGCATTCACATAAGGAAAATTGCGAATGGGAAAGCTCACTACCCACGTGCTCGACACCGCGAACGGCCGTCCCGGCGCGGGCATCAAGGTCGAACTCTTCGCGCTCTCCGGCGACACCCGCCGCGCGCTCAAAACCACCACCACCAATGACGACGGCCGCTGCGACCAGCCGCTGCTCGAAGGCGACGCATTGGTCCCGGGCGAATACGAACTTGTGTTCGGCGCCGGCGACTACTTTGCATCGATCGGCACGAAAGTGCCGGAGCCGCGTTTTGTCGATCGCGTCGTGTTGCGCTTCGGCGTGGCCGATGCCGGTGCGCACTATCACGTGCCGCTGCTGGTATCGCCGTGGTCGTACAGCACCTATCGAGGCAGCTAAGCCGAACGGAGCGTATTGATAGGCGTTGGAGGAAGACGAGGTTGAAGTCGCGCTGTATTTGCGAGCGCGCCCGATTGCACTGTGCGGATCTTTGGAGACACCCGCGAAGCGCAATCGAACGCGAGCGACTCGACCCGAAGTTCCAATAAAAAACGGCGCTGTGCGAACTGAGCGCACCGCGTCTCTCACCCCGCAGTCTGCGCAGCGACACCGTGCATGCCGACGACCCGTCAGCCGGGTCACCGAAGGCGTAATCAAGGCACAAGCGTCGTTGCGCGTACAACGAATCAGAAGTGGAGGAGTTTCATGGAAGGCTTTATCACTGACTGGCTGAACCTGGCATTGCGCTGGTTCCACGTCATCGTCGCCATCGCCTGGATCGGCGAATCGTTCTATTTCGTCGCGCTCGACAACAGCCTGAAACCGCCTACGGACCCGAACCAGCGCAAGCGCGGCGTGTTCGGCGAGTTGTGGCACGTGCACGGCGGCGGCTTCTACAACATGCAGAAGTACACCGTCGCGCCGCCGGAAATGCCGGACGACCTGCACTGGTCCAAGTGGCCGTCGTACACCACGTGGCTGTCGGGCGCGAGCCTCTTCACGGTGCTGTATCTGCTCTCGCCGTCCACGTACCTGATCGACAAGAACGTGCTCGACATGGGCCCGGTGGTCGCAGTTGCTTCGGCACTCGGCTTCCTCGCTGCAGGCTGGATCGTCTACGACTCGCTGTGCCGTCTGCTCGGCAATAAAGACAAGGTGCTCGGCATCTGCGTCGGCATTTATGTGGTGATCGCGGCGTACCTCGCGTGCCATATCTTCGCGGGCCGTGCGGCTTACCTGATCATGGGCGCGATGCTGGCAACGATCATGTCGGCGAACGTGTTCTTCGTGATCATCCCGGGTCAGCGCAAGATGGTTGCCGCGATGCTCAAGGGCGAAACGCCGAACCCGATCTACGGCAAGCGCGGCAAGCAACGTTCGGTGCACAACACGTATTTCACGCTGCCGGTGGTGTTCGCAATGCTGTCGAACCACTACGCGATGACATACACGAATCGGTACAGCTGGGTCGTGCTCCTGATGATCATGCTGGCCGGCGCGCTGATTCGCCAGTTCTTCGTGATGCGTCACCGTGGCCAGGTGCTGTGGTACTTGCCGCTGGTGGGTATCGTGCTGATGTTCGCCGCCCTCTTCTCGACGATGCCGAAGCCGATCGTGCCGCAAGCGCAGGCCGCGAACGCGCCGACGGTCAAGGTGGCCGATATCGCGCCGGTGCTGCAACAACGCTGCGTGGCATGTCACTCCGCTCATCCCACGATGATGGGCAGCGCCCCGTCCGGCGTGTTGCTGGACACGCCGGACGAGATCTCGCAGAACGCGCAGCGGATCTACCAGCAGGCCGTGACCTTGAAGGCGATGCCGCTTGGCAACGTCACGCACATGACCGACGACGAGCGGATGAAGATCGCCGCGTGGTTCGAAGGCGGTGCGGTGAAGTAAGGCGCTGGCCGGGTGTTGCGCCCGGCTTTGCAAAGCATGAAGCGGGCTTTTCGCGTGAGCGGGAAGCCCGTTTTTTTGTTGGTCATTCGGTCCGGACGGCTTGTCAGAATGACAAGGGAAGTTGTAGCCCGTGAGACACAAAACCATAAGAACAAATTGTGTCTCATGGGCTACAACATGGCTAAAATCTACCGATTTGACGCTCCGGGGCTACAAATGACCAATCTCGCTGACGTATCGAACATGCTGAAGGCCGTTCGGCGCGAAAGTCACCTGTCTCAAGAGGAATTGGCGCGCCGCGCGGGCGTCGCGCGTACCACCGTCGCGCGTATGGAAACGCTGGCCAAAAACGATATGAGCGTGTCGGTGCTCGTGCGCCTGCTCGAAGCGGCCGGCTACGACCTCAAGTTCGTCGCCCACGGTCACGGCCGGACGCTCGAAGATATCCTGGCTGAACAACGCATGCCGGTCGCGAACTCATGAGGCTCGACGTACGAGCTTGCGTCCCGCAGTGCGATAGTCCGCAAATGAAAAAAAGCCCACAGCGTGCACTGTGGGCTTTTTTATAACCAGCTTGCTCAACGTACTACGCTAAAGCAAGCTAAGACAACGACCTCAAACGGTCACCGCGCTCAACGCATCTTCAGTCAGCCAGAGCGACTCGGCCAGATCCTGCTCGTTCAGGTTCAACCCGTCGCCGCCACGATCGACGACGATAAAGTCGCTCACGTCGCTCAATGCAATCAGCGGATGGTGCCAGACGCCCTTCGCATAGTTCACACCTTGCCAGCCGCTCGTCACGAACGCGCGAATCTGCTTCGGGTCCAGCTCGCCAGCCGGGGCCACGACCACCAGATACGGTTTGTCGTTCAGCGGCACGAAGGCCTGGCTGCCCAGCGGATGACGTTCGAGCATCTTCACTTCGAACGGCAACGTGCGCGGCTGACCGCGAAACAGGTTCACCAGCGCGCGGCCGTTCTCGTCGGTCACGTCCACTTTCGCAAGGTCGTGATAGCGGATCGTGGTGCCGAGGTTGATCGGAATCTGCTTCGCGCCTTCGAGTTCGACCACGTCGCCGAATGCGGCGAACGCTTCCTTCGTCAAGGGTTCGATCGCCAGCGTTTTCATGATACGAGCGTGCCCCACAGACGCAGACGCGATACGCCGCCGTCCGGAATGATGTTGAAGCGCACGTGCGTGACCGGACCCAATGCGGCGATTTCGCTTTCGAAATAGTGCTGGTTGTCCATCTTCAGCTTCTGTTCACCCAGCAGCACCGGCCAGAACATGGCTTGCGTGATCAGCGAGCTGTCCGTGCCGCCCGTCACATACGCGGCCTGGATCGAGCAACGGTCCGGATAGTTGCCCTTGAAGTGAGCCGTATCGACTTCGATCTTCTTGATCACGCCCGGTTGCGCCAGCGCGACGATCGCCCAATCGTTGCCCGGTTCACGGCGGCGACGCGTTTCCCAGCCGTCGCCCATGTTCACACCGCGGCCCGGCATCAGAATCGTCGATGCAGCGCCGAAGTGCTGGTTGTTCGCCGCGACCAGATACGCGCCGTTTTCCATCGCGGCCAGATCGAACTGCTCCGTGCGGCTTGCGCCTGCCCAGTCGACTTGCGGCTGGCCATACACACGCAGACGCGCAATACCGCCGTCCGGGTAAATGTTCACGCGCAGGTGCGTGTAGGCGTTCGCGTCGCTGACTTCGTGATAGTGGTGGCTGTTGCCCTGCAGCGTGGTCGACGGGACGATTTCGGTCCATTGCGTCGACTGGTTCGGCACGCCGTCCACGACGCGCGCAGCCTCAACCGAAGCCGCCGGCGGGAAGTTGCCCGTGAAGTGGCTGGTGTCGAGGTCGAGACCCTTGATCACGCCCGGACGCGCGAGCTTCACGACGCACCAGTCGTAGCCGTTGGCGCGCTTGCGGCGCGTTTCCCAGCCGTCCATCCACTTGCCGTTGTCGTCGTACTTGCCCGGAATGAAGACGGCCGGCTCCGGATTCAGCATGCGTTCCTTCGGTGCGAAGAAATCGTCGCTGGCCTCGAGCGCCTGCGCGCCCAGACGCGGGTCCGCCAGGTTCACATAGCGGCGCGTGAATTCCGGTGCGTTGGGGTCGAGAATCGGGAGTGCCATCTTTGTCTTCCTTAATGTTTGTTGGTACTGAAAAAACGTTTCGGTTCGAGGTCCGCGACGCGTAGTTGAAGCCTTACGCGTCGATCAGGTCGTCGAGCCGGAAACGTGCGATGCGGTAGATCTGATCGAGGCTCGCGCGCAATTCGTCGGCGCGGCTGTTGTTCACGCGCGCCTCGAAGTTCGCGATGATGCCGTGGCGGTCGTAGCCGCGCACCGCGAGGATGAACGGAAAGCCGAACTTCTCGCGATAGGCGCTGTTCAACGCCAGCAGCCTGTCGAATTCTTCCTGCGTGCACTGGGCAAGGCCCGCGCCGCTCTGCTCTCGCGTGGATTCGGCCGTCAGCTCGCCGCGCACGGCAGCCTTGCCGGCGAGCTCCGGGTGGGCGTTGATCAACGCCAGTTGCTTCTCTTCGCCCGCAGTCTCGACGATGTTCGACATCTTGCTGTGCAGTTCGTCGATGCTGGCAAACGGCCGTTGCTGCGCGGCAATTTCCGCGACCCACGGCGAGTGCTCGAAAATGCCCGACAGCGCTGCGACGAACGCGTCGGTCGAGGTGCTGTTGAGTTGATCCAGAGTGTATTGCATCGCCTTCATGCCGCTGCCCCGCGGTTGTTTTGTTGGTAAGGGTGATGTTCGCGCCAGTGACGCGCGATATCGACGCGCCGCGTCACCCACACGCGATCGTGCTGTTCGATATGGTCGAGGAAACGTTGCAGCGCGCGGAAGCGCCCCGGACGGCCGAGCAGACGGCAGTGCATGCCGATCGACAGCATCTTCGGTGCTTCGTCGCCTTCTTCGTACAGCACGTCGAATGCGTCGCGCAGGTACGTGAAGAAATGGTCCGCGGTGTTGAAGCCTTGCGGGCTTGCAAAGCGCATATCGTTCGTGTCGAGCGTGTACGGCACGATCAATTGCGGGCTCTTGGCTCCGCCCGTCACTTCGACATCCAGCCAGAACGGCAGATCGTCGCCGTAGTAATCCGAGTCGTACAGGAAGCCGCCGTATTCGGCGACCAGACGATGCGTGTTGGGACTGTCGCGACCGGTGTACCAGCCGAGCGCGCGCTCGCCGGTGATGCGTTCGATCGCTTCCATTCCGAGGCGCATGTGTTCCGCCTCTTTTTCCGGCGACACGTCCTGATAGTGAATCCAGCGATAGCCGTGACAAGCGATCTCATGGCCGAGCTCGACGAAAGCGCGGCCCAGGTCAGGATGCCGTTCGATCGCCATGCCGACGCCGAACACCGTGAGCGGCAGGCCACGTTTTTCGAATTCGCGCAGGATGCGCCACACGCCTGCCCGCGAGCCGTATTCGTAGATCGACTCCATGCTCATGTGACGGGACGGATACGACGCCGCGCCGACGATTTCCGACAGAAACTGTTCCGAGCCCGGATCGCCGTGCAGCACGCAGTTCTCACCGCCCTCTTCGTAGTTCAGGACGAATTGCACCGCGACGCGCGCTCGACCCGGCCAGTTCGCCTGCACCGGGTGGCGGCCGTAGCCGATCAGATCGCGTGGATAGTTCGAGTCGAGTGGCATGGTTTGACGAAAGCGTGGAGACGGACCGTAAAATTCGCGCGGCACTCACGTGACATGCACGTGGGATTGCGTGCGTTCTGCATGCGGGTGTGTGCGTTTGCCTTGCAAGCAGGCCGGCCGGCGCAGGCGGAAACAGCCCTGAAAAAGCGGCACCAGAAGCATCAGCAAAACAGCATTCAGGTACCAGCGCCGAGTGGGACCAGTGTAGCGAAAACACCCGGGTGCGCCCATACACCCGGGCAGATAGTGCGTGTCAGACTGGATGTATGTGCGAAGCCGGCCCCACCGGGCGTTCCGTGGTGTTTACCCGCAGTAAACCACTCGAATTTGCACTTTCCGTGGCGCTTGCGGCCGAACTGCGCGACGGCTGCGGATTTGGGTCCGCATCGGTCGGACTGAAGGCTTCCAGTGCGCCGTCGTAACGCTTGGCCAGCGGCCGCGCATAGTCGCCCCGCTTGGCTGTCGACAGCCGCAGCGCGACCAGTGCCTCGGTCCATTT
The DNA here is from genome assembly GCF_050434225.1 of Paraburkholderia sp. GAS32. NCBI lineage: Bacteria > Pseudomonadati > Pseudomonadota > Betaproteobacteria > Burkholderiales > Burkholderiaceae > Paraburkholderia > Paraburkholderia sp. GAS32. The sequence continues at coordinate 403,058 of NZ_JBNPVS010000002.1, read as the reverse complement.
GACCGCCGCCGTCACGCCCTCGATCACCGGCGCGCCCAGCGCATCTTCGATCTCCGCGCACAATTCGGCCATGCCGGCGCAACCGAGCACGATCGCGTCCGAACCGTCCTCCTCCAGCGCGCGCCGGCATTCGTCGAGGATGATGCGGCGCGCCGCCGAGCCGGGCTTGTCGAGATCGAGCACAGCGACATCGGTCGCGCGGACGTTGCGGCAGAAGCGCTTCATGCCGTAGCGCTCGGCAAGATGCCACGCCATGCCGCACGTGCGCGCCAGCGTGGTCACCACCGAAAACCCGGGCGCCAGCACGCTTGCGGCGTGCATCGCAGCCTCGGCGATGCCGATCACCGGACCGCGCGCCAACTCGCGCGCCGCGTATAAACCGGGGTCGCCGAAGCAGGCGATCACGTACCCGTCGCAGCCCTCACGTTCGCCGGCAATGACCTCGGCCAGCAAACCGGGCGTTGCGAGCGCTTCGTCGTAATAGCCTTCGATCGAGGGCGGCCCCATCGTCGGATTGACCGCGATCACTTCGGTGCCGGGCGCGGCGACATCGCGTGCGCAGCGGCCCATCGCCTCGGTCATGCGTTGCGTCGTATTCGGATTGATCAGTTTGATGCGCATAGCGACTCCTGTTGCGGCACTGACTCAGCGAGCCAGCACGCGGTAGAACACAGCACCCAATCCAGCCCCGATGAACCACGAGAAATTGGCCAGCCCGTCGAGCGTCGGCACCATCACGCAGATCACGGCGATGACCGCAGCCGGCAACAATGCAGCCACGGCGCGGTAGTTGACACCATTTTTGTACCAGTACGAGCCGCTCGGCGAGACCGAGTAAAGATCATCCAGCACGATCTTTTGACGCTTCACGAGGAAATAATCAACGATCAGGACACCATACAGCGGTCCAATGAAACTGCCCAGTACGTCGAGCGTGTAGTGAATCACCGCCGGATTGTTGAACAGGTTCCACGGCGTGATGAAAATCGACGCCACCGCCGCGAGCATGCCGCCCGCACGCCAACTGATCAGACGCGGCGCGACATTCGAGAAGTCGAAGGCCGGCGACACAAAGTTAGCGACGATGTTGATGCCGATCGTTGCAATCGTGAAAGTCAACGCACCGAGAATCACCGCAGTCGGATAGTCGATACGGCCCACCGTTTCGACCGGGTCGGTGATCAGTTGGCCAAACACCGGCAGCGTCGCCGCGGTTGTAACCACCGTCACCAGCGAGAAGGCGAGGAAGTTGACCGGCAAGCCCCAGAAATTGCCGCGCCGCACGCTGCGAAAACTTTTAGCGTAGCGCGAAAAGTCGCCGAAATTCAGCATCGGTCCGGAGAAGTACGACACCACCAGCGAGGTCGCCGTGATCATCACCGGCACCACTTCCATACCGTGATATTTGACACCGCCCAGGTTGATGCCGATGTTTCGCCATCCTGCGCGATACACCATGTAGCCCGCGAGAATGAACATCACCACATAGACCGCCGGGCCGGCGAAGTCGATGAACTTCTTGATGGTCTCCATGCCGTGCCAGAACACCAGCGCCTGCAGGACCCACAGCAACATGAAACCGGCCCAGCCCAAGGTGGAGAGACCCATGAAACCATGGTGATGCATGTCCGCATACGGCAACAGTTGCGGGACGAACTTCAGCACCACGATTACCAGCGCACTCGAAGCCAGATAAGTTTGGATTCCATACCATGCGACCGCGATCAGGCCGCGAATCACGGCAGGAATATTCGCACCAAGCACGCCGAACGTTGCGCGGCAGGCCACCGGATAAGGCACGCCGTTCGCCTGACTCGGTTTGGCAATCAGGTTGCAGAGCAGGTTGACAATCGTAATGCCGACCAGCAGCGCGATCAGCACCTGCCAGCTCGTCAGCCCAAGCGCGAACAGACTGCCCGCGAACACATAGCCGCCTACGCTGTGCACGTCCGACATCCAGAACGCGAAGATGTTGTAGGCACCCCAGGTTTGATGACGCAGCGGCGCCAGATCTTCGTTGTACAGCCTCTCGCTGTAGCCTGCTGGTGTCGACGGATCGCTGGGCGCGCCATCGTCTGCGTATGTGGGAATTGCGGGACTACTGGGCGCTGCACTGAACTGAGCCATGATTCCTCCTTGGGATAGGGACCATCGATAGCGAATCGAAGGACGTTGCATCGGCCATGCCAGCGGCCCTCTTCTCCCCGATCGGAAAACGGGAGGTTCGAGCCGATTGATTAACCGTGCCGCGGATGTCTCCGTACTTGATGTACTTGTGGTTATCGCACCGCCTGTCGCCGCGAATTCCCGGCGATGCGTTACTACTCCAAGGCTGTCATCCCGTGACGGCCACGCGTGCGCAAGCCGGCAGCGCTCACGCAGAGCCGCCTTGCAACGCCTGATTCGGTTCAGTTCAATTCAGTGCGGCGCGCACCGGCAACGGGCGCGCACCGGCCGCCTGCCTCAGCCCGGCGCGGACTTGGGTCTAGCTGCTTCCTTCGACGCGCCGCCAAGGGCGCCAAACACTTCATGCAGATCGGCCGCGCCACGTGCGGGGCGCTCCAGCATCTTCAACTCGACGCTTTGCAAATGGCGCGACATCAGTGCCGCCGCCTCTTTTGCATCGCCGGCGTCGAGCGCGGCGAGAATCGCTTCATGGTCCTCGAACGAGCAAGGGCTGCGTCCGAGCGACTCGTACAGTGCCGAAATCAGCGTGGAGCGCGCCACTAGTCCGTTCAGGCAGTCGCACAGCACCGCGTTGCCGGTGAGCCCCGCCAACTCGGTATGGAACTCGCCCGACAGGCGAATCCACGCCGGAAAATCACGTGTTTCGAACGCTTTGCGTTCACGGCCGATCATGCTGCCGATGCTCTTCAAACGGCGCAGGCCGTGACCGCCGCAAATCTTTTCAACCACGGCCAGTTCGATGATCCGGCGCATTTCGAACACTTCATGCACTTCCTGCAGCGACGGGCTGGCAACAAACGCACCACGATTCGGTTCGAGGTCGACGAGGTGGTCGGTCGCCAGCTGCGCGAGCGCCTGCCGGATCGGGCCGCGCTTCACGCCGAATACTTCGCATAACTGTGCTTCTGTCAGCTTGGCGCCAGGCGCTAGCCGATGCTCGAGGATCGCGGCGCGGATGCGCTCGGCGATCGTTTCGGCTTTCGGACCATTCGCGGCGGCGGAATCTGTGTCGGACATGATGTGCGTCTCGGTATGTTGGTCATCATAGGATGGACATAAAAATTGTCAACAATTTTTGCTTTTAATTTCGACAATCTGGATGCCCTGACCATGCTGTGGCTTGGCGGACAGCCAGCGCAGGCCTTACTCAGCTTCAATACCAGTTTAATTAATGTATGGGATGGTCGTCTATTGGAGACGGGTTTTGTCAACAAAGTGAAGGACCTCCATGGGGCCGTTCTGTTGCGAGTTGCCCTGAAAAGATGACCGTTAGTTGCGTATGCGACTCAAAAAGAAAGCGGGCAAACGCCCGCTTCCCTATCCCACGTCGTTTCAGGCAAGTGTCGGATAGCCCGATAACGACAGTTTGAACCCATGCGCGTTGGCGACGAGGTGCGCGTCAGCGCCGACCGGCAGCGTCAGCATGTTGGGAATATGGCCGAATTGCAGACCGGTAATGACCGGAATCCCGATCACCGATCGCATCTGCTCGATCATTGCGTGCAGATCGTAGCCGTTGTCGTACTCGTACGGGTTGCCGCCGGAAAAATCGCCGAGCACAAGCGCCTGCTGCTGCGCGAGGATGCCCGAGAGGTGCAATTGATAAAGCATCCGCTCGAGCCGGAACGGCTGCTCGTTGACGTCTTCGAGGAACAGAATGCCGCCCTGCACCGGCGGCATGTACGGCGTGCCGATCAGCGATGTCACCACCGCCAGATTGCCGCCCCACAACATGCCCGTCACGTCGGTAGTCTGCGCTTGCGGCACATTGCTCGTCACCGTCAGGGTCGGCCGGGTCAGCGCGGACCAGAAGTGCTGCATGGTGAACTCGCTCACATCTTCCGCGCCGAAGTCGCTCATCAGCATCGGGCCGCCGAAAGTTTTCACGCCGGCGCGTGCCAGCAAAGCAAGCTGCACCGCGGTGAAATCGCTATGCCCCACCAGCGCGACCGGCTGATCGGTCAACCGCCGTTGCAGCCCTTCGTAGTCGAGTCCGTGCAGAATGCGCATTGCGCCGTAGCCGCCACGCACGGTCAGCACGATGTCGGGCAACGCACGTGAGGGGTCCGCCAGCCGGTTCAGATCGGCTGCACGCTCGCCGTCGGTGCCGGCAAAGCGCAGGTAACGGCGCCTTGTCGCCTCCACACCTTCGACCCGATGCCCCTGCGCATGCAAGCGATGCAACGCGCGATGCAACACCTCGGAATCATGCGGATACCCGGACGGTGCGATCAACTCAATGGTGCGATGGACGGTCATCGGCAAGACCTGTAGGACGTTGTTGTTTTAGAGCGGCTCAGCCGGCCCCGGTTCGCTGCGTGCTTCGGCGTGCGCGTCGATGCCTGCGCCGAGATGGACTTCAGCGTGTGCCTCGCTGCACGCTGTGGTGCGCACTTCGACGTGCGTTTCGGCGTGCGCGTCTGGGTGTGCTTCGCTGCTTGCAACGGCGTGCGCTTCGCCCCGTGCCGCCGCGCGTGCTTCCCGGCTAGCGCGCCGCCGCTCAGCAAAGAACGATTTCAGCGCGGCACCGCATTCGGTTTCGAGCACGCCGCCAGTCACCGTGGTGTGGTGGTTCAACTGCGGATTCGCGAATGCGTCGACGACACTGCCGCACGCTCCGGTTTTCGGATCGCGCGCCCCGAACACGACGCGTGCGATACGCGCGTGCATGATCGCACCGGCGCACATCAGGCAAGGTTCCAGCGTCACATAGAGCTCGCAGCCCGGCAGACGATAGTTTTCGACAGCTTGCGCGGCTGCGCGCAAGGCGATCATTTCCGCATGTGCCGACGGGTCGTGCGCCCCGATCGGATGGTTGAATCCTTTGGCGATGACTTCGTCGCCCCGCACGAGCACCGCGCCAACCGGCACTTCGCCGGCTGCGCGGGCCTCTTCGGCAGCGGCCTGGGCGAGCGCCATAAAGCGACGATCACGCTCCGACACAGGCGCTGTGGGTGATTCCGCTGCGGGTGATTCCGCTGCGGGTGATTCGTCAGGTGTTGGGGTATCGATCAGCATTGTGGCGGCCGCTGCTGGCGTTGGATCACTCGCCGCGGACGCTGGAGCATCGGGATCAACGGACCCGGTCTGGGCAGCCGGCAGTGTTGCCGCCTCAGCCGATTCGCCGGACTCGACAGACCCCGGACCTGCCGAGGTGGAGCGGACAAGCGGCTCGCTCACTGCGAACCCGCATCGGCCATATTGAGGTTGCCGACGCGCTCCGACAGCCGCTCGGCAATACGGCGGCAGTACTCGCGCGGCAGGACCAGCGGGCCGCCGCGCAGCGATTCAAGCGCCATATCGAGCGCCAGCATGCGCGCCTGGAGACGGCAGCGGGTGCTCCGGTCGCTCACGGCGTTCAGCTCCGCCTGCAGGTCGCGCAAGGCGCGCAACTGCTCGACAGCCGGCGGCACGAAGCCCGCATTCTTCAAAATCCGGTTGGCGACGCGCACTTCCTCCGGAACCAGTGCATCGTCCTCGAGAGGCAGCGGCGCGCCCGCGCCCGGCAAATCATCGAACTCACCGCGCGCGGCTGCGGCGGCAATACGCTGTTCGACTAACGCATCAAGCAATTTCATCTGCAGTCCACTACGTTGCGGCCCAAGCATTCTATCAGGGAGCGCGCGACGATTCGGGCTGTCTGACCGACGAATCCCCCTGGTTTTCAGATTCTGCGTATTTGAGGGGCGCATGGCGTGAATTAGGGTGGAGGGTTGCCGGCGCCGCTGCTTCGCACCGGAAAAACTTACGAATATCTTTCGGCATGCACCGCGAAAACGGCCACTCGGCCCTGCCATTGCCCCATTCATGGAGTCCACTTACGTTATGCGATCCGGAATCACCGACCACCACTTCGACACAGCACCTCCAGCTTGCGCCGCACGCGGCGATCCGCGCCTTGGCGCATTGACGGCGCGGCTTCGAAAGCGCGCTTGCAAACGATATCTGCGCGCGACAATGATGGCCATTGCCATGTCGGTCGCGCTATCAGGCTGCGGCGTGTTTTGCGGAGGTGCGGGTGGAAGCGGCGGCGGCTTTGCCGGCGGCTGCGCAACCGGCGTGCGGTTCTAGTCCGGCGCTACGCCTTCGCGATTCATCATGAACGTCCCACCCCTGCGCCGCAACGCATCCGCCTCCCTACGGCCGACGCGAACCCGCACATTCACCCAGCCGCCAATGACCAACGCGCCAGAACGACATGCCGGGTGCGGCCGAGCAGGCTGTGCACCAGCGCAAACTCCCGCACGTTCCAACTGACGGCTTCGACAGGACGAGTTGCGATCCAGGGCATGCCGTAAGCGAGGGTCACGTGCGGGACGTACGGCGTAGTCGGCGAGACCGCACGATCCTCAAATCCAGCGTTCTGCAATGCCAGTCCAAGCGTATCGTGAAGCGCGCGGAGTCCAACGACGCCCTCGCCTCCACCCAACACCAGCGGCCCCGGCCGCGGCTTCACCGCAAAACTGAGCGCACTGTCGAACTCGACGCTAAAAGGCTCCATGCTGACCGACGCGGCCGCGTTCATGGCTGCATCGACGCGCGCCGGCGGCAAGCCGCCCGCGAAATTCCCGAGGTGCAGCAACGTGACGTGCAAGCGGTTGGCCGCGAGAGGTTTGCTCTTCGAGCGCGTCTCTGAGCAGAGCTGCTGCGCCAGCTTCGAGATGCCCGCCGCCGTGCGCGCATCTGGAACGACGGCGAAGAACAGGCCGTCTGTCGGCACAGGTGGCGCCTCGAGCCCCGGCAGCCAGAGTTGCTCAGGCATGGCGCGCCTGAATGGGTGACGCAGACATTTCGAAGAATCTCCTCGCATCGATGCGGGCTTGGCCACGCATCTGAAAATTTTCATGACTCGACGAGGCGGGGCGAGACGAGGTTCGGCACACCCCATGTCCCCGCGCCTGTTCACGCCCAATGGACTTGCGCCCACTGGCCGCCCACGCACGATACTGTACATTCATACAGTATCGATGACAACGTGGAATCGCTCAAAACGCAGGAAGTACTGGCCGACGCAGCGAAATGCCCTGGCTTTTGAGCATGCCCGGCACACGAAAAAAAGGCGCCGCAGCGCCCTCTTCCGTGCCTTCAAATCATCCCGGACGCCGGCTCGGCCGGAAACGAAACCGCCGCTGGCAAAGCTCACCTGTGCGCGCTCGTCCCGAGAACCGCGCAGGGCAGCCGCAACTGGAACGTCCGCCAGCTAAAACCGGTATCCAAGTCCAAGAAAGACGATCACCGGATCCGCCGTGATGTGCGTCTTGTTGGACAACACCGTCTGACCGTTGGCAGCCACGGCATTGACCGTCGCATTTGTCTTGAGAGACAGATAGGTCACCGACGCAGTCGCGTACCAGTTCTTGCTGATGTTGTAAGACGCGCCCGCGACGAACGCGGGATTCCATGACGGACTGAGCGATGCCGTCACCTGTCCGCCCGGCCCTGCAATCTGCTGCAACGCGCCACCGAATGTTGAATTGAGATTGGTATGCGAGAACCAGGTATAGTTCACGCCGACACCGACGAACGGACGCAGCTTCGCCTGCGCGTCGAAAAAGAAATACTTCAGAAACAGAATCGGTGACCACGACCGGGTGGTAGCGAGCGGCCGCAGATTCCCCAGATTGAGCGATGGCCCGCCAGCACCGAATGGCGCGGCCTTGCCCTGCGCAAAGAGCTGGAGCTTGGGCGGTATGCCCGCCGCCAGGTCAACGGCAATATTGTCCGTGACAAAATACGTGTTCGAGAACTCCAGGGTGAACGTGTTATGTATCTGACCACCCGTGCCCGTTGACGTGAATGTGCCCAGAGCCGAACTGCTCTGCAACGATGTTGCGGAAGACGGGGCAAAGTCGAGCCAAACTCCACCCACGCTGGTTATGAGACTGCCTGCGCTCTGCGCCATTGCGCTACTGGTACATATCGCGCCTGGTATTAACGCAAGGCACGCAATTTTTTTAAACATATCCCCTCCACTTTATTTCGCATTACATATCAATAATTTTGTATCGACGCCTGTTCTTGCAGCACCTCTTGCATCGCCGCTCAGAACTGCTCGATTGGGAGGCTCGACCCGCCCGATGCCCCGCTGCGGATCGCTTCCAGAAGCGCATTCGCTTTGGGCAAGATTTTGTCGGCGTAGAAGCGCGCAGTGGCGAGCTTGGTGTGATGAAAGTCCGGATCCTCGTTCGCTGCGATTTTCACTGACGCAACGAGCGCTGCGCGCCCCATCTGCCAGCCGCCGCACACGTAGCCGGTGAGCATCAGATAGTCGACGGAACTGGCAAGCGCGGCATCGGGCTGAGTCGCCAATGCTTGCAGCATCCAGGCGGTGGCATCTTCAAGCGCCTGCACACCGGCCGCGAGTGCCGCGCCCACGGAGGCCACTTGCGTATCCGTGCTGCGCGTGAGCTCCAGCGCGGCCTCACGTATCTCCGCAACAAGATCGGCCATCCCCGCGCCCTGATCTGACGCGAGCTTGCGACCGGCAAGGTCCGCCGCCTGAATGCCTGTGGTGCCCTCGTAGATCGGCGCGATCCGTGCGTCGCGCAGAAACTGGCATGCGCCCGTCTCTTCGATGTAACCCATCCCGCCGTGCACCTGCACGCCCGTCGACGCGATCTCGACGCCCAGCTCCGTGCACCACGCCTTCAACACGGGGATCAGAAGATCGACACGCACCTGGCGACGTGCGCGCTCACCGGCGTCCGGGTCACGGTGCGCGCGGTCCATGTCCGCGGCCATCACGTACGCGAAGGCACGCATCGCTTCGATCTGGGACTTCATCGTCATCAACATGCGCCGCACATCCGGGTGATGGATGATGGCCACGGCGCCACCCGATTTGCTGGACGCGAGCCGTCCCTGAACGCGTTCCTTCGCGTATTCACGGGCCTGCTGATAAGCGCGTTCCGCGATCGCGAGTCCCTGGATACCCACCTTCTGCCGCGCCTCGTTCATCATCGTGAACATATGCGCGAGGCCTTTGTTCTCCTGCCCCACCAGATAGCCAATCGCCCCGCCCTGATCGCCGAAGCTCATCACGCAAGTCGGACTCGCGTGAATGCCGAGTTTGTGTTCGAGGGACACGCAGTGCACGTCGTTGCGCGAGCCCGGCGATCCATCGGCGTTGAGGAGGAATTTCGGCACGAGGAACAGCGAGATGCCGCGCACACCTTCTGGTGCGTCGGGCGTGCGCGCCAGCACGAGGTGAATCACGTTATCCGTCATATCGTGATCGCCCCACGTGATGAAGATCTTCTGGCCGGAGAGGCGATAGTGATTCCCGTCAGGTACGGCCTTGGAGCGCACGGCGGCGAGGTCCGAACCGGCTTGCGGCTCGGTCAGGTTCATCGTGCCGGTCCACTCGCCGCTGACCATCTTCGGCAGATAGCGTGCTTTCAACTCATCGGAACCATGCTGCCGCAACGCCTCGGTGGCGCCGGCGGTCAACAGCGGACACAGCGCGAACGCCATGTTGGACGAGTTCCACATCTCCACGGTCGCTGCCTGCAGGAGTTCGGGCAGCCCCTGGCCACCGAACTCGGGGTCGCCGCTCAGGCCGCTCCAACCGCCGGCAACGAACTGCCCGTAGGCAGCCGAGAAACCGTCGGCAGCCACCACGCCATCAGGCGTCAGCCGCGCGCCCTGTTCGTCGCCCGGCTTGTTGAGCGGCGCAAGCACTTCAGTCGCAAGCCTTGCGGCCTCCTCGAGTACCGCCTCGGCGAGTTCCGGCGTCGCCTCCTCGTAGCCCGGCAGCGAAGACAACTCGCCGAGCTCCGCCAGTTCCGTCATCACGAAACGCATGTCGCGCAGCGGCGCAATATAAGTGCTCATCATGTACTCCCGCATTAACCCTGTTGCAATTTGTCCAGTTCGCGGGACAACTCCGGCAACACCTTGAAGAGGTCGCCCACGATCCAGTAATCGGCGACCTGAAAGATCGGCGCCTCCTCGTCCTTATTGATCGCGACGATCACCTTCGAGTCCTTCATCCCGGCCAGATGCTGGATCGCGCCGGAGATGCCGACCGCGATATACAACTGCGGGGCGATGACCTTGCCGGTCTGACCCACCTGATAATCGTTGGGCGCGAAGCCGGCATCGACTGCGGCGCGCGACGCGCCAACCGCCGCGTTGAGCTTGTTGGCAATGTCATCGATCAGCGCGAAGTTTTCGCCGGAGCCCATGCCGCGGCCGCCGGAGATCACGCGTTGCGCGGACGTCAGTTCCGGGCGTTCCGAACGGGTGAGTTGATGACTTACGAAGCGCGAGCCTGGCACCTCGGCGGCCGGCTCCAACGCTTCGATCGCGGCTGTGCCCCCTTCGGCGGGCGCGGCCGCGAAGGCCGTCGTGCGAACGGTAATCACCTTGATCGGGTCGGCGCTTCGCACCTTTGCCAGCACGTTGCCCGCGTAAATGGGGCGTACGAACGTATCGGCGGATTCGACCGCACTGATCTCAGAGATCTGCGCCACGTCGAGCAACGCGGCCACCCGCGGCATCACGTTCTTCGCGGTCGTGGTTGCGGGTGCGATCACGTGGCTATAGTCAGCAGCAATCTTCACGACGAGCGCCGCCAGATTCTCGGCCAGCGCATGGCCGTAATGCGCGGCGTCGGCGAAACGAACTCGGGTGACGCCGGCAATGCGGGCCGCCTGTTCGGCGACTGCCGCGCTTTGCGAGCCGGCCACGAGAACATGAATGTCGTCGCCGAGTCGGGCGGCGGCAGTAACGGCATTCAGGGTCGCTGTCTTGAGCGCCTGATTGTCGTGCTCTGCAATAACGAGTACGGGCATTTTTCTCCCCTTGTGTTAGATAACGTGGGCGACGTTATGCAGCTTGTCGATCAGTTCGGCTGCATCGGCGACGCGAATGCCTGCCTCGCGTTTGGCGGGCTCCGCGAGCCCGAGCGTGGTGAGCCGCGGCTTGACGTCGACACCGAGCGCGTCCGGCGTCACCACATCGAGCGGCTTCTTCTTCGCCTTCATGATGTTGGGCAGCGTGGCGTAGCGCGGCGTGTTCAAGCGGAGATCGGCGGTAATGACTGCCGGCAGATCGACTTCGATCGTTTCGAGGCCGCCGTCGATCTCGCGCGTGACCGTGGCCTTGCCCGCTTCGATCGCGACCTTCGAGGCGAATGTCGCCTGCGGCCAGCCGAGCAATGCCGCGAGCATCTGGCCGACCTGGTTCGAGTCATCGTCGATCGCCTGCTTGCCGAGCAGCACCAGTTGCGGCTGCTCCTTATCCACTAGCGCCTTCAGCAACTTCGCGACCGCGAGCGGCTGCAACTCCGCATCCGTGTCGACGAGGATGGCGCGGTCGGCCCCCGTCGCCAGCGCGGTGCGCAGCGTTTCCTGGCACGCCTGTACGCCACACGAAACCGCGATCACTTCGCTCACGACGCCGGCTTCCTTGAGGCGCACGGCCTCTTCAACACTGATTTCGTCGAATGGGTTCATCGAGAGCTTCACGTTGGCGATGTCGACAGCGCTGCCGTCGGCCTTTACGCGAACCCTCACATTCGCGTCGACGACGCGTTTAACAGGAACAAGTACTTTCATTGCCTACTCCATTTGAAATTGCTTAGGGTTTGCCGCGCACCGTCACGGCGTCTCGGCAAACACGCTGTTACGCTGGCCGTCGAACATGTCGACCAGATAGCGTTCAAGCGGTTTTTCCGACGCTGTCTTCGGTATCTCGGGCACCACCTGCAACCAGGAGATGACCGAACTCGCTTCCAGCTTCGCGCGGCATGCGCGGAATATCTGCTGCGGGTCGAAACGGGCCGCGTCCTTGAGCACCACGGCCGCGACCACATCCTTCTCGCCGGGCGCGCCCGACGCGGCCTTCACGCCGTACACGTAGACGTCTTCGACCAGACCCGATTCGGCGATCACCTTCTCGATCGGCGCCGGATTGATGAACTCGCCGTTGTGGCGAATACCGCCGCCTTTGCGGTATTCGAAGAAGAGCCAACCGTTCTCGTCTTCGCGTACGACGTCGCCCATATACAGCCAGCCGTCCCTGCACTTCTTCGCCGACGCTTCCGGATTGCCGAAGTATTCGACCTTGAACGGCGAGCCGTCCGCCGGACGGAACAGCAGTTCGCCGGGCACGCCGGGCGCGCAGTCGTCGCCGTCGTCGTCGACAATGCGGTGCCTGAGAATCGGCGCCGGCTTGCCGATACTGCCCACCGGGCCGACCCCGAGCGGCTTGACCGTGATCCCGCCTTCTGCCGCGCCGTAGAACTCGACGATCTGCACGCCGAAGCGCTGTTCGAAGGCCTTCCAGATCGCCGCGGGCATCCCCGCGGATATCACGAAGCGCACGGGGTTGTCCGCGTCATCGGGTTTGTTCGGCTCGCTGTAGACCGCCGTGGTCATGCCACCGAGCAGCGTGAACGTCGTACAGCGGTACTTGCGGGTGATGTCCCACAGACGCGACTTCGTAAAACGGCGCGACAGCACGGCGCGCATACCGGCGGTGAGCGAAGCGCCCAGCGTCACGATCTGCGCGTTGGCATGCGTGAGCGACAGTCCCGAATACGGCCGGTCGCCCGGCACGTAGCCAAACAGCGCCGACACCGCCGCCGAGGTGCCGCAATAGCGGCGGTGCGTCATGACGATGCCCTTCGGATCGCCCGTAGTGCCGGACGTGAAGATCAACTGCATTGCGCTGTCGGGATCGCGGGCCACGATCGGCAATTCGGGCACCTGCTCCGGCAGCAACGCGCGGTATGACGACACGCCCGGGATATCAGCGAGCGGCTTCGCGCCCTCGTCAGTTTCAAGCCCGATCACCCAGGACAGTTGCGGGAGCGATGCGCGCACGGCAAGCAGGTTGTCGAGCGCATAGTCAGCGGCGATAACGCCGCGGCATCCTGGGCTGTCGAGCATGAAGGCGAGCTTCTCGCCGCGTGCGCGCGGATCAATCGGCACGAACACCGTGCCCGAAATCGACGCCGCGACCATCGCGTCGATAAACTCCGCGTGATTGGCCATCAGCAGCGCGAAGTGCTCGCCGGGTTGCAGGCCCTGATCGATCAACACCTGTGCGAGCCGCTGGCCGTTCTCCCACAGTTGCCGGTATGTGCGCACCTCGTCGCGCCGCACGCCGGCGCCTTCGATGGTCAGCACGTCGAGATCCGGCATGGTCTCGACGCGGTTGGCGAGCAACGCGGCCAACGTGGTTTCGGGTGTGGTGCTCATGACGCCCTCTCTCCTTGCAGATGCGGTTCGGTCTTGCGCGTGCACGAAATCTGTCGCGGCTTCACGTGCGGCTTCACGCGCGTTTTCACGATGCAGCCTCAGCGTCCAAGAATCGTGATGCTGGCAACGGCCTCTTCCACGCCGCACAGTCCGCCGCCGTTCTCCGCGATCGCGATGCGCGCGCCCTCGACCTGGCGGGCGCCCGTCTCACCGCGTAACTGGGTCACCAGTTCATAAATCTGGCCGAGTCCTGTCGCACCGATCGGATGCCCCTTCGATTCGAGCCCGCCCGACGGATTGATCGGAATCCGCCCGCCTATCGTCGTCTCGCCTCGTTCCGCGGCCACCCCGCCCATGCCCGGCTCGCACAATCCGAGCACTTCGGACTGGATGATTTCGCCGATCGCCGTCGCGTCGTGGACCTCGGCGACCGAGACATCCTGCGGCGCGACGCCCGCCTGCTCATACGCGAGCAACGAGCCCTGCCGGACCAGATGCCGGTCGAGTGCCGTGGCCGGCCGGTCACTGCCCGTTTGCAGCACGGACGCCAGCACACGAATGGCGCGCGAGCGCCGCCCACCTAACAGCGCGAGGCCGGCCTCGCTGCACACGATCGCCGCGGCCGCGCCATCGCTGACGGGCGAACACATCGGGAGGGTGAGCGGATAGGTGATCGGCGGTGCGCCGAGAATCTCGTCGATCGAATAAGCCTGCCGGTACTGCGCGAGCGGGTTGTGAACCGAATGCCCGTGGTTCTTGGCCGACACGGCGGCGAACTGCCGCTGGGTCGTGCCGTATTCGCGCATGTGCATCCGGCCCATCGACGCGTAGATATCCATGAACACGCTGTACGGTTTTGTCGAGACGCTGCCCGCCGGTGGCTCGATGCCCTCGCCCATCTCGAGCAGCCGACGCTTGCCGTTCTCGGTGTCATGCACGTCCCACGCACCGTCGAAGGCGCTGAAGGTGCGCGCCTTGTCCGTGGAGAACATCTTCTCGGCGCCCACCGCGAGCACGATGTCGGCAGCACCGGCTTTCACGTAGTTCACCGCAAGGTGAAACGCGGTGCTGGCGCTCGCGCAGGCGTTCTCGACGTTGATCACCGCGACCTTGTCGATGCCCATCGCCCGCAGCGCAAGCTGGCCGCGAATCATGTGCTGGCCTTCCATGTGCCCCTGCGTGGAGTTGCCGAAAAACGCGCCCTGCAACTGCGCCTTGTCACAGCCTGCGTCCGCGAGCGCGTCTTCCACTGCCGCGCGCGTGAGCTGCTTCACGCTGGTTTCCAGATGCTTGCCGAAGGGCGTCATGCCGACGCCCGCGATATACACTTCGTTACCCATATCAATTCTCCACCGCGAGGAGGCGCACGCCGCGCGTCATAAGCCACCAGCCGCGCGCGCGAGCCGTCCGATTCGTCGTCAAACGCTCTTGACCTCATAGGCGAGGTAACCTTCCTCGGCCTGCGCGGCGATCAGGTTGCGCGCGCCGAACGCCTTCGCCGGCGAAACGAAACCCACTGCGTGCAATTGCCCGCGCAGTACGCGTCGCGCCGCCTCCGCACCGAGCACGCCGGTTTGCGCATAGGGCGAATTGCCACGCAGAATCACGCTGACGGAATTCGTATTGCCGCGCCCCTGGCACGACAACGTGCAGCGATTCACGTCCGGGTTTTCACGCGGGGGTTCGACCTGCGTCACGGCCTTGCCCCATTCATTGGTGACCTCTTCCTGTTTGGCGGGATCGAGGTGGCGGCACTCTTCCTCGAATTTCTTCAGCAGGCCGACCACCGCAAGAAAGCGTTCCTGATTTCTGAACGACACGAGCGTCTGGCAGTTGCGCACGCGCGGGTCGTCCTGGTACCAGACCGGCTCGCCGCCACCGCTCCATGGCAACGCATTCAGCAACATGTGCTCACCCGGCACATGAACCTGATACGGCGTTGCCCATGGCCACTGCACCAGTTGCTTGTTGCGCAGGTAGAACTGCGGCTGCGTGCACATCCGCAGAAACGACATCGTCGACGCGACGCTCACTTCCGAGTCGCCGAGATAGAGCACGTCGAGCGTGTCGATGCCCGGGGTTTCCAGCGCGATCTCCGCCGCGAGATTGCCTTCGGCCCACATGTACGAATTGCCGGGACACAGCGCCAGACCGCGGGCCGCGAAGGACTCGCCATACGTGCGCTTCAACAGCGACATCCAGTCGGTTTCGCCGGTGGTGTCGAAGTAGTTGCAACCGGCCGCGAGACTCGCTTCGACAACCGGGCGCCCGAGCTGCATGAACGGCCCGACGATATTGATCACCACCTTCTTGCCCTTGAAGAATTCGGTGAGCGCGTCTGTTTCGTGCTGAACCGCCACGCACTGATAGTCGTGTCCGGCGAGTTCGGGCACCTTCGCAAGTTCTTCTTCCAGCCGTTCCTTGCTGCGCCCGGCGGCAATGAACGGAATGCCGCGCTCCGCGAGCTTCCATGCCGTGAGCTTGCCCGTGTAGCCACTCGCTCCATAGAGGACCACTTCGTATGTCGTTGCCATGTCGTCGTCTCCTTCAGGTTGTCATCGGATTGCGTGGACGCGCCGTGCCGTTCAAAGCAGCTCGGGGTCGATCAGGTAGTAGCCACCCTTGATCGCCAGCACTTCGTTGCAGCCGTCTTCGATCATCGAAGCGCGTGCGTCGCGCCAGATCTTTTCGATCGGATACTCGCGGGTGAGCCCGTTGCCGCAGAAGATCTGCAGCGCGTCGTTGGCGACTTCGAACGCGGTCTGCGTCGCGGTGACCTTCGCCGTCATTGCCGCGTGCAGCGAAGGTTGCGCCGCGGTGAAGTTGTAGTGCACGACACGCTGCGCGAGCGCGCGGGCGGCCTCGACCTTGCGGAACATATGAAAGAGCCGCGACGCGACCGACTGATGGCGGATGATCGGCAAACCACCCTGCTTGCGTTCATGCGCATAAGCGAGCGCGAGTTCGAACGCGGCGCGCGCAGTGCCGGCAAACACGTTGGCCATGATCGCGTTGGCGAACGTGTGGATCGCGTAGACCGCGTCGACGTACTGGTCGGGGCCGGCGAGAAGGTGCTCCTTCGACAACGTGACGTTCTCGAAGAACAGTTCGCCCTGGTTGAGCGCGCGCTGGCCGATCTTGTCGAGCGGCTTGCCGCGCGAGACACCTTTGGCGTCGAGCGGCACGATCACTACCGCGCCGCGTTTCGTGTCGGCGCCGTTGCCGCTGTCCGCCGCGCAATAGAGAATGCAGACGTCGGCGGCGATACCGTTCGACACCCACGCCGACTTCTGCCCGTTGATGATCACCTCGTCGCCGCGCAGCGTCGCCACGCAGTTAGGGCGGCCGTACGAGCCCTGCGGATGAAAGATCATGCCGTTCGCATCGAGCATGTCGGAGCCGTGATCGGGTTCCGTGATGGCCCAGCAACCAAGCTTCTCGTCCGGTGCGAGCGCGCGGCAGAACGGGTTGCCGGACACCGCGCTCATCAGTGCGGGCAGCAAGCCTGCGCCGTAGGTGATCGCGAGTCCCGAATCGCCCCAGCCGAGTTCTTCGAACAGGATGCTCATCGTCGTCGCCCGTTCGGCGGGTTCGAGCTCGAGCAGTCCGTCGACACCGAAGCCCAGCCCGACAAACTTCTCGCGCGCTTCCCAATAGGGCGAGCCCTTGGCGATCACCTCCTCGGGCGTCATGCGATCGAGCTTGACGCCGATCGGACGCATGACTTCTTCTGCGTAGCGATGCACGCTCTGCTGGACCATCTGGTTCATCTCGGAGAGTTCGGGCTGCGCGCCGAGCGGACCGAGTTTGTGCGCTGCAATGTGATTCGTTGCGGTTGACATGTCTCCTCCTTCGAGGTGGTTGGGCGTATGATTTCTATGGAATCCATGGTGTCCCGGCGCGACGCTATGCAACATCCCCCTTACAGGGGAACGCGATTGCATGGAGGGGGAATGGCAGCCAGGGTCAACCCGAACGCCCGGAGCAATTAATGCACGTGATAGAAGCGCCGTCCCCGATCAGGCCGCCTCTCTTTCTCGCAACCAAGGTGTTTCCGCCGCGCCTGCCCAGCGGATTGATAGACCGGCCGCGCCTCGTCTCTCTCGCCGGCAAGGCGGAATACAAACGGCTCACGGTCATCAAGGCGCCCGCCGGTTTTGGCAAGACGTCGCTTGCGCTCACGTGGCTCAACGGGCTGAATGCAAGCGGCGCCTATGTCGCATGGCTCTCGCTCGATACGGAGGACGACGAGCCCGCGTGCTTCTTCCATCATCTGGCGCAGGCATTGCGCAACGCGTGCACAAGCGTCGGCGTGTCCGCGGTCAGCCTGACAACCGAGGCGTCACTCGTGCCGGCGCACTCAGTCGTGTCGACGCTGATCAACGAACTCGTCGACGTCGACGACGAGGTCTATCTGTTCGTCGACGACTATCACCTGATTAGCCTGCCCGCCATTCACGAGGCCATGTCGTACTTCATCGTGAATGCACCGTCGAACGTGCATGTTGTGATCTGTACGCGTACCGATCCGCCGCTGCCGCTCGCCAACCTGAGAGCGGGCAACGACCTGCTGGAAATCGACGCGTCGACACTGCGTTTCAACTTCGACGAAACGCGCAGCTTTGTCGAACACGAATGCCCAGGCGAGTTGCGCGCTGCCCGCGTCAAGTCGCTGTTCGCGAGCACGGAAGGCTGGGCTGCGGCGCTGCGCATTTCTACCTCGGTGCTATCGCGTGACGAAGGCAAACCGGATTGGGACATGAGCGCGCCGTCGGGCGCCTCCCGGCCGTTCGCCGCTTACCTTGAAGACATGCTCAAGCGTTTGCCGGCCGAGATGGTCGAGTTCATGCAGCGCACGTCGATACTCGACCGCCTGACGGCATCGCTATGCGAAGCGGTGACCGGCATGGCGGCGGCACAAGGAATGCTGGATACGATCTCCGCACGCCAGTTGCTGCTCGAACCGCTCGATATCGACGGACGCTGGTTCCGCTATCACCATCTCATGGGCGAGTACCTGCATCGGCGGCTCGAAACCCAGCATCCCGATCAGGTGGTGCACTTGCATCGTCGTGCGTGTCAGTGGTACGCCAAAGAGGCGCGCTGGACAGACGCGGTCAAGCACGCGATCGCCGCGGGCGATACGGAAGACGCCGTCTCCCTGATGGCTCACTGCGCGATGGCACTCGTCACGAAGGGCGACCTGCTCACGCTGCTCGGCTGGCAACGGCAGTTCCCGGCGCATCTGATGCGCGGGCAGGTCACGATCACGCTCGCGATCGCGTGGGGGATGGCGCTGGCGATGCGTTTCGACGAAGCGCTCGCGATACTCGATGAGATCGAGCGCGACACGGGTACCGGTTCGAGCGACGCCGCCGACAACATCCGCTGGGAGTGCCAGGCGATCCGCTCGGTGGTGGCAGCGCTTCAGGACGACTCGCCGCGCGCGCTTGTGATCGCACAGGCGTGTCTCGAACGGCCGTCGACAGACAGTTGGACCACCAACGTCGTCTCCAACGTTGTGCGCTTTGGGCACTGGAAAGCGGGCAACCTGAAAGCGCTGTACGCGACACCGTGGATCCCCTATTCCCTCGAGGAAGATCAGCGCAACGTGTTCGCCTCGGTCTACCGGCTATGCCTGCTCGGCCACTCGGAAATGCAGCAGATGCACTTCGCGCTGGCTGAGCGCTATTTCACCGAGTCGATCCAGCTCGCCGAGCGCCATGCCGGTCCGAAATCCATCTCGGCCGCGTTGTGTGCGCCCATGATTGCGCAGATCTGGTACGAGCAGGGACGGCTCGACGAGGCGGAAGCGTTACTGGTCGATCTCATGCCGGTGATCGACCTGGCGGTCCTGCTCGATAGCACCTTGATCGCCTACCGCGTGCTGGTCCGGATCGCTATCGCGCGTTCCGACGCCGAGCGGGCCTATGCGCTGCTCGATCAGGCGCAGACTCTGGGTTACGCACGCCGCTGGGACCGGATGATTGCCGGCGTTCTCGTCGAGCGCGGGCGGCTCTATCTTGCTGAAGGCAGGGTAACGGAAGCGTCAGCATGTGTCGTGCAACTGGATCAGCTAGCAGACTCCCATTGCGCCGCGGAGCATGCAGTCTCGCCGGAGATCGAAACCTACCGCGCGATCGCGGTGGCCTGGGTGGCAATGGCCCAGAACCGGACAGAAGAAGCCCTTGAGTCGTTGACATCCGCTTTGCAAAGCGTCGAAAGCCGGCACGGCGACTATCTCGCGCTGCGCTTGCGCACCGTGATCGCGCTCGTCTGGTTGCGTGCGAACAACCAGCCTCGCGCTGTCGAAATCTTTCGCGAGGTGCTGAGCGCCAATAGCGGCATCTACCGCTCGATTCTCGATCAAGGGCCCGAAATCGGGCCGCTTCTGCAGGCGGTTCGCGACGACACGCGTTCCACCCCGCAGACGAAGGAGATCGTCGCTTACATCGATCGCCTGCTAGACGGCTGGCGCGCGCTGTACGAGCCTGTCACGCCGAGGCGCGACATGGAGCGCGAGCCGTTGAGCGCGCGGGAGCGCAGCATCGTCGAGCTGATTGCCCAGGGACAGTCGAACAAGGAGATCGCGCGCACCTTGGGGATTGCGCCGGAAACCGTCAAGACTCATGTCAAGAACGTCTTCGTGAAACTGGATGTCGACAAGCGCGCACACGCCGTTGCGCGCGCGCAGGCACTGGGTCTGGTTGCGGCCGGCTAGCGCACGTCTTACCTCATGACGACAAGCGTGGCGGCGTGAATCAGCACGCCGACCATGCCGCCCACGAATGTGCCGTTGATCCGGACATACTGAAGGTCGCGGCCGATTTCCGCCTCGATCTTCCGGCTCACTTCATCTGCGTTCCAGCCTTTTACAACCTCGGTGATCAGCGCGGAGAGCTGGCGCCCATAACGCACGACGAGTTCGCGAGCGAGCGCGAGCCACCATGCGTTCAGTTTGTGTTGAACCGCGGGTTCACGGCCGATCCGCTTGCCGAGCGAAGCCAGCATGCTCGTCATGGCGTCGCGCACGGCCGATTGCTCGCGACTGAGATCGGCGATCACACGCATGCGCAAACGCTCCAGCAGCACGCGATAGTGGTCTGCATGCCTGAAATAACGGATGCAGTCGCGCATCAACGACTTGCCGAAACGACGGTGCACAGCCGATGTTTGCAATTGCACGCTCAGCCCCTGCAGGGCCTCATCGAACTGGTGGCGCAGTTCATGATCCGGATTCGCCGCCACCTCACGGAGGAGCGCAACGATGCCTTCGACAAATTTACTGACGATATACGTGTCAAGCTGCGCGGGCGTGTATCTCGAGGCCTCGCTGAATTTGGCCTTGATCATGCCGACGTTCGCAGTGAGCCATTTCTCCAGCACTTCGAGTCCGCGAACCAGCCACGGCTGATGCCGCTCGCTTTCAGTCAGTACTTTGATGACGTCGCCGGCTACGCGGGATACATCGAGCGTGCGCAACTGCGGTATCACCAGACGGTCGAAAAACCACTGCGCATCCGCTTCGTCAATACCTTCGAGCAATCCTGCCACGGCATCCGCAACGATATCGGCCACCCCGCGGCTGTTCGCCGGCTGCGCGAGCCACCGGGCA
Source organism: Paraburkholderia sp. GAS32 (assembly GCF_050434225.1). NCBI lineage: Bacteria > Pseudomonadati > Pseudomonadota > Betaproteobacteria > Burkholderiales > Burkholderiaceae > Paraburkholderia > Paraburkholderia sp. GAS32. The sequence continues at coordinate 382,049 of NZ_JBNPVS010000002.1, read as the reverse complement.
AGCGCCTGGGCGGTATCGTGGCCGCTCAGCCTGTCGACGATGAGTTCCGGCGTCAGAAAATTTTCCTCGACGAACTTGCCAAGGCTCTCGGCGATGCGCTGCTGATTTTGCGGAATGATCGCTGTATGCGGGATCCGCAGACCCAAAGGACGACGGAACAGCGCAACGACTGCGTACCAGTCCGCGATCGCGCCGACCGTGCCGGCCTCCGCAAACGCACGCGGCCACGCAAGCCATGCATGGTCAGCCTGCCAGGCAACACACGCGAACAGCAACGCAATCATGCAGACGAGCAGGCAGGTCGCCGTTCGCCGCATGCGCGTCAGGCCACTTGCCTTGCGGTCTTCGTGTGCATTCGCAATGACCGGCCGCGCGCTATCGCTATCGCGCGCAAAGAAACTCAACTCGCCCCCTGCCGGAGAAACCTGCGCACCACCGGCGCGACTTCAGGCGCGCGCGAGATGAGAAACAGGTGGCCGTCGTCGATCACATAGAGCGTCGCATCGGGGATACGGGCTGCGAGAATCTTCGCGTTGGTGAGCGGCACAATCGGGTCGTCGTTGCCGTGCATGACCAGTGTCGTCTGGCGCAACGCACCGAGCCACGGCAAACTGCTCCAGCCCGTAGCCGCCAGTAGTTGATAGAGGTAGCCGCGGCCACGCGGTGGCTGAATGTGCCGGCTATGCGCCTTCAGCAACGACGGATCGCGCCGGTAAGCGCCCCCGTAGATCTCCGCGCCTACTTGTTGCAGGTAGGTGGGATCCGTATAGCGGCGCGGCCCGATCAGCTTCGACAATACCGACAGTTTGCCCGGCACCATGATGACGCCGGGCGAGGTTGCCGCGAGAATCAACCTGCGGCAGCGCCCCGGGTACAGATGCGCGAACTGCTGCGCCAGCGCGCCGCCCCACGATACACCGAGCACATCGACGGCCCCCTCGTAACCGAGCCGCGTCAGCAGCTTGTCCGCCAACACGGACAACGTCGAAAAGCGATACGGCACGACTGGCGCAGGCGAGCCGCCGACGCCGGGCACGTCGAAGATGATGACGCTCACGTCTTCGAGCGCCGTGACAAACGGCTCCACCAGTTCGAGGTTGGCGCCGATGCCGTTGAAGATAAGGAGCGGCGGCGAAGCATCGCTGCCGCGCCAGGTTGCGACACGCAGTGTCTGACCGTCCAGATCGATCATCTGGATTTCCATGCTGCAAAGAGACTCGGGGTTCGTGTGCATTTTTTGTTTCCGGATCATCTTCTGAAAGGACGCTTCATTCGACGCGTCGGCATGCCGCATGGGCGCTGTCGTATGACTTCTTCGGCATTACTTCTTCGGCTGAAGGAGCGTTTTCAGTTCCTCGACGTGCTCGGCGACGCGCTTGGTAACCACGGCGACGCTGTCCGCCTGCGCACGGTATGCGGTGTCAGCGAGTTCCTGCATGTCCACCAGCGCCTTGTTCAAGGCCTGCTGCACCACTTCACCCGTGTTGGCCGCCGGCTGGCTGCCCGACTGGGCAACGCGGCTGACGAGCGACTGCACTTCGGTCAGCGTCGTGCGGAGGATCTCCGACTGCTTCTGAGCGAGCGACTGCACGCCTGCCAGCGCGGTCGTGTTGGCTTCGACGATCGCCTCGACGTCCTTGCGGCGCGACTCGAGGAGTGCGCCTACGTCGATGCCGGGCAGCTTGAACTGTCCAACGACCTTTTTATACTCGGCGAAAATGCTGTTGAAATTGGTTGAATCCATCATCGATACTCCATTGAAACTACGTTAAGAAAATGTTGACTGCGGTGCGCTCAAAAGTGCGCTCAATGAGTGCGCCGGTGCGTGTGCCTTGGTGCCTTAAGTGCCTTAGGCTTCCATGACATACGTTCCCGGCGCCTTCACGCCCGCGGGATGCTGCTTGTTGCCTACTGTCGTCGGGGTGGCACGCCGCTCGCCGGAATGATCGGCGAGCCACGTGCGCCAGTCGGCCCACCACGAGTCCTTTTCAGCCTGAGCACTGGCAAGCCATGCGTCGGCATTGGCGGGCAAATCGGTATTGAGAAAGAACTTCGCTTTCGGATTGCCCGGCGGGTTGATCAGGCTCTGGATATGACCGCTCGAACTCAGCACGAAACGCGTCTTGCCGCCGAACGTGCGCGCCGTGTTGTACACGCCCTTCCACGGCGTGATGTGATCGGTCATGCCGGCAACGACGTATTTGTCGCACGTCACTTCGGACAGATCGATCGGCGTACCCAGAACCGTCAACGCGCGAGGCTTGCTGAACAGATTGCCCGTGAAGATATCGAGCAGTTGCCCATGCATCGCCGCAGGCAGCCGGGTCGCATCGTTGTTCCAATACAGGATGTCGAAAGCGGGCGGCGCTTTGCCGAGCAGATAGTTATTGACCCAGTAGTTCCAGACGAGATCGTTGGGTCGCATCCACGCGAACACGCGCCCCATTTCTTCGCCGGCGAGCACGCCCTTCGATGTACTGTTCTGCTTTGCGGCCGCAATGGCTTCCGGCGTTGCAAAGAGACCGAGCTGCGAATCAGCCGTGTTGTCCAGCACCGCGACCATCAGCGTGGCGGCATTGACGCTCGTGTCGCCGCGGCTTGCGAGGTGGCCAAGGAGCGCCGAAATCGTCATCGCACCCGAGCAGGCGCCGTGCAGGTTGACGTCGTCGCTGCCGGTAATGTCGCGCACGGCCGTGATCGCTTCGAGGAGCGCCGTCACATAGGTATCGAGGTCCCAGTGACTCTGCGCAGCGGTGGGATTGCGCCAGCTCACCATGAACACCTGGAACTCGCTCTTCACCAGATAGTCGACGATGCTCTTGCCTTCGGACAGGTCGAACACGTAGAACTTGTTGATCTGGGGCGGCACGATCAGTTGCGGGCGGGCGTACACCTGCTCCGTCGCCGGTGCGTACTGGATCAGCTCGAGCACCTCGTTGCGAAAGACCACCGCGCCCTGCGACGTGCCGAGGTTTTCACCCACCTTGAACGCCGACCTGTCGACTTGCGCGGGCATCCCCTGGTTCTGCAGCATATCCGTCACGAGATTGCGCATGCCGCCAAGCAGGCTGGCGCCGCCCGAATCGATGATTTTCTTGAGTGCGGCGGGATTGCCGAGCAGCGTGTTCGTCGGCGACAGCGCGTCGGTGAAGAGCGACAGCACGAACTGCGCGCGTTCCTTGCTCTTCGGGTCGAGCGCGGAGCGGTCGACAAAGCCTGTCAACGCGTTGCGCCACGCCACGTAAGTTTGCAGCGTCATGCGGTAAAGCGAATTCGTCTGCCACGCCGGGTCGGTGAAGCGCTTGTCGCCCTGCGGCGGCGTACTGTCCGCGCTGCCGCCAAGCACCGCGATCAGGTCGCGGACCAGCGCCGCCTCCTGCTCCATGAGCAACGCGGGTTGCCGCAGCGCCTGGGCGCCGATCTGCTGCGCCGTTGCCATAATGTCTCGCGGCCGCAGTCCCACGAACGGATTCGGTCCGAGCATGCCTTCCGCGGCAGACGCCGCAAGGTCGTTCGTCTGCTCGCTGCGTGCCTTGCTTTCGTCATTTGCCGCCATCTTGCTGCTCCTCAAACATCTCTATCCGTTTCGTCAACAGTGCTGCTTACGCTTGCGAGACCAGCATCGCCAATGTCTCGGCGATGAGCGCCGGCTTCTCCTCGCCCTCGATCTGCAGTTCGTTCATCGTCTTCACGATGATCCGGCCGCCGCCCTTCTTTTCCACCGAAATCAGCGTCACGCGGTTTCGCACCCGCGCTCCCGCTTTCACCGGTGTCATGAAGCGCACCTTGTCCAGCCCGTAGTTCAGCCCAGCCGATGCGTCCTCAGGAATGAGTCCGATCTCGATCGCGAGCGACGCCAGCAGCGACAGCGTCAGATAGCCGTGCGCGATCGTGCCGCCGAACGGGCTTTCGCGTTTCGCGCGCTCGGGATCCACGTGAATCCACTGCCTGTCGCCCGTGCATGCCGCGAAGGCGTCGATACGCGCCTGATCGACGACAACCCAGTCTGACACGCCCAATTCGCGGCCAACGAAGTCGTCGATCGTGGCGACGCTATATCCTTTGATGCTCATCGTGTTTGCTCCTTGCGACGGGTCAGGCGAATTGCTCGCGCAACCACTTCTTGTTCATCTTGCCGACGCTCGTCTTCTGCAGCGCGTCGACGAACTTGACGATCTGCGGCACCGCGTACTTCGAGATCCGTCCGGTTTTGGTGAAGCCCATGACGTGTGCCTTGACGTCCTCTTCGGTGACCGCGGCACCCGGCTTGCGCACTACTAGCGCAACCGGCCGTTCGCCCCATTTCTCGTCCTTGATCCCGATCACCGCGACTTCCGAGACATCCGGGTGCAGCGAAATCAGGCTTTCGACTTCGAGCGAAGAGATCCACTCGCCGCCCGATTTGATGACGTCCTTGATACGGTCGGTGATCTGGATGTTGCCGGTTGAGTCGATGTTCGCGATGTCCTGCGTATGCAGGTAGCCGCCGGTCCAGAGCTGCACGGACGCATCCGGATTGTTCAGGTAACCCTGCGTCAGCCACGGCGCACGCACAACGATCTCGCCGTAGGCCCGGCCGTCGTGCACGATGTCTTCCATGTCCTCGTTGACGATGCGCAAGTCGACGAGCGGAACGGGGAAACCAGTCTTGCAACGCAGGCGTACTTCTTCTTCAAGATCGAGCGGCCCGGTGTTAGGCGGAAGTTGCGCGAGGCTCAACACGGGACCGGTCTCGGACATGCCATAGCCGGTAAAGACGTCGATGCCCCGGTCCAGCGCGGCGCGCGCGAGACCGTGCGGCAACGCGCCGCCACCGATGATCACCTTCCACTTGCTGAAGTCCGCGTGCTTCGCGTCATCGCACGAAAGCAGCATGTGCAGGATCGTGCTGACGCAGTGCGAAAACGTGACGCCTTCTTCGCGGATCAGTTGCACGAGACGATCGGGCACATAGCGACCCGGATAGACCTGCTTCACGCCCATCACCGTCGCGATGTAGGGCATGCCCCATGCGTGCACATGGAACATCGGCGTGAGCGGCATATAGACGTCGCCGCGATGAAAGCGCTGTCCCGATACCGGGCTCGACAGCGCCCCCATCAAGGTGATGGTGTGCAGAACCAGCTGGCGGTGCGAGAAGTACACGCCCTTGGGCAGGCCGGTGGTTCCCGTCGTGTAGAAGGTGGTGGCCCGGGTGTTCTCGTCGAAGTCGGGGAAATCGTAGCTCGTCGCGCTCGCGGCGAGCATCGCCTCGTATTCCGTGGCGAATGCAATGGTGTGCGCGCTCGCTTCACTGCCCGGCTCGTCGATCCACACGAAGGTGCGGACCGTTTCAAGCTGATCCTTGATCGCTTCGACCACGGGCAGGAAATCGGTGTGAACGAACAGCACCTCTGCGCCAGCGTGGTTGATCGTGTAGGCGATTTCCGCCTCCGACAACCTCACGTTGACCGTCTGAAGCACGGCGCCCATCATCGGAACCGCAAAATACGATTCCAGATAGCGGTGACTGTCCCAGTCCATCACGGCCACGGTGCTGCCGTGCCGTACGCCGAGCTCGTGAAGGCCATTGGCGAGCCGCGCAATGCGTTCTCTCAGCGTGGTATAGGTCATCCGCAACTGGCCGCGGTACACGATTTCCTGATCCGGCGCCTGAACGAACGGCGTATGCAGCAGTTGCTTGATCAGCAGCGGATAGGCATAAGGGGATGGCGTCGATCCCTGCACGGCGTCCTGCATCTACGTCTCCTCAAGTCGAGAAATGGATCGGGCTGACACAGGTCAGTCGGTGCTTGTCGCGCACGGTGGCATCCCGAGTGAAGCCATCATCGAGTTTTTGGCAAGGGGGAGCCATCCCCCGAACAGGGGAACTGTCAGGAAGTGGCCGCGGAGCAAGGGCCGCGGCGCGGGGACGGCCGTTGAGGCCGGGCTAAGGGGCGTTCCGCCAGGGTAAGCTGTGTCTTTCGCAAGTTTTCGCCAGTTCTCGCAAAAAGGGGCAAACCAGATGCGGCGTGTCGTCTTCAATCAGAAGGGTGGCGTGGGTAAATCGACCATCGTATGCAACCTGGCGGCGATCAGCGCCAGCGAGGGCATGCGCACCCTGGTCATCGATCTCGATCCTCAGGGCAATTCCAGCCAATACCTTCTCGGCGAGCAGGCGAGCGGGCTCAAGCCGAGCGTGGCGGACTTCTTCGAAACGGCCCTGAGTTTCAGCTTCAAGCCGACACCGGTCTCGACCTTCATCCATCCCACGCCGTTCGAGAACCTCGATGTGATGCCCTCTCACCCGGAGCTTGACGCTTTGCACGGCAAGCTCGAATCTCGCTACAAAATCTACAAGCTACGCGATGCCCTGAATGAACTGGATGAGTACGACGCGATTTATATCGACACGCCGCCGGCCCTGAATTTTTACACCCGCTCCGCACTGATTGCGGTCGAGCGCTGCCTGATTCCGTTCGACTGCGACGATTTTTCTCGTCGCGCCCTCTATACGCTGCTCGACAACGTTAAGGAAATTCAGCAGGACCATAATTCCGATCTGGAAGTCGAAGGGATTGTGATCAACCAGTTTCAGCCTCGCGCGAGCCTGCCTCTCCAACTGGTTGAGGAACTGGTAAGCGAGGGTTTGCCGGTGTTGGAGTCCCGGCTGTCTTCTTCCGTGAGGATTCGCGAATCGCATCAGCACGCCAAACCGATGGTTCACCTCGATCCCCGGCATAAGCTTGCTCTGGAGTTCATGGCGTTGCATCGCGAGCTGGTTGGGTAAAAAGGAACTCTTCGTCCCGCAGGAAGCTTAGGGCCTGTTCATGCTGATGACAGGCCCTTGCGTGACTCAATGGGCCGAGATGATCTGATCAACCTGCCAGCTCAACCAACACTTCATCCTTTGGTGTCACCGGTAGGCCTAACCTGCCCTGCTGCGACTACTCATCGCTCGCTTCGGCAGGCAACATATCAATCCAACCGGCGGCCTTCGGATTGAGCGTTTCGACTCCGCGTTTCCTCTTCCTGCAGCAGTCTCCACTGGATCTTTCCGCTCGCCGTACGGGGCAAGCTGGCGGCAAACTGAATGACACGCGGAACCTTGTAGGACGCCATGCGCTCACGGGCCCACGGCACCATTTCTTCTTCCGTCACGTGCTCGCCGTTTCGAAGCACGATGACCGCCTTGACCGACTCGCCTCGACGCGGATCGTGAGTCGCGATGACACACGCTTCCTGTACGGCCGGATGCTCGAACAACATTGCCTCGACCTCGGCCGGCCAGACTTTGTAGCCGGAGGCGTTGATCATGCGTTTGAGCCGGTCGACGATGAAGAAGTATCCGTCCCGATCTACATAGCCGAGATCTCCCGTGCGCAAGTAGCGCTTCCCATCGATCAGAACAAATGCCTCTTGCGTGGCTTCCGGCGACTTCCAATACCCGTCGAACACTTGAGGCCCGCTGACGAGAATCTCGCCTGTTTCTCCTTCACCGAGAGGCTCGAGCGTCTCGGGATCGACGACGAGTGAATCGGTATTGAAGACCGGCACGCCCATGCACTGTTGCTTGCTGTGCTTCGGCGGATTGATGTGAGTCGCTGCCATGGTCTCGGTGAGGCCGTACCCTTCCACGTACGGGATGCCCCAACGCTTCTCTATCTCCTGCGCGATAGCCTGCGGCATCGCGGCACCGCCGCCGCTCAGGTACGCAATGGAGCTCAGATCGAACCTGCCGACGTCCGGCAGGTTCAGCAGGTCGATGAGCATCGTGGGAACCGTGACCCATGTGCTTACGCGGTGGCGTTCGATCACGTGCGCGGCACATTTCGCGTCCCAGCGGGTCATGATCGCCATCGTGGCGCCGATGTATATCGGCATGTTCATGCAGTTCTGCATGCCGGTGACGTGAAACAAGGGCACGGAGCACAGCATTACGCTCTCGTTCGCGAGGCTCGGCCATTCAGCGCACGAGACCGTTGAATGCATCACGCTACGATGAGTATGGATGCACCCCTTGGGGCGACCGGTCGTGCCGGACGTGTACGGAATGACCGCCAGATCTTCGGGCCTGGATTCGTGGCCGCGCGGAACGCACGCACGAGCAAGCGCGTCGTTCCAGCCGATTAGAGCGGCATGTCCGTTCACAGAATCTGCATGAGGCTGCGCTACGGACGATGTCAGAACGTCGGGCAGCGGCAGATCGGTCTGGTCGCGAAGATAGTCGGCATAACGTGCAGAGATCACATGGTCCACGTGACGGCCCGACAGCGGCCGCACGTGCTCCATGAGTTCAACGCCCACAAAGGCGACCCTAGCCCCGCTATCTTCAAGTATGTGTTGCAGTTCCGACGTCCGGTTCATCGGATTGACGGGCACGACTACCGCATCCGCGCGCAGCACCGCATAGAAGGCGATGACGAACTGCGGACTGTTCTGCATGTACAGGACGACGCGCTCGCCCCGGGCGATGCCGCAGTGCTGCTGCAGGAATCCGGCCATCGCATCGACTTCGTGCCGCAACTGCCGGTAGCTGACGGTGCTGTCGTAGTAAAGGATTGCGGCCTTTTCCGGATGGCGGTCCGCGGAAACTTCGAGATTCGTGTACAGCGATGTCTGCGGCGCGGATAGTTGCCGCGGCACGTCGACCCGCCGACGCGTTGATGTTGCCGTCATGTCTACTCCGGGCATGAAACCAAATGCGGTGATAGGGCAAAGCGACTTGAAACCGGGTGCTGGCGTCACGCGCAAATCGCGAGCTCGCGACTCCACTGGCCAATTTCTTCGAGCGTCTCGGCGGTTTCGGGCAAGAATGGGAAGAGCGTGAAGACGTGAACCGAATCGCTCACCATCTTCAAGGTCACGTTCGCGCCGGCTGCCTTTGCCCGCTCTGCGAAACGAGTCGTGTCGCTTTCCAGTACCTCGCCCTCCACCGCCGAAAGAAACACCGGCGGAAGGTCTGCGAGATCCGCGAACAACGGCGACACCATCGGATCGGTCGGCTCGTGACCCTGGAAGTAAGACGCGACAAGATTGGAAAGCGTCTCGCGATTCGCGGCCGGGTCGTCTCCGGAATTCGCCATGACGGAGGGGCCGCCAAGCGTGAGGTCAGTGAGCGGGCAGATTGCAATGACGCCGCCCGGCAATGGCAGCCCCGCACGACGCAGCGCAGCAGCCAGCGCCAGGGCGAGGCCGCCCCCGGACGATTCGCCGCTCAGGAACACCGTCGACGGATCGACACCCGCAGCGAGCAAACCGCGATAGGCGCTGAATGCGTCATCGAATGCCGCCGGATACGGATGCTCGGGCGCGAGGCGATAGTCGACCGTGTAGCACGGACCGTTCAGCGCGCGTGAGAGACGGCTTGCGTATTCAACCGAGCTCTTCCCCGAACCCAGCACGTACCCGCCGCCGTGGAAGTGCAAGACGGTCGCCTTGTGCCCTGCTCCCGCTGCAACCACGCGCAACGCGCTCACCCCGTGAAGATCGACGTCCGTCACTTCGGTGCTTGCCTGCGCAGGGAACTGCTCCAGCAGGAACCGTTCGTAGGCTGCACGCTGCCCCCGGTCGCCACGCGCAATGTCATCCGGCTTGAACACGCCCTTCCAGAGATCGAAAGCACGCTGACTCTCGGGGCGCGCCATCCGCTTTCCTTCGCGTGCCGCGCTCAAACCTACGACCTCGCCCGGCGGCAACTTGACGGCCTCGAGGATGTTGTGCCCCCAGGCGAACGACCACGACGCCTCTGCCAGCGGATCGATACGCGAGAGTCCCTTCAGGCGTCCGTTACGCTGGCGCACACGCGCCTCGTCGGGCTCGTGTGCCCAGTCGACGACAAAGCGCGCGCCCGCCTGAATCCGCGTCGTACGCGGCTGGCGGCGCCGTTCGTATTCCAGCAGCGCGTCCTGAATGCCGTCCGGGCCATGGTTCTTGAGACAGGTGGCGAGGACCCATGCGTCTTCGATCGCCTGGCAGGCGCCTTGCGCCAGGTACGGCACCATTGCATGCGCAGCGTCGCCGAGCAGTGCGATGCGTCCGGTACTCCAGTGTTCGATCGGGTCCCGGTGGTACATCCCCGTGATGAACGTTGAATCCACCGCTTCCAGCATCTTCTGGACGGTCGGCTCAGAACCCTCGAACGAGCGCCGCAGTTGCGCTACGTCCCCCGACTGCGTCCACGATTCGCGGCTCACTTCGGTTGCCGGCACCGACGCAAGAATGCTGTAGAGGTCCTTGCGCACCCAGTACGAAACGATATTCCTGCCCACGCCGAACCAGTTGTTCCCCGCCACCGGCAACCTCAGGCCCGCGAGCCGGTCAGCGGGAATGAGCGAGCGCCACATCAGGATGTTGGCGAACTGCTTCTCCTCGGATCCCCGGAGGGCCGTCCGAACGGCAGAGTGAATGCCATCCGCGCCGATCACGGCGTCGCCACGAATCACTTCGCCATTTTGCAGCGTGACGTAGGCGCCTTCGTCGTCCTGGGACACCGACGCAACCTCTGCGCCCAGCCGGATCACATTGGGCGGCACGGCCTTCGCGAGCAGGTCGATCAGGTCGGCGCGGTGAACGTTGTAGAGCAGCGCGCCGTAGCGTGCCTCGGCCTCTTTGCCCAAAGGAGCCACGTACAGGAGACGCCCTGTCGACAGTTCGAGGTAGTCAAAACGCGCCGGCACGGTCGCGATGCTCGCCAGCGCCGGCTCAAGCCCCAGTTCCCGCAGCACAATCGTGCCGTTCGCAGCGATCTGGACGCCCGCGCCGACCTCCGTCAATTGCGGGGCGCGCTCCAGTACAATCGGCTCGATACCGTGGCGCAGCAACGCCAGAGCGGTCGTGAGTCCACCAATGCCTCCTCCAACAACTATGACTTTCATGCTAAGTTTCTCCTACCGAGTTAGTTATTGCAGTGTAGTTAATTAACCCGACACGGTAAAGTAATGACGACGCCAGGGAAAACCCTTCGCTCGGATGGGGCGGAGACACGAACTCGCTTAAAAGAGGAAGCCCAACGCCTGTTCGCGCTGCGCGGATTGGATGGGGTGTCCGTGCAGGACATCATCTCCGCCGCAGGGCAGCGCAACAGCGCCTCGTTGCGCTACTACTTCGGCAACAAACTTGAACTGGCGCGTGAGCTGGTCGTCGACGGTGCGCGCCTGATAGACGAAGACCGTCAGGCGCGGCTCGACAGACTGGAGGCGGAGGAAGGGATAAACGTACGTGCGGTATTAGGTGCGCTGCTCTTTCCGATGCTTGAGCTGGCGGATCGTACGGGTCAGGCGACGTATATCCGCATGATCGCCAACTTGCAGTTGAACGACCGCGCGTTCTTGCGGGAAGCGCTGGAAAACAAGTGGAATCTGGGTTATCAGCGTTGCAACGCCCTGCTCCGGAACCTGCTTGCCGATATTCCGCCGGCAATCGTCGATCACAGACTGTCGCTCGTGGGCATCTACGGCAATGCCTCGCTGGCAGCGTGGGAAGCGAGCCGGGACAGTGGCGATTCGGGAGGGCTTTGGTCGCCGCAATACGCCGTGGCCAACTTGATGGACAGCTTTGAAAACATACTCACCGCAGAGCCGTCGGAAGAAACGCGGTCCCTGTTGGGGGGGATTTGACGGCGAGTGCCAGCGCCGTTATTAAGCAATGCTATCCAGCATGTCCAGCAACGCATTTCCATCAACAGGTTTGCGGAAGAAACCTAGTGCGCCTCTGCGCAGATAGTAGTCTTCCGTTTGCTCGCTCGGCTTGCCCGTGATAATGATGACCGGCGTGGCTGCGCCTGAATGAACCGTTCTATCGAGCACCTGAATGCCGTCAACGGGCCGCATGCCCAGATCGGTAATGACGCATACCAGACCCGCGTAGCCGTCGGCAAAAAAATCCAGAGCGGATTCGTAGGCCCGTGTTCCGTACCCGCCGGAGGCCAGCAGGTTCGCCAGAGACGTCAGAACGCGTCGGTCATCATCAATCACGGCCACGGTTCGAACCGGAGGCGTGGACATTTTTTTCTCCGGTCATCGAGTCCAACACCGAATTGGCGTTGGCGTCAGGCGCAGAAAGTGGTTATGGGCGACGTTTCGAGCTGCAGTTTGCCCGCCTGCCTGACCAGCGTGGCAAACGAATCCGCTCGCATCTTTCTCATGATGTGGCCGCGATGGACCTGCACCGTGTATTCGGTAATCCCAAGTACTGCCGCCGCCTGCTTGTTGAGCAGGCCACTGGCAAGCAGCGGCAGGAGTTCCTGCTCACGAGGCGTGAGCGTTTGATAAAGCGCATGTAGCATCGCCGCATCGTCCGCCTCCTTGCGAAGAACGTGCGCCCTTGCGAGCGCCGCAGCAACCACGCGCATCAACTCGTCTTCATCGAGAGGCTTAGTGAGGAAGTCAACCGCCCCACCCTTCATGGCGAGGACCGTGGAAGGCACATCGCCCTTGCCGGTAATGAAAATGACGGGAATCTGCGAGTCACTGACGAGCTTCTGAACTTCCAGCCCACTCATGTCAGGCATTCGCAAATCCAGAATCAGACATGAAACACTATTTTGACGCGGTGTTTCCAGAAACTCCGTGCCGGAATCGAATGCGCGGGCATCTCTTCCGTTTGCGCGCAGCAGCGAGGTGAGTGCTTCTCGCACCCGCTTGTCGTCGTCGACCACATACACCACCTCACTTGCGGATTTCATGCGCCTTCTCCGTTGCCGGGTGAAAACCCAGCCTGACGTCGGCACGGACGGTCCACGACAATCTCGTTGAATGTTGTTCTTACGTGGTCCTGCCGACAAAAAATTATAGCCGCCGGAATCGTCGCCCGGAAGGATAGGAAGCCGTGTTCTGCATTACATAAATATGTAATATCACGGCCCGATATGAAGCAGTAGGCTGGGAAGATGTCTGGCTACAGCGCGTTGCTTTCAGACCGAAGCGAGGCCGAAGCAAGACCAAAGCGAGGCCAAAGCCGATCACGCTGATTGGCGGAGGCGGCTGAGGATACCCTCGGCTATCGTCAACGTGAGGTTGCGTTCGATCTCTCTATCGGAAGGCTGAAGCTGAAGGTCACGCCGCGGGACACATTGCGCACGGCCCCAATCCGGCCCGCATGTGCTTCCACGATCGACTTGCAGATTGCCAAACCCATACCCATGCCTGTTTTTTTCGTGGTAAAGAACGGCTCGAAAATCTTCTCGAAGTTCACCTGCCCTGCACCGTGATCTTCCACATCGACCACCACATTGCCGGCATCGCGACGTGAGCGGATCACCAGCAGCCTCGGTCGCTCCTCCGTTGCCGCTAACGCTTCAATTGCGTTGCGCACGAGGTTGACGATCACCTGCTGAATCTGAACCGCGTCCGCGCTGATCTTCGACACGTCTTCGCCGAGGATTGTCTCGAGCGAAACCGCGTTGTGCTGGATGTCGTCGGCCATCAGCGTGCATACCTGAAGAATCAGCTTGTTGACATCGAGATCGACCTTTTGCGGAGCCGTGTGCCTGAAAAGAGCGCGAATGCGGCTTACCACGTCTGCCGCGGCATTCGCGTCGTGCACAACCTGCTCGGCCGAGTATCTGGCTTTGTCGAGCCTGGGCGGCGTTGCAGCGAGCCATCGCACGCAGGCGTGCCCATGCGCCACGATGGCCTGGAGCGGCTGGTTGAGTTCGTGGGCAATGGAGGCAGAGAGTTCAGCCACGGCCGCGAGCCGCGATGCCTGCGCCAGCCTCTCCTGCGCGTCGCGCAAGGCCTTCGACAATTCCGCGCCGTCGTCGATGTCGACATCGAGGCCGAAGAACTTCATCACCTGCGCGCCGGCTCCTTCGGTACCGCGGTGCTCCCGAACCTGCTCGACGTCGAGCCTCGAGAGCAGGTCTGGCTCGGCCAATAGCTGCTCGATGAGTGCAACGAGATGATGCCGCACGCTTTCGGAGCGGCGCGCGCCTTCCTCGATGGCAACGGCGAGTTCCGCCCACCGTGGCTGCCGGTATTGCTCGCCCAGATAGGCCCGCACAATGGTCTGCGCAATGAAATCGAAGTGGTCCAGCAGATACAGCGAGACGTCGGCCAGAAGTTCTTTGGCAATACGCTCGTCCAACTCGCCGAGCGCGATATAGGCGCTCCAGATTTCCCGCAACCCCAGACGCAATGCCTGCAAATGGCTCTGCAGCGGCACACGTTGATGCTCACGTCGCTGACTGATTTCCCGAAACAAGTCCATGTCCTGCGCAGAAGGGAACTCACCCGACAACAGCGTCTCGAACCAGACTTTGGTCGACAGCGCGACCGATTCGCGAACGTCCCGTTGCGCCACCGGTGCGAGCAACCTGTATCCGTCCATCTGCGTCAGTATCGCCAGCGTGCGTTCGACGACATGCGTCAGATCGGCTGCGATCGACACGGTTTTTTCCCGCAAGTAATCGCTGATTCTTGGAACATTGGCTAACACGGATAGACACCCATCAATAACGGACGCACGATTTCGAAAGACAAGGAGCGCCGGGGCAGCGGCTTATGTGACCTATACGGCTGCGCGCCGACCGGTGCCTGCCGGACACCTGCAACGGGATTCGACGCGGCGTATCATGGGGCGAAAAATGAGTCGATCCTGGCGAGGCGCCAATGAGCCGCCTGGCAGTGATCGGCAGGCGCGTTGCCCCTGGCCTGGGGCACGCTTCAATCTCAATCCGGTACACGTATGGTCGCCTGGCGCGACGCGACCTACCATCCCCCAGATTGGGGAGAGTTCCCCCTCCCCCGACCCGGGGGATGCGCTTCTATAAACGGGGGGTGGCGGCAAGCACGCCTCCCAACAATTGGCTGGCTCAATACAATGGGTGACTGAAACATGCGTGTGACTGGAGAGACATCCGCGAGCGGACTGCACCTTTTCCTGGCAACGAAGATCGTTCCGCCACGCGTGCCGGTGGATCTCATCGCGCGTCCTCGGCTCGCTGGCCTCGCCGAGCGCGCCGCGAACAAACGTCTCACCGTGATCAAGGCGCCCGCCGGATTCGGCAAAACTTCGCTGGCGCTCAGCTGGCTCGACCGGTTGCGCGCGAACGGTGCATTAGTGGCGTGGCTGTCGCTCGACACAGAAGACGATGAACCCGCGCGCTTCCTCAACTATCTGGCGCACGCGTTGCGGCATGCCTGCGACAAGGTCGGCGCCGCGGCGATCAGTCTGACTGCCGACGCCGCGTTCGTCCCGTTACACGCCGTCGTTTCCACACTGGTCAATGAGCTTGTCGAAGTCGATGATGATGTCGTCCTGTTTCTGGACGACTATCACCAGGTGAGCCTGCCAGCCATACACGACGCGATGTCGTTCCTGATCGAAAAGGCGCCGCCTCATGTGCACGTGGTCCTCTGCAGTCGCACCGATCCGCCGCTGCCGCTCGCGAGGCTGAGAGCAGGCGACGAACTGCTGGAAATCGACGGGTCGGTGTTGCGTTTCGACTTCGACGAAACGAGGCGCTTTGTCGAACGCACATTGCCCGGCACGCTGAACGCTTCGTACATCCAGACGCTCTTTGCGGGCACGGAGGGCTGGGCTGCGGCGCTGCGCATCCAGATGTCCATGCTATCGCGCAAGGATGGCGAGGCGGTTCGGGAGCGTGATGCGCCATCCGGTACGTCGCGGCCGTTCGCCGCCTATATCGAGTACATGTTCGAGCGCCTGTCCCCCGACATGGTCAGGTTCATGCTGCGCACGTCGATACTCGACCGGTTGAGCGCGCCGCTCTGCGAGGCTGTAACGGGCCTGCGCGCGAGCCAGCCTATGCTGGACGAAACCGCCGGGGCGCAGTTGCTGTTGCAGGCGCTCGACGACAACGGGCAATGGTTCCGCTATCACCCTCTGATGGGCGAATACTTGCGTGCCCAGCTCGAGACACAGCACGCCGACGAGGTGGCGGAACTGCATTGCCGCGCGTGCGCGTGGTATGCCGATCAGGAACTGTGGACGGAGGCAGTCAAACACGCGATCGCCGCGGGCAGCACGGATAACGCGATTCGTCTGATGGAGCGGTGCGCGATGGCGCTGGTCAAGAAAGGCGACCTGCTCACGCTACTCGACTTGCAGCGCCGCTTTCCCGCCGGTCTGGCCGGGGCGCAGGTGAAGGTCACACTGGCCATCGCCTGGGGCATGGCGCTCGCCATGCATTTCGAAGAGGCGCTCGCGATGCTGGATGTAGTCGAACATGATCTCGCGTCCGACACTGGCGCCGAAGCCAAAGAAATCCGGCGGGAATGCCAGGCGATCCGCTCGGTCGTCGCGGGCCTGCAGGACGATCCCGAGCGCGCGCTCGTTATCGCTGAACCATGCATCGAGGGGCCGACCACCGATATCTGGACCACCAATGTGGCATCCAACGTCGTGCGCTTCGCCCATTGGAAGGCCGGCAATCTCGAAGCGCTTTATGCAACGCCGTGGATGTCCTACTCCGCCGAAGAAAATCAGCGCAATCTGTACTCTTCGGTCTACCGGCTGTGCCTGCTGGGACATGCGGAAATGCAACAGTTGCACTTCGGGCTTGCCGAACGGTATTTCACGGAATCGATGCAACTGGCCGAACGCCATGCCGGTCCCGATTCGATCTCGGTGGCGCTATGCGCACCGATGATCGGCCAGATCTGGTACGAACAAGGCCGGCTGGACAAAGCTGAAACACTGGTTGCCGGGTTGATGCCGGTCATTGACATTGCGGTCCTGCTCGATAGCGTGTTGATTGCCTACCGCCTCCTTATCCGGATCGCCGCCGCGCGTTCGGACGTGACGCAGGCGTACGCATTGCTCGACCGGGCTCAGGCGTTGAGTTGCGAACGTCAATGGGACCGCATGACCGCCGCTGCCCTCGTTGAACGCACACGGCTATATCTTGCGGAAGGCAGGATGGTCGAAGCGGCTGCGTGCGTCGCGCAACTCGATCAGATGGCGGGATCCAACGCCCATCCTTCGCGTTCCATCTCGCTCGAGATCGAGAACTATCGTGCATTCGGAGCGGCCGCTGTTGCCGCGGCCCAACAGCGGACCGAAGAAGCCGCCGCGGTGCTGGGCGCCGCGCTGCAGAGCGCCGAACGACAACATGCAGATTTCCAGGCGATACGCCTGCGAACCGTGCTTGCACTGGTCTGGCTGGCAGCAAACGAATGTGCCCGTGCGATCGGGATCTTTCGCGAAGTCCTAAAGGTCGCCGCGCCCGCGGGCGTGTACCAGTCCATTCTCGACGTGGGGCCGGACATCGGATCGCTGCTGGACGCCGTTCGTGAAGACGTGGAGCAGACGGAGCACTCGAACGAACTGATCGTCTACGTCGATCATCTGCTCGACGGCGCGCGGATTCTCTATCAGCCAGGCGGCCACCGTCGACGCGATACCGAGCGCGGGTCGCTGAGTTCAAGGGAGCGCGAAATCGTCGACCTGATTGCGCGCGGACAGTCGAACAAGGAAATCGCGAATGTGCTCGGAATTGGCGCTGAAACCGTCAAATCTCATCTGAAAAGCGTCTTCGTGAAACTCGGTGTCGATAAGCGCGCTCAAGCTGTTGCGCGTGCGCGGGACCTCGGTCTTGTGGGTTCAGACTAGCCGCATGCTGAAGTTAGCAACATGAGTTAGCGACATGAATATGTAATGGCGCCATCCGATGCGAAGTCTTAAATTAAACTTTTTTCCCTTCTCTTTTTCCTGATCTGCCTGACTGGCAGTTCCTGAAAAGGCACCCGTCCGCAATGGTATGACCTATCTCCATTGCCTCGTACTCGATTCGTGCCACAACGGTGCGCACGATCAGACCTCGCGGTACGACACGAAATAACCATCAACCCTCTCCGCTCACTTTGCAAGCTAGTGAGCTTTTCGCTGGAAAATCCCGGCATTGATGTGAAAATGTGGAGTACCACTATCCAATACGTCGACGAACTCCGAGGTTGACATGCTTACCGTGTTGATTCCACGCTCGTCCCGGGTTGCCGCCCTCAGCGTTGCCATAGCCGGCGCGTCAGGCGTGGCAGGGTTACTCGAACCGGTCACGGGCTGCCTCGGCCTCGTACTGGTTGTTCTGGTCGCGCACTTTTTCGACCGCAGCTTTGGGCGTCTCGCCGCGGGTTTCGTCTCGCTTGGGATCGCCGGAACGATGTTGACTGCCGGTCACCCTTCTCTATCCTCCGGCTCGATCGGCCGTTGCGCCGTCGCAATCGGCGCGGTATGGCTTTGTGCCGAACTGGTCTCCCGACGCCCCCGGCACATCCAACGGCCAGACTCAACGGCCCACTCGAAGGATGATGATTTCGATCACAAGGTTCGACAGGCGCTGACGGCAAGCGAGTCGAGAGAGTTGATCCGTGAACGGGAAGCGCAACTGAACTGGCTGACCGAGAATGTTCCCAGCCTGCTCTGGCGGACGGACGCTCATGGCCGCCTGGAATATATGAACAGGCGCACTGAGGATTACACCGGCCTACGGTTCGAAGAGCTGAGAGCGCGCGGCTGGCTTGACCTGGTGCACCCGGACGACGCTCCATCAACCCTTGAGGTCTGGGAAGATTCCCTCGCTAGCGGGAGGCCCTACGACTCGGTCCATCGGTTGCGCGCGGCCGACAACACATATCGCTGGTTTCAATGCAAAGGCACGCCCATGCGCGATGCCAACGGCGATATCGTGAGTTGGTATGGACTTTCGACGGATATCCACGAGCGGCAGCTGGCTCAGGAGGTTCTTCGCACGGAAGAGCTTAATTTGCGAAGACTCGTCGACGTATTGCCCGCGATGATCTGGCGAGCCACGCCGGAAGGAAAAGTCGACAGATGGAGTCGGCAAATGCTCGCCTTCATGGGAAAGACCGAGCAAGAATTCGACGGAGAAATGTTGCTTCGTCTCATCCCGGAAGCAGACCGTCTTCGTGTCCGCTCGCGCTGGCGGCAAGCTGTCTACGAAGGTGTGTCGTATCAGGACACGTACCAGGTTGCAGGCGCCGATGGGACACTGCGCTGGTATCTCGCTCGCGGCGAACCGTTTCGCGACGAAAGCGGACAGATCCTGCACTGGTTCGGCGTATGTACGGACATCGACGATCTCAAACAAACGGAAGCCGCGCTCGAACAGCGGGAGCACCAGCTACACGAACTGATCGAGACCATTCCCGCCATGCTCTGGAGCAATGACCCACAAGGGGGGCTCACTTACATCAATCGGAAAATCGTCGAATTCGTTGGTCTGGATCTTTCGCAGCTCGCGGGCGCCGGCTATCAGAAGACCTGCCATCCTGACGACCTGAACACCATGATTCAAGCGTGGACACACTCGGTCGAGACTGGCGAACCGTACTGCCACACCGCCCGGCTTCGCCGAAAAGACGGGATTTACCGGTGGTACCAGCACACGGGTGAAGCAATGAGGGACGCCGACGGCAACATTGTTCAATGGTATGGACTCAGTCTTGATATTGACGAACGCAAGCGTGCAGAAGACCGGCTCAGGCACACTCAGGCTGAACTTGCGCGGGCAACCCAGATTGCCACGGTCGCCGAACTCTCCGCCTCCATCGCGCACGAGCTCAATCAACCCCTCACGTCCGTTATCGCCAATGCGCAGGCTTGCAATCGGTGGCTCGCAGCGTCCCCGCCCAATTTGAGCGAAGCCAGGACTTCCGCGGAAAGCGTCGTTCGAGATGCCCATTCCGCCGACGAGACGATGAAAAGCATCCGTGCGCTGTTCAAGAGCCAATCATTCCAGAAGCGCAAGCGTAACGTGAAAGACATGGTCCTCGAATCCGTGCGGCTGCTACGGGAAGACGAAACCCGGCAAACCGCCGACATCGACCTCGATTTGCCCGATGGCCTGCCGCCGGTGTTCGTCGACCAGATACAGATTCAGCAGGTCCTGATCAATCTGATCACGAACGGAATAGAGGCCACGGAAAACTCGGGGCGCACACCGAAGATTCTCATTACCGCAAAGGCGCTTCGCGACGGGTCCGTGCTACTCGAGGTGGCCGATAACGGTGTGGGCATCGTGGGTGGCGACAGCATATTCGACGCATTCGTCACGACCAAGAGCACGGGAATGGGTATCGGGCTTGCAGTGTCGCGCTCCATTATCGAAGCGCATGAGGGTCGTCTTACTGCCGCCAATAATCAAGGCTACGGGTCAACCTTTAGCGTCGTTCTGCCAGCCCTGAGCGACGACGCCGCGTATCCGGACGTCGAGATCAGTGGAGCGGCCAGTCACTGAGCGGGGCATGGTGCTGGAGGGCGAATGAGGAACGCCCCCCACAATCATGTAATAGCGGCCCGCCAGTCTGCTACCTATCATCCAGTCAAGGTCGAGGGTTAGCTCTAACGAGAATCGAGGAACCGCATCATGCAAGCTCCCTTTGAAACGGACAGAACGTGGCAGTCAACAATGGCGCTCCTATCGAACGAAAGCGAAACACAGGCGCCTGTTGTGTCCAGTTGCTTCCGCCCGCACGGCAGCGAAAGCGACTTCCGCAAATGCGTCATCCGGGTGCTGGAGCGCAGCGGGCGGACCTCGGCAACGCTCGCGTGGAGCGACGCGACGTCCTGCTGCTACGGCGAACAGCATTGGCGGCGCTGTGTTGCGAAGAAAGCCGGGGTTTGCGCCCTGAGTGGCCTGGCCATTACAAGAGGCAACGCAGTCTATCGACCCAAGCGGGTTCAACCCGCACCCCGAAACATCGAAGCGATGATTCTGGCCACGGTCCTCGAAGCCGTCTCTCTGGAAGAAGGCTTCTGACGGTTCAGATCCAGTCGAAGCGTTGAGCGGGCCCGCTCCTGTCATCGGTCACCATCCGAACTTCGCTTCGACGCCCACATAGTCCGCGTTGCGCGCCCCTAGCGCACGGATCGAATCGCCGACTTCGAAATGCACCGCTTCCAGCGCGAGCGCGACGTTCGGGCTGACGAGCCAGTCGGCGCGAATCTGCGCATACATGCCCGTCCAGCGGGTTCCCTTTCCCGCCGTGCCGGGCACCACGGCCATCCCCTGACCGTAGATCGCATCGCCCGTCGTCGCGCGCCACTGGAAACCGAGTGCCGTCAGTAACGTGAGCTTCGGCGATACCTTGAGGGTGATCGACGGCTTCACGTGAATCAGGTTGCTGTAGCCGGTGTAGCCCGCCAGCGTGAAATAGTAGCCGTTCGGAAACAACGGATTGAAGGTTTCGACGCGTCCATCGCCCGGATGCCGGTCGCCCGATGCGCCGTCGATCTGCAAACCGAACCGCGGCGAGCCCGCCACCGTTGCGAGCGTATAGCCGCCCAGCAACCCGAATGCCCACGCGCCGATGGTGTCCTTGCCGACGTGCCCCGTCTGCACCATCGATTCGACATCCCAATCGAACGGCGTGACCTTGCCCGCATAACGCACGTCGAATACATCGCGATGCTCGGTGCCTGCCGCATCGAGAAAGCGTGCGTTGTCGCGGTTGTAGCGCGACCAGTACGCTGACAGATCGCCTGGCCCCGTGTTCGCACGTTCCACGCGCACACCACTGAACGTGAGATGCCGGTTCGACACGTCGTCGAAGGCCGTGACGTCGCGATTCTGCACGGGCTGCGTCATATAGCCGATGAAGCGCCACTTGTCGATTTCATAGTCGGCCCACAGCGCATCGAACGCCTGACGCACGTTCGGCCCGTCGCGCACCGAGACGAACCGCTGCAAGTCGAACGCCATCTCCTGCCGGCCGACGCGCGCCTTGAACGTGCCGCTGCCTACGCCATAGACGAGCGCGACGAACGCCTGCTCGATGTCGAGCGGATTCTTGTCGACGGGCGAAACAGCATCCTTGCCGAAGGGCCGGGCATCCTCGAGTTGGAAAAACGCCTGCACATGCATGCCGATGCGCGCATCGGCATGCACTTCGGCGCGCTGGATGACGTAGCTGTCGGGCCGCGCGGCGCCGAGCCCGAAGAGTGGCGCGTTGTTCAGTTCGAAGCGTTCACGCAGAGTCGCGCCGAGCGACAGATAGGTCGACGGATCGCTGCCGGGCGAGATGTACTTGAGCGCATCGAACGGCTCGCGCGGCACGCACGGATTGGCCAGCGCCGACCAGTCTTCCTGCCAGCGGTTGAACGATAGCGCCGACGGCCGCTTCGCGGTGCATTGAGGCGCAGCGGCCACGCCTGCAACCGCATCCGCTGCGTTATCGGCGGCGAACGCGTTCACGCCCTCTGCCCATCCGCACACCGCGAGCACGGCGCAGGCAGCCGCCTTCGACGCCGCGTGCCTCAGTGAGCGACGCTGCATCATTTCGCCAGCTCGTGAATCTCGGCGACGTAGCCGCCGGGAAACTCGACCATCGCCGTACGCCCTTCAACTGTCCTGTTCGCCGGCGACAACACCTTCACGCCGACGCCCTGCGCCTTCGCGAGCGTCGCGTCGAGATCGGCGACCAGATAGCCGGTGACTTCGCGGCCGAACGGATAAGGCAGCTTGCCGTCGGTCACGAACACGAGCATGGTGCCGAAGCCGGACGTGATGCGTACGCGCCGGATCGTCTCGCCGGGCCGGCCGATTTCGCCACCGTCCGCGTGACGGTTGTCGGACACGACCTTGCCGTGCGAAAAGCGTACAAAGCGCTTGATGAAGTTATCCGCGGATTGCGCGGACGCATAGACGCGATTGTCGGGGACCGTCTCCAGCGGATCATACGAAGGCGCCTTCGTATGCCAATACAGTTGCATGTTCAGGCCGCCCGGCCACTGGATTACCGCGTCCTTGCCGATCGGATCGTCGAACGTATCCACGATCACGTCCGCGCCCGCAGCGTGCGCGGCACGAACGGCCTTGTCCATGTCGGTGACGAGATAGCCCGTGCGCTCGCTGCCGAACGGATACGGTATCGGCGTCTGGAATGCAAACACCGACAGCATGCCGACAGGCGTGCGCACGTATTGCGAAGCGGTCTTGCTCGGCGTCGGCGTGACCGTGAACACGGCGCGCGGCGAAGCGGTGCCGCCGAACGTCGCGATAAAACTGTCGACGAACGCGTCGATGTCCTGGCTCGCCACATAAACATGCGTCGTATCGTATTGCGGACCGACCGACACGACCGGCAGGCTCTTGCCTATGTTCTGATGATCGGCCTCGGCGAAAGCCGGCGAGCCGCTCAGCGCCATGCCGAGCGCCGTGACAGACACAATCGAAACGACAGCGGCCCGCAACACTCGAACCGTCTTGACGGTACTCATAAAAAACACTCCTGGCTGGTAAGGGATGCCGCAGCGTTGTGCGGCACAATCAGATTCCGACCTTTGGCGTGCCCGTCCTGCGCACCAGCACAGCGAGCACGCACAACGCGACGAGCGGCAGCGTGCGCAACATCCGGTTGTGCGCCGCCTGCCGCGCCTATCGATCCTCGTTGCATAGCGGAGTCGGCTTGGTGCTGGCGACAGGCGGTGCACCTTGCGTTTGCGCATCGGGCGTGCGTATGCGCGCCTGCACGAACGGAATCGCATGCTCGCCAATCACAATGCCAAGCAACCCCGCAAGCGCAATCAGCGGAGGCGCGGGCGATTGCACGCGCACAAGGAAATACAGCAGGCCGACCACGAGGCCCGCACCCAATGCAATCAGATATGACATGGTTCACTCCTCACGCGCCGCGGCAAACGCGCCGTGCGCTCAGGCTTACCGCTGCCCGGACTGGGGCCGCAGCGCAATCCGGTAGCGTCCCGCACCGCCGATCGCGATGGTTCCGAACATGATCAGCAGCATCCACGCGAATTGCGCCTGGGCCAGCGTCCATTCGCGATGCACGAGGCTCAGCGCGACCACGCAGACGAGCATGATCGGCAGCGCGGCAAGCCGCGTCGCGATGCCCGCGATCATCAGCAGCGGGCACACGACCTCCGCGAAGATCGCGCAGCCTAGCGTCAGCGTCTTGCCGAGATGCAACGGGTCTTCGATCGCCTCGAACTGACTCGCGTAGTGGATTGCCTTCGGCAGTCCATGCACGAGCAGCACGAGCACGCTCGCGGTGACGCGCAGAAACAGCAGCGCCACATCGGGAGTGAGAAAACGCTTCATCGCCTGCCTGCTCCTAGAACGCGAAACAACTGCAGCCGAGCGCGCCCCAGAACGCGTTCGCGTCGCCAGCGGGCACATTGCTGCGCCATGCCCACGCATGCGCGTGACGATGCACGCCGCACAGGTTCACGCACGCGTCGTTGCACGACTGCACGAGCGGCGCCGCGGGACGATAGCGCGCATAGCCGCCGTACTCCGCGACGGGCGACCACGTGGGGCTAACGGGCAGCGCCGGCGGGTCGAACGTTTCGAACTCTTCGGCCGCGTAGACAATCCGCCCATTGACCGCCGTCAGCACCGAGCTCAGATGCCTGATGCCGTCTTCTTCCATCGTGAAATAGTCGTCGCTCAGCACCACGAAATCGGCAAGCTGGCCAGGCACGAGCGCGCCCTTCTTCGTCTCTTCATTCGAGAACCATGCGCTACCCACCGTATAGCGGCGCAGTGCCTCCATGCGATCCAGCCGGTCCTGCGCGGCGTACATCAGCGTGCCGCCCACCGTGCGCCCCGAAACAAGCCAGTACAGCGAAACGAACGGATTGAAGCTCGCGACGCGCGTCGCGTCCGTCCCCGCGCCGACCGGCAGCCCGGCCGCGAGCATCTTGCGCACAGGCGGCGTATGCGCGGCGGCTTCGGCGCCATAGCGGGAAATGAAGTATTCGCCCTGATACGCCATCCGGTGCTGGACGGCGATGCCGCCGCCCAGTGCGGCAATGCGGTCGATGTTGCGCGCCGAAATCGTTTCGCAGTGGTCGAAAAACCAGCGCAGGCCGCCGAACGGCGTATCCTGGTTGACACGCTCGAAGACGTTGAGGAAACGTTCGATCGATTCGTCGTAAGTTGCGTGCAGCCGGAACGGCCAGCGATTTTGCACGAGCAGCCGCACGACGGCTTCGAGTTCGCTTTCCATCACGTCCGGCAGGTCCGGACGCGGCTCCAGAAAATCTTCGAAGTCCGCGCCGGAGAACACGAGCATCTCGCCTGCGCCGTTCATCTTCAGGAAATCGTCGCCGTCACCCGGTTTGGTGACCTTGACCCACCTCGCGAAATCTTCGATTTCCTTTTTCGCGTTCTGCGTGAACAGGTTGTACGCGATTCGCACGGTCAGCTCGTTACGCTTCGCGAGTTCCATGATGACGGCGTAGTCGTCGGGATAAGACTGGTAGCCACCACCTGCGTCGATCGCGCTCGTCACGCCAAGGCGGTTGAGTTCGCGCATGAACTGACGCGACGAATTCAACTGGTCGTCGAACGGCAGCTTCGGCCCTTTTGCGAGCGTCGCGTACAGCAAGCCCGCGTTCGGACGCGCAATCAGCATGCCGGTCGGATTGCCGCGGCGGTCGTGCTGGATCTCGCCGCCCGGCGGATTCGGCGTATCACGGTCATAGCCGACCGCACGCAGCGCGGCAGCGTTCAGTAGCGCGTTGTCGTAGAGATGCAGGATGAAGACGGGCGTATCTGGCGCGATCGCGTTGATCTCTTCAAGCGTCGGGCCCCGCTTCTCCGCGAACTGGAATTCGTTCCATCCGCCGATAACACGCACCCATTGCGGCGCGGGCGTGCGCGCAACCTGCGCGCGCAGCATCTCGAGCGCGTCGCGCAGCGAGGGCACACCATCCCAGCGCAGTTCGAGATTGAAATTCAAACCGCCGCGAATGATGTGAAGATGCGAATCGTTGAGACCGGGAACGACCGCGCGTCCCTTCAGATCGATGCGGCGCGTGGACTCGTTCGCCCATTGCATCATGTCGTGGTCGCTGCCGCTCGCAACGATCTCGCCCTTCGCGATGGCGAGCGCCGTCACGAACGAACGCTTGTCGTCCTGCGTCGCAATCTTGCCGTTATAGATCACCAGGTCCGCAATGCGGCTGGGCTGAATCGATGCGGTCATCGTCGCTCTCCGTGATGTTTGGTCAGACGCGTTTCACGCGCGACGACAAACGCGTCGCGCGTGAAAAAATGGCGAGAGGCAATCAGTCCGCCTAGCTCGCGTGCCCGCCAAGAATTTGCTTCGCGTAGCGCACGCCGATGCCATACGAGGTATGCGCCTTGAAAATCTCCATGCAGCCTTCGTACGTTTCGCCGCGCGCCCAGTCACGTTGCAGTTCGCACATGAACTGCACCGAGGTTAGCGGCACCGCGCCCGCCTGGATGACGCGCTGCACGGCACGCTCATGGGCTTCCCCGGTGATGTCGCCGCAGGCGTCCGTCGGCACGTAGATTTCGAAGCCCTCGGCGAGCATCTGCACGGTCGGGAAAGCGACGCACACTTCCGTCCACAGGCCCGCGATCACGATCTTCTTGCGGCCCGTCGCCTTGATCGCGTCGCGAAAGCCCTTGTCTTCCCACGAATTCATAGACGTGCGGTCGATCGGTTTGATCTGCGGAAACACCGACTGCACTTCCGGCAGCAGTTGGCCACTGAAGGTATCGGCGGCGACCGTCGTCAGAACAGTCGGCACCTTGAAGAGCTTCGCGGTCTTCGCGAGGATCTGAATGTTGTGAAGGATGGTGGTGCGCTCGTGCGAGTGCGTGCCGAAGAACATCTGCGGCTGATGGTCGATAAGCGCGAGCGCGCACGTGTCGGGCGTCAACAATTCATGGGCCATGAGTAGCTCCAATTTACGAGAATGCGAGGACCCGCACGGTTGCACGAAGGCCACCGTGTCAGCGTCCGGTTAGTGGATGGGTCGAGTCGATGTTGCATCGGCAAGGCGGATGCGAGCGGCTTCCCGGCGAAGCTTGAGCGTGAGTTTCACGATGCCGCAATG
The DNA here is from genome assembly GCF_050434225.1 of Paraburkholderia sp. GAS32. NCBI lineage: Bacteria > Pseudomonadati > Pseudomonadota > Betaproteobacteria > Burkholderiales > Burkholderiaceae > Paraburkholderia > Paraburkholderia sp. GAS32. The sequence goes on along the minus strand of NZ_JBNPVS010000002.1, from coordinate 355,262 downwards.
GCACGACGACAAGGTATAACTTCGCACCTTGCCGGGACATTACATATTTATGTAGCGCGGTGGTCCACGACAAGTTCGGATGCCTGACCTCATTGCTCGACCGACGCGGAGCACGAATTGCCTCGCCACGATGTTCCAGATTTATGTAATGGTCGCCTTAAGACCGGCCAACTACTATCGGACACATCGCATGGCGAACAGGTCTTCATTCGTCCTGCGCCAAAGGACGACGCACTCACGCGGAATGCGCTTCTTTTGCCTCCCCGATAAGCATCCGATGGGCCGCAAATTCTTAATCTATGGAGATGTGAAATGGCAACGATAGCTGCCGACTACATGGTTGGTGCACTGGTCAATGCGGGTGTGAAGCGTGTGTTCGGCGTGGTGGGAGATTCGCTGAATGGCTTCACGGATTCCCTGCGCCGGGAAGGTTCCATTGAATGGGTTCACATGCGGCATGAGGAAAGCGCGGCTTTCGCCGCCGGCGCCGAAGCGCATCTCACGGGGCAACTCGCAGTCTGTTGCGGGAGCTGCGGCCCGGGGAACCTGCACCTGATCAACGGCTTGTTCGACTGCCAACGCAGCGGCGTTCCTGTTCTCGCTATCGCCGCGCACATTCCAAGTTCGGAAATCGGCATCGACTATTTTCAGTCGACCCATCCCGAAGTGCTGTTCAAGGAATGTAGTCACTACGTCGAACTCGTCACCCACCCCGACCAGCTGCCGCAAATTCTGGGCCGTGCGATCCGGACGGCCGTTGCGCGTAAAGGCGTCGCTGTTGTCGTCATACCTGGCAACGTGGCACTTGGGCCGCTCACAAAACCTGTGCCGAACTGGAGCGCACCGTCCGCTCCAATGATTCGCCCGGCGGACGCCGACATCGCGGAACTCGCCCTTCTGTTGAACCAGTCGTCGCGCGTGACGTTGCTGTGTGGAGCGGGTTGCAAGGATTCGCACGCGGAAGTCGTAGAGCTCGCCCGCAAGTTGCAAGCGCCGATCGTGCACTCGCTGCGAGGAAAGGAGTACATCGAATACGACAACCCGTTCGATGTGGGAATGACAGGTCTTGTCGGGTTCTCCTCCGGGTACTCCGCGATGAAGAGCTGCGACATGCTCCTGATGTTAGGCACCGACTTTCCTTATCGACAGTTCTATCCGGAGGGGGTGACGATCGCGCAAGTCGATACAAGGGCAGAAGCCCTCGGCAATCGATGCCCGATCAAGCTTGGCGTATTGGGAACGGTCAAGGATACGCTCAGCGAACTTCTTCCAATGATTCGGGAGAATACGGACAGCAGCTTCCTGAATCGTGCGCTCGACGACTATCGCAAGGCGCGCGCGAATCTGGATTCGCTGGCTGAGCAGGAACCGGGCAGCAGCATCATTCATCCGCAATACGTGACCCGGCTCGTCAGCGAACTCGCCAACGAGGATGCCATCTTCTCCTGCGACGTCGGCACCCCCATCGCATGGACAGCCCGATATCTGAAGATGAACGGCAAACGGCGACTGGTCGGTTCGTTCAATCATGGCTCGATGGCCAACTCGCTCCTGCACTCGATCGGCGCGCAGGCCGCTTTCAGGGACCGGCAGGTGATCTCAATGTCGGGCGACGGCGGCTTCACCATGATGATGGGTGAATTTCTCACGCTGATTCAGGCAGGCTTGCCGGTCAAAGTCGTCGTGCTCAACAACGGAACGCTGGGCTTCGTGGAAATGGAGATGAAGGCCAGTGGCTTCGTCGATACGGGCTGCGACCTGAAAAATCCGAACTTCGCTGCGATGGCCAACGCGATCGGAATCAAAGGCATACGCGTCGAGCACCCTGCAGAGCTGGAAGGCGCGCTAAGCGAAGCGTTCGCCCATCCGGGTCCGGCGCTCGTCGACGTAGTAAGCGCACGTCAGGAGCTCGTGATGCCTCCCACGACCACCGCCGACCATGCTTACCACTTCGGGCTGTTCATGCTTCGCGCCGTCATGGACGGTCGAGGCCAGCAGCTCATCGACCTCGCAAAGGTCAATCTGTTCCGGTAGTGCAGTCCGCAAGCGTATAGGGACCGTTATCCACGCAATGGGAATCGAACCATGTCCAGCAAAATCATCGGCACTGTAGAAGCTCCATCCGAGCGCGAACCCATCCACATGGGTTTCGTCATCGCCTGGCTTTTCTGTGCCGCGTTCTACTTCATGCAGTACATGCTGCGTTCCGCGCCGGGCGTGATGGTGCCCGAGTTGAGCGCGGCATTCGCGCGCGATGCACTGGGCGTGGGCGCGCTCGTCGGCCTGTACTACTACACCTATGCGCTGTTCTCGATCCTTTGCGGTGCACTACTCGATCGGCTCGGCGGCAAGGCGGTCATTCCGGCCGGCATCGTTCTCGTTGCTGTGGGGGCGGTCCTGTTCGGCCTGGGCAGCGTGGAGGCCGCGCAGGTCGGCCGCCTGCTGCAAGGCGCGGGTTCGGCGTGTGGCTTTATCGGCGCGGTGTATCTCGCCACGCACGGCTTTCCTCCCCGCTCTCTTGCGACGGCGGTAGGGTTCACTCAATGCTTCGGCATGCTGGGCGGATCCGCGGGTCAGTTCGCCGTTGCGCCGCTCATTCACGGCCTCATCACATGGCAGCAGTTCTGGTGGCTGTCCGGCCTCGTGATCTTTGTGATCGCGGTACTGGTGCTATTCGTGACGCCGGCAGGCCATGACGACAGCCCGGCCAGCCAGGGCTCGTGGATGAAGATGTTCGCGCCGTACAAGCAGGTGCTCACGAATCCGCAGTCCTACCTTTGCGGTTTCTGCGCCGGCCTGCTGTTCCTGCCGACTACGATTGGCGACATGATCTGGGGCATTCCATTCCTGCACAACGGTCTCGACGTCAGCTATGGAGAGGCCGTCAATCGCGCGAGCATGGTGCCGCTAGGCTGGGTAATCGGCTGCCCGCTGCTAGGCTACCTGTCCGACCGTCTGGGCCGCCGCAAGCCGGTGTTGATCGGCGGCGCGCTGCTGATGCTTGTGTCGGCCACTGGCATTTTCTATCTGCCGGCCGGCGTGGCGCCGCCTTACGTGCTCGGCCTGCTGCTCGGCATCGGCTCCGGTGCGGCGATGCTGCCCTACACGGTGATCAAGGAAGTCAATCCCGACAACGTGAAAGGCAGCGCCAGCGGCGCGATCAATTTCCTGGTGTTCACGTTCAGCGCGTTGCTCACGCCGGTGTACGGCAAGCTGCTCGCCCATCATGCGAACGGCGGCACAATGAACCTGTCTACGTTCCGGGCAGCCGGTTCGTGGCTGCTCGGTGGCATCGTGCTGGCCATGCTGCTCGCTATATTCATGCGCGAGACCGGACCGCGCGGACGCGCGAACGCATGAGGACGGGCCAGGTTCTTCAGCAAGATCGAGCCTTGAACCTGGCGCTATCCGTTACACCGACGGCGTCAGGTAAGGATTATCCTTCCCCGGCGCATAGGGCTGCGCCTTAAGTTCCATCCGTGCAATGCTCTGCAGGTGAACCTCGTCTGGGCCATCCGCGAAGCGCAATGCGCGGCCCCACGTCCAGCTATCGGCCAATGGCGTGTCGGGGCTCAACCCCATCGCGCCGAACACCTGCATCGCCCGCTCGCAAACGGCGGTGTGAACACTCGGCACGAGCGCCTTGATCATCGAGATCTCCTTGCGCGCATCCTTCGCACCCACGTTGTCGATCATCCACGCGGCCTTGAGAACGAACAGCCTCGCCTGATCGATTTCGATTCTGGACTTCGCGATCCACTCGGCGACTGTCCCGTGTTCGAACAGCGTCTTGCCGAATGCCGTGCGCGCCTGGGCCCGCTCCACCATCAACTCGAGCGCCAGTTCCGCGGCGCCGATCGAGCGCATGCAGTGGTGAATCCGTCCCGGCCCAAGACGCGCCTGCGCCAATGCAAAGCCGCTGCCCTCTTCACCGAGGAGATTCGATCGCGGCACGCGCACGCCTTTGAACTCGATCTCGCAGTGGCCTTCCGGCGCCACGTGATTGACCACCGGGATATTGCGGATCACCTTGACGCCGGGTGTATCGCGAGGCACGAGAATCATGCTCTGCTGACTGTGGCTCGGCGCGTCCGGATCCGTTTTGCCCATCACGATGAAGATCTGGCAATTCGGATGGGCTGCATTCGTGATGAACCACTTGCGGCCGTCGATGACATAGTCGTCCCCGTCACGACGAATCGACGTGGTGATATTGGTCGCGTCCGAAGAGGCCACCGCCGGTTCCGTCATCGCGAACGCCGAACGGATCTTGCCGTCGAGAAGGGGCTTGAGCCACTTCTCGCGCTGAGCGGGCGTGGCAAACATATGGAGCAGTTCCATATTGCCCGTGTCCGGCGCATTGCAGTTGAACACCTCGGACGCCCACGACACCCGCCCCATGATCTCAGCGAGAGGCGCGTACTCGAGATTGGACAGGCAGGTACCGGGCTCGTCATCGCGCAGATGCGGCAGGAACAGGTTCCAGAGACCCTCTTCACGCGCCTTGTCCTTCAAGGTCTCCATAAAGGAAACCGGATATTGACCGGCACTCACTTCATCGTGCCATTGCCGGATGCGCGGAACGATGTGCGTGTCCATGAACGCACGCACCTGGGTGCGCAGCGCTTCGACTTTCGGGCTGTATGCAAAGTCCATTTTTACTCTTCCATAATCTGATTACTGGAGTCGATGCATCGGCAAACCGCGCGGTCAATACCGTGCCTCGACCACGTGACTAGATCGTCAGTCCACCGTCGACGACGACACACTCTCCATTGGTATAGCTCGCAGCGTCGGACACCAGGTACAGCACGGTACCCGCCATCTCTCGAGGTTCCGCATGGCGTCGCAGCGGAATCTGCGACACCCAGCTCTCGTACGTGGCCTGATCTGCGAACAGCGCCCCTGCAAAGCGGGTTTTGGTCAGTCCGGGGAGCAGCGCATTCACCCGAATCCCCAACGGCCCGCACTCCTTCGCGAAGGCCCGCGTCATGTTGACAACGGCGGCCTTGGTGATCGAGTAGATGCCCTGCCTGTCGCCAGGCTGCAAGGCATTGACCGAAGCCGTGTTGACGATCGCACCACCGCCGTTCTCCCGCATCAACTTGCCCGCCTCGACGGACATGAAGAAGTAACCGCGCAGATTGACTTCCACTGTCTTTTCGAAGGACGACAGATCGGTATCGAGAATGTGGCCAAAATACGGATTGGTCGCCGCGTTGTTGACGAGAATGTCCAGACGGCCATGCCGTGCCCGAATATGCTGGAAGATCGCGAGAATGTCCTCGATACGCCCGACGTGGCACGGGTACGCTTCGGCGCTCCCGCCCGCTTCTTTGATCTCGCTTGCAACGGATTCACAATCTTCCAGCTTGCGGCTCGACACAATCACGTGGGCGCCCTGCTCGGCGAGCAGTTTCGCGATCTCCTCACCGATGCCCCGGCTCGCGCCCGTCACCAGAGCAATCTTTCCTTTCAGGTCAAACAAATTCGTAGCCACAATCAGTCTCCCTATTTCTACGTTCCGATTTCCTGCCTGTCTTCAGATCAGGTCAATGCCCATCTTCGCAAGCGCCCCGGCCATCTCCCCCACCTGCCGCGCTTTTTCATTCGATGCGTTGCCGCTCAAGGCCCGCTTCTTCACGCCCTGTGCGATAGCGGCGAGCCGGAAGAAGCTGAACGCCAGGTAAAAATTCCAGTTCTCAATCGACGAAATTCCCCGGAGCGCGCAATATCGCTCAACAATCGACGCCTCGTCCGGCACGCCCAACGCGCCTCGATTCAGGCCTGCGAGTCCGGCGATATGGCTGCCGGGCGGAAGCCGCAAACACATGCAGAAGTACGCGATGTCAGCCAGCGGATTGCCAAGCGTGGAGAGTTCCCAATCGAGAACGGCACGGACTTGAGGCGCATCGCGCATGAAGATGATGTTGTCGATACGGAAATCGCCGTGCACGAGCGAAGGCTTTCCCGTTTCCGCCGGACAGTGCGCAGGCAGCCATTCGATCAGCGACTCCATTGCCTCCAATGTATCGGTCTGCGCAGCGCGATATTGCCTGGTCCAGACGTCGATCTGACGCTCGAAATAGTTGCCCGGGCGGCCGTAGTCGGACAATCCGGCTTCGTCGATATCCACGTCGTGGAGAGCGGCCATTGTGCCGAGCAGTGCGTCGTAGATAGCGCCGCGCTCTTCGACGGGTACGTCGGGCAGCGCCGGGTTCCAGAAGATTCGCCCGTCTTCGTAGCTCATGACGTAAAACAGGCTACCGACGACGTCACGGTCCTCGCAGAGGTGATAAGCACGGGCGACAGGGACCGGTGTCTGGCCAAGCGCCGATATCACGCGAAATTCACGATCAACCGCATGAGCCGCCTTGAGCAGGTCGCCGGGAGGTTGACGCCTCAGCACGTAGCTTCCACTTTGGGCCTTCAGGAGAAACGTCGGATTGGATTGTCCGCCGGAAAATTTCTCGACGGACAACGGCCCTTGAAACCCGGGCACGTGCGCCGTCAGATAACGTGTGAGATTTTCGATGTCGAATTGGAGGCTGGGGTAGTTCATCTAGCAGGAATCCGGATTGAGGTCAGCCGTAGGTGACAAATTCACGCCTCTCGGCATGTTCGAGATGCGGCACTGAATTGAAACTGACCAGCGACATCGCGTTGTCGTTAAAGACATATTGGCAAACGCTGCTGTTTCGAATCTGCAGGTTCAGTGCAATCGCGGTCGCGGCGGGTGTCTGCAGAACCTGCTGGGCAGTGACTGCGATCGGACCACCCGAACTCACCACCAGAACGCGCCTGCCGCCAGCCCGCTGGATATCGCTGCGCGCACGCTGGACACGCGTCTGGAATTGCTGCCATGTCTCTGGAACTCGGCCCGGCAAGCGGTCATCGGCCCAGAGCTGCAGCACGTGTCGAAGCCCTTTGTAGAAGTCCTTTTTTGAAGTGGTGGCCGACAAACCTGACGGCAAGCCCTCATCGCCGACGGCCGCGAACAATGCCTCGAAATCGTATTCGTTCAGACCAGCGTCTTGCGCGAGCTCGATTTGCGGGCCGCCCATGGCGGCGAGAATGGCGTCGGCGGTTTGCCGATGTCGCTGCATCGTGCCAATGACAACGCGATCGAACCGCAAATCCGCCTGCGCGAAGTACTCGCCGAGCCAACTTGATTGGGTACGACCGGAGGGGGATAGCTCGTCATAGTTTTCAGCGCCGAAAGACGCCTGACCATGCCGTACAAGATAGAGTTCTGCCATGCCAGCCTCGCTTCAACATGGCTAGCAGAATACCCAGCGCCGTATCATTCAGGAAATTGATTGTTGTGATAGTCGGCTATAAATTCTCGTGACACCGGGCATGTATGCCCCGAATGTGCCACATGCCCCGTGGGTCCGAGCTACTGGTTCATTTCCAGCATGAGCCGGCCAACCTGCTCGCGCAGCCAACGATGAGCCGGGTCCCCGGTCACGCTTCGATGCCAGTAGCCATGAGACTGGAGATCCGGAAGATCGAACGGCAGCGCCAGGATTCGCGCGTCATAGCGCTTGAGGAGCACGAGGGGGGCCGTGAGGACGAGATCGGTTCGCATCGCGATCAACGGGGCGACCAGATAGTGTTGAACCCGCGTCTGAATCGATCGCCTGACGCCTAGCTTGGTCAGTTCCGCATCGACGAGACCCGATCCCTGGGGGCGGCTGGATACGTGGATATGGCCGAAGCTGAGGTAGTCGTCGATCGTCAGCTTCTTCTTCGTAAACGGATGGTCGTGACGCAGCATGCATGCATACCGGTCGCGGCCCAGCGGCTCCTGTTCGAGGTAGGGATCGTCAATCAGCGGGGCGTCGATTGCGAGATTGACCGCACCGCTGGCTAGCGCTTCCGGAACGTCCTTACGCGTCGTGAAGTAGCTCTCGATACGAATGCCGGGCGCCAGTCGCTGCAGCACCTCCTCCAGCGCGGGCAGAAGGAGCGCCTCCGTGAGGTCGGTCATGCTGAGCCGGAACGTACGCTCGGACGAGGCGGGGTCAAAGCGTCCTCCGACGTGAGTACTCGAGTCGAGCAGTTGCAGTGCCTCGCGAACCTGGCCGATGATGTTTTCCGAAACGGGAGTCGGCATCATGCCGGCCGACGTACTCACAAACAGCTGATCGTCGAATGTTTTGCGCATCCGCGCCAACGCATTGCTGACAGCAGGCTGGGTGATGAACAGCATCTCCGCTGCGCGCGTCAGGTTTCGTGTTCTGTAGACGGCTTCGAAGACAACGAAGAGATTCAGATCAACCTTTGACAGACGCATTTTCAAATTCCCCGACGCCACTCGAACTGTATTTTCGACTCCTCCTGTTCACGCGCACTTGTCGGCGCAAGGCGACGATCGGCGTGGTATCACGGAGCAACCCCGGCGAGTCTACTCCTGCCATGGCGAGACAGCCAAACAGGGGCATGAGGACGCTTCGCGCACGCTGATCCTTCGGTTCAGCGCGATCGCAAAGGCGGTGATCAACTCGCCCACCGCCCCTCTGCTCCAGCAAGTCCTATAAATTTTCGCGGATCATGGCGAACACATCTGCGGACTGCCCCTGCAGCATGGCTTTCGCTGAATACAAAACCATGCCGTACGCAGCGCCCCACTCGATCTTCGGCGGCATCACGAGTGTCATCGTGTCGACCTTGACGTTCAGAAGCGCCGGGCCGGGCTCGTTCAACCATGCGATGACGGCCTCTTCGAGTTCATCGGCTTTCGACACCGTGCGCCCCCACAAGCCGATCGCCTCGGCGACCTTGCCGAAGTCCGGGTTTTGCAGGCCCGTATAGAGCGGGAGCATGCCTTCGGACTTCTGCTCGATGTCGATAAATCCCAGCTTGCCGTTGTCGAACACCACCACCTTGACGGGCAGCTTCTCCTGCACGAGCGTCATGAGTTCACCGAACAGCATGGCGAGACCGCCGTCGCCGGACATGGAGATCACCTGGCGTCCAGGCTGGCACTTCTGCAGGCCCATCGACATCGGCAGGGCCGCCGCCATCGTGCCGTGGAGCAGACTCGAAAACACCCGGCGTTTTCCGTTCGTGTCGATATGCCGGTAAAGCCAGACCGTGGGCGTCCCATCGTCGGCGCAGAAGAGTGCATCGCTCGCTGCGTACCGGTTGATCAACTCGGTCAGGTAGATGGGCGGAATCGTTCCGCGGTTGGACGCAACGGCCTTCGACCGGTGAGTTTCCACTGCGCGTGCATGCCGCTCGACGAGCTTGTCGCGGAACTCGGTCGACGTACGCGGTTCAAGGCGCGGCAGCAACGCCTCCATCGTGGCCTTGATATCGCCAACCAACCCAAGCGTGACCGGATGCCGACGGCCGAGATGGTCGGGCGCCATGTCGATCTGAACGATTCTGGCCTTCTCCGGATAGAACTGCCGCCACGCGAAGTCGGCGCCCAGCAGCAGCAAGGTCTCGCATTCGGATACCGCCAGATAGCCTGCTTCGCCGCCGATAATGCCGGTCATGCCGACGTTGTACGGGTTGTCATGTTCCAGCGCGTCTTTTGCGCGGGACGTGTGCGCAATGGGTGCCTTGAGCCGCTCGGCAACCGCCATGATTTCGGCGTGCGCGCCACGGCATCCGGAACCGCCGTAGATCGCAATCTTCTCGCCCGAATTGAGGATGTCAGCCACACGGTCGAGGTCTGCGTCACTCGGCCGGACCACCGGCACATTCGTGTGGACCGAATATGGGACGTTATCGCTGGCATCCGCGTGGGCGATGTCAACCGGAACGATCAGCACGGCGACGCCACCTTTTGCAATGGCGGTCTGACAGGCAATCACGGTTTTGCGTCGCGCCTGCTCGGGCGTAATGATCATGTCGCAGAACACGCTGCACGATCCGTAGATCGCCTTGAAGTCGACTTCCTGCGGAAAGTTGAAGCCGAGTTCCTCGCTCGCGACCTGGGTTGCAATCAGGATGACCGGCGCCCGATTGCGGTTGGCGTCCACGAGGCCATTGATGAAGTGAAGGCTGCCAGGGCCGCAGCTTCCCGCCACGGCCGTGAGGTTGCCGGTCAACATGGCCTCGGCTTCGGCGGCGAACGCCCCCGCCTCCTCATGGCGCACATGGACCCACTCGATGTCGCTCTCGTTGATGTGATGAGCAATAAGATTCAGCGTGTCGCCCACGATCCCGTAGCAATGCTTGACGCCCGCCGAGGCGAGCGTATCCACAATGATTTCGGCAACTTTTTTACTCATCCCGGCTCTCCTGAAAGTGCTCCATGCATGAAATGATCCGCTGCCGGTATGAACCGCGGGACCGGAGTTTGTCACTGCGGGTCGCGCTGATTCCATCGGTGGGAGGATTCACTTATCTTGCATCGACTCCTTGTCGGCCGATATCACCCTGCGGGGGGATTGGCGCCATGACGGCTCCCCCATGTCTCATGTCTCATGTCTCATGTCTCATGTCTCATGTCTCATGTCTCATGTCTCATGTCTCATGGCTAATACCTCATGGCTAATACCTCATGCCTCATGTCCCACGTTTGAAGCATGTGTCAGCTTGTTGAAAGAGCGAGCAGACGCCGGCCGATCTGAGCGCCACGCGGCAAGGAATTCGACAGGCGCTCGAGCGTCGACATGAAATGGCGCTGTTGCACATCCGCCTGTTCGGCGTCGCCGCAGGCCTCGTGAATCGCCGCCGCCGTGCGGTGAAGCCGCCAGTCCGCCAGCGGGGTTTCGAAGCCTTCCGTAGCCGCGAACGCGGCGTTGATGTGCTCGCGTGCAATGACCGCATCGCCACTCGCGAGCGCCTCTCGCGCGACGACTTCCCAGGCGAGGGCCTGCCACGTCCGGTCTTCGGTGGCGAGGGCGAGCTTGAGGAACGCCTCCCCGCGCGATCGCGCGGTGCGATGGTCGCCCGCCATCATCGCGGCCTCGGCGGTACCCCATTCGATTGCCAGTCGCCAGTACCAGTCGAACATGATGGGTGCAGCGTCCAGTTGCCGTTGCGCTTCAGCAAACAGCACCGAGGCGCGTACGCCGTCCTCCAATCCAATATACGCGAGGCCCGCGAGCACGATGCACGCACGGTGTTGCACGGGAAGCAGCGCGCCGGAGTCGGCTTCGACCACTCGATCGGACGAGTTTGAAGCCGGCACGAAGCGTTCGTACATTTCAATGACTGACTCGTAGTCCATCGTGTGCACGAGCAACCAACCCCGATAGACCTCGAGTGTGCGGGCCGCAAAATAGTCGCCGTTCTCGTGAAACGAAGCCATACCCTGGTCGAACGATTCCATCGACCGCCCCAACTCTCCAAGGAAGAGATAAGCCCACGCAGTACCCAGCCGGACCATCCACGTCGCCCGCGCGAGGTCGAAGCCCGGATGTTCCACCGCATGCTCAAAGAGGATCTGGTAATTCGCCCGCACCGTGCCGAGCGCTTCGCGATAGCGGGTGGAAATGATGCACAGCATGCTGTGTTCCATATTCGCCCGGGCGATCAGCAAGGGATCCCCCGTCTCGCGCAGCGCACGCATCGCCGTCTCGCACTCAATCAGATCGGCATGCGACCAGCCGTCGGTCCAGATACGGCGTACGTAGGCGCTCACGCGTACCAGCGCACTGACACGCAGGTCGGGATGCGATGCGCTGAGCGCCAGCGCAACGTTCAGCACCTCGATGCAACGTTGCCTGTCGCTCCAGCTAAAGACGTAGGCCAGGCCGAGCATGGCGCGCAATTGCGCATCGAGCCGGCCAATCGTGCGTGCCTGCTCCTCCAGTTCGATCCAGGCGGCCTCGGCGCGCGGATCATGCGCGGCAGCGTAAAGCGACGCGCGCGCCTCGGCAAACTCAAAGCTTTTCAGTGGACGCAAATCAGCCGGCAACCTGGTGGTGAGCGAAGCGGCAAAGTCGAGAATCGACTGCGCCTCGCGATACGCAAAGCGAACCTTTGCGGTTTGCAGCGCCATGCGTAGATAGTCAATCGCCTTGAGCCAGTCTCTCGCGTCGGCGAAATGATGTCCGAGCTCGTATGCCACCTCCGCTCGCTGATCGCGAGCGTAGATCGCCTCGAGCCGTTCCGCGATTTGCCGATGCAAACGGGAGCGGCGAGTCAGCCCTTGACGTCCATAGAACGCGTGACGAATGAGCGCATGGTCGAAACAGAACATCGCCGCCGCTCCCCCATCGGGTAAGCGCTTCACCCCGCAACGTTGAATGAAGCGTTGAGTGCGTGCCAGCGCCTCGCAGATATCGTCGAACTGCTCCGTTGACAGACCCGCGGCCTCGGCCACGGTCGCCGATGAAAAGCAGAGCCCTGCCACGCTAGCGGCTTCAAGCACATTCCGTTCGTCGGCACCGAGGCGCCGGATTCTACCTTCGAGCGCCCGGGTTATCGTGTGTGGCGCTGCCGCGCCGATCGTCGCAAGAGGCGCCAGCGGCCGCCAGCCCGTCGCCGTCTTGCGGAGCATGTTGCGCTCCACGAGATCGGCAAGGGTCGCCCGCATAAACAGTGGATTGCCGCCGCAACGTTGCGCGATGAGATAGGACAGCTCTTCCTCGGCAGGGTCGATGTGATCGCGGTCTGTCAGCCACGCAACCACCGCATCGCGAGGCAATGGACCCAGCGCCAGCTCCCGGCATAAGCCTCTCAGCGAAAGCTCGTGGTGCAGTTGCTCGATGGGGTGTTCGGCCAGCGCCGCTTCGTCCGGCCGGTAAGTGACAACGACCATCAGACGCAACGCGCCTGGCTGGCGCGCGAGTGCCGCCAGAAAATCGATGGTTGAGTAGTCGGCCCAATGAAGATCTTCGAATATCAGAAGCAGCGGCTGCGTTTGCGTCTGCATCTGCGTCAGAAAGCTCAGCAAGGCTCGGATCTCCCGCAGCATGCGTTCGCGCGACGCGTGAGGAAGCTGCCGATGCAGGGACTCGCGCACCTGACTCGCCACCTGACCCGGGAGCTGCCATGCCCACGTGGGCGCCAGCGTCACCAGCGCTGTCACGACTTCGCTGCCGCCGGTTCCCTGGCAAAGTTGGCCGAGCGCCTGCAGAACCGGATAAAACGGCTCCGCGCCCCCATAGCCCTCGACACAATGCCCTTCGGCAACCCACGCATCCTCAGGTCCGGACCGTTGGGCGGCAACGAACCGCCTGAGCAACGCTGTCTTGCCGATGCCCGGTTCACCTGCAACCACCACGATCTGAGCGTTTCCGCATCGGGCCTGGTCCATTGCGGCACACAGTTGCCGCAGTTCGCTCGTGCGTCCGGCAAAGCGGCCGAAGCTCTCCTCGCTTACGGCTGGCGCAAGTTCCGTTGCAGGGATCTCGACCGGCGCGACGAAACGATAGCCGCGTCCGCGCAGCGTTTCGATGTAGCGAGGGCGCTGCGCGCTATCGCCGAGCCGTGTCCGGATCGTCTGTATGTGGCTCTTCACGACTTCGGGCTGCACGTGCACGTCGGGCCACACGGCTTCGAGCAGCGCGTCATGGGTAATCAGCGCACCGCGATTCTCGATCAGAAACCGCAACACGCCGAAGGTCTTGCGCGTCAGGTCGATCCGCTCGGGTGTCGTGCCGGAAGAAGCCAGCCGCCAAAGACATTCGTTCGTCGTATCCAGACGAAAGCCTTCGAAACTGATCGACGATAACCTGCTCGAATGAGCCTTCATGCCAACCTTGCTCCTCATGCCTTTAGCCAACCCTCTGAAGAACAAACGCGCCCGCCTGCCAGGGCGAAACGCACACATTTCCCGTCAGGGTAAGGTGTTCGAAATCCGGAAGGGTGATTTTCCGGTCCTGATTGTGTAATGGAATGCTTCACTCAGCATGACCGACAGGTGCAGTATAAAATCGCGGCAACCAAGTCGGGTTGCAGCGCCATCGGAGAACCTAGGTGATCGATTTCCCACCCTTTCGGCTGGATCGAGTGAATCGATGTGTCTGGCAATGTGCGCCCGACGGCACGAGCCGGAGGCTCACGTTGGCGCCGCGCGCCTACGACATGCTGCAATACCTGATCAACCACGCCGGGCGGCTCATCACCCACGAGGAATTCCTCGATGCGCTCTGGCAGAACGTGCATGTCCAGCCCGAAGTGCTGAAGGCCCACATGCTGACCATCCGCACGGCGCTCGGCGACGATCCCGCACGTCCAAGCTTTATCGAAACCCATCGCGGCCGCGGCTATTGCTTCATTGCGCCGCTCTCCGCCAGTTCCAGCACTGGTCCGCGCGAGGCGGACCAGCGCAGCCATGGCGGATTCGTCGGCCGCAAGCAGCAACTGAACCGCTTGAAGACGCTGTTCGACGAGGCACGTCATGGTGCATCGCGCATCGTGTTCGTGGCGGGCGAACCAGGCATCGGCAAGACGACGCTCGTCAATCGGTTCCTGGACTCGCTCGATGGCGATGCCACGGTGTTGACGTCGCTCGGGCGCTGCGTCGAAGGCTACGGCGGCATCGAGCCTTACTACCCGGTGCTCGACGCGCTGACCCAGTTGACCCGCAGCGAAGCGGGCCCGATGATCACCCGCACGCTCGTGTCGATCGCACCGACCTGGGCGCTCCAGATGCTGGGATCGGTGCCGCAGCAATACCGCGCCGAGCTGCAGCATCAGGTGATCGGCGCGGCGAGCGGGCGCATGTTGAGAGAGATCTGCGAATTCCTCGAAGCGCTCTCGCTTGAGCGGCCGCTCGCGCTGGTGTTCGAAGACCTGCATTGGTCCGACTATTCGACGGTCGACATGCTGTCCGCGCTTGCCCGCCATCGCAGCGGCGCACGTCTGATGGTGATCGCCACGTACCGCCCGGAAGACGCCGAACTCGCGCAACACCCGTTGTGCCGGCTGAACCGCGATCTGGGGGTGCAGAAGCTGTGTCACGACATCGTCCTGGAACCCTTGACCGAAGGCGCCATCGCCGAATATCTGACGGGCGGCCCGCGCGACGCCCGGCTCGACAGCGCGAACGGCTTCGCTCAGCTCGTGCGCGAGCGCTCCGGGGGTAACCCGCTGTTCATGGTCGCGACGCTCGATCACCTGGTCGAACAAGGCATCGCGCAATCGACGCCCGAGGGCTGGAAGCTGCATCTGTCGCCCTCGGAAGTGCGGCTGGAAGTGCCGCTCACGTTGAACCAGGTCATCGAGCATCGCATCCAGCGGCTGACCGACGACCAGCAACGCGCGCTCGAAGGCGCGAGCGTCGCCGGCCTCGCGTTTAGCGTGACCACTGCGGCGCCGGCCGCCGCCTTGAGCCACGAGCATTTCGAGGATATCTGCGAGGCGCTCTGCCGTCAGGAAAGCTTTATCCGGCGCGAGCCGACGTCTGCGCTCGAGGACGGGTTCGCCGCGAGCACCTATGTGTTTCGCCACACGATGTACCGGCAGACCTTCTACGAGCGGCAGGGACCGCTGCGCACCGTCCGCTCTCATCTGCGCGTCGCCGAGGCGCTCGAGGCGCTGTTCGCACCCGAGGAGCGCGGCGGGGTCGCCGCCGAACTCGCCCAGCACTTCGCCGCCGCGAAACGTTGGGAACGTGCGCTCGGCTATCTGCGCATTGCGATCCAGACGGCGAAGAAACGTCTCGCCTACAACGACGCGCTCGCGGTCCTCGACCGCGCGCTGATGTTCGCGGCCAACCTGCCCAGTGAAGCCCGCGCGGCGGCGGAAACGGAATTCCTCGAAGGCCGTGCTTCGATCTTCGCGGCGGCCGACGACTCCCGCGCGCGGGAAACCTGCGAGCAGCTCGCGGAGCGTGCCGCGCAGCACGGCCTGATCGATATCCAGAGCCGCGCGCTGATGAGCCTCGCGTACACGTATAGCTGGCGCGACCAGTTGCGCTGCAGCCAGATCATCGACGAAGCACTCGCGCTCAGCGACCGGCAGACCAACCCGCAGCAGCAGGCCCGCACCCGCATCAGTTGCTACGTATGGCGGATGTGGGTGCGCGGCTGGTGCGCCGAAGACATCGTGCGGTGCGAGGCCGCGCTCGTCCCCCTGCGCGCCGGTGACGATCCCTACACGACCGCCTGGTCGCTGTGCGAATACTCGATGGTCTTGCTCGTGTCGTCGCGCTACCAGGAAGCCCAGGACACCATCCTCAAAAGCTACCGTTTCCTCGTCGAGAACGACGAAAACCGCCCCGAGTTCAACATGGCACGCGCGACCTGGATGGTCCATCTGGGTGTGCCGTGGACGCAGCTCTATCTCGGCGAATTCGGCCGCGCGCAGCGCGAGTTCGACAAGGCAATCGCGATGTTCGCGCACAACGGCAACCCGTACGGCGCGGACACGCTCACGCTCTATCGCTGCTGGGTGCAATTCCACGCGATGGATTTCGACGCGATGCTGCTAGCCTGCACGCAGGTGCTGGCCGGCAAGTCGCCCGAGCCGGGCAGCGGCAAATCGATCCTGCCGGCCGAATACCGGCTCTGCCTGCTGCTGACCGGGCTCGCACAGCTCGGCCTCAGCGATACGCGCGCCGCACGCGACGCGCTCACACAGGTGATGCAACGAATGGACGCGCTGCCGGTGATCTTCGACTGGTACTGGCGTCTGCCGCTCGAATGGGGGCTCGCGGGCGTCGCACTCGAGGAGCGCGATCTCGACGCAGCGATCACGCATGCCGACCGTCTCGTCAAACTGGCGACCTCGATCGAAGAACGCACGTGGCAGGGCTTCGCGTGGGAGATGCGCGCGCGGGTCGCGTGCGAACAGCATGACGCAACCCATGCGTTGCGCTGCGTGCAGCATGCGCTCGACGCGACGCGGGGTTACCAGACGCCGCTCGCGGACTGGCGCATCCATCGCACGGCTGCCCGCGCCTGCGAGTTGGCCGGCGACACGCAATCGGCCGACTACCACGCAGCACTTGGCCGGACGATGAAAGACGCGCTCGCGGCAAAGCTGCCGTCGGGCCATCGTCTGCGCGAAACATTCGAAGCGGGCTAGTCGCCGGCGTGCCCGCATCCGGATAACCGGACGAGACCCAGACGGCTCGCCAGCGTCACCGCTTCGATCCGGTTCCTCACCGACAGCTTCGTGTACAGATGCTTGGCGTGCGACTTCACCGTCTCGGGCGCGATGCACAGCCGGATCGCAATCTGCTTGTTGGTCAGCCCACGCCCCATCAGTCCGATGATCACGCGTTCACGCTCGCTGAGACCCATGGCGGCCACGGACCGTGCGATGTCCCGCGCCGTATCGCACTCCGGTTGCGCATGGGCGGCGCCCCGCCGGCGTCGCGACATCAAGGCGGCTGCGTAGGGAAGCAGCTCGCGGACATCCCCGGCGGGCACGATCGACCCGCGCACCATCCCGTCGATCAGTTTCGCCACGCGCTCGCTGCAGTCGACGAGCGTCTGCTGCAGTCCCGCCGAAGCCGCCTGCTTCAGCAGCGTGACGAGCGCCTCGACCGCTTCATCGCGCAGACCGGCGACCAGCAACGCTTCGATCAGCAACAGCGCGATCGTCACCGCGCCGTATCGATCGCGCCTCAGGACGGTATCGCAATGGAGCTGCCGCAGCGCTGCGAGATCGACCGCGGCGGATACCTCGATGGGTGCCTGAGGGAACGCCAGAGCGGATGCCTGGGAGAGCGTCTGAGCGCATGCTTGTGAATGCGCCTGTGCGAGCGCAAGCCGTGCCTGCGCGAGTACGTGGTAGCGCGCGATCTCGAAGCGCGCGCTGCTGCTCGCCGCGCCGCATTGCCCGGCCAGCATGGCGAGCCGTTGTGCGCAGAGCGCCGCCTGGTCGATGCGATCCGCGGCCACGTGCAGCTCGACCTGCTGCGCGAGGCTGGCGGCGCGCAGCCGCGGCCAGTTGCGCTTCATCCCAAGCGCGTCCGCCTCGGCCAGCAGCAGGAGCGCCTGTCCCGGTTGCCGCCGGTTCGCGGCGATGCGGGCAAGCAGTCCGTAAGCGCGCACCGCGCCTTCGATCGCACCGCCCTGCCGGATGCCCGGCAGCCGCGCCGCGACCAGCGCCTCGCTCTCGTCGACGCGGCCCTCCTCGTACAGCACCTGCGCCATCACGCAGGCGGGCAGCGCGTCGATTGCCGCCGGACCGGCCCCGAAACGGCGCACGACATCGAGCGCGTCGTCGGCCAGCAAGCGCGCGGCATTGAAATGCATCTGAGCGAATTCGACCGCGGCATCAAGCGCAAGGTCGAGCATCGCGGTGATCGCGCGCAGCCGGCCCGGCTGCCCGTCCGGCGCGCGGCGTTCCACCGCGTAGAAACTCTCGGGGTCGCCCAGGCGCAAGTAAGCGCAGCGGCACACCGTCAGCGCGACATGCGCGGTGGGCGTTGCGGTGCCGAGCCGCAGCGCGGAAAGCGCAGCGGCCAATGCGGCTCCCGCGTCGTCCTGCAGCAGGAGCGCCGCGGCCCGCACGGCCGCGATCTCGCAACGCACAGTAACCGCAACCGGGCCCGTTAGCGGACCGACCTGCCCTTCAATCCGCTGCGCGCTCAGCAGCGCCTCGGCGGCCTCGCCGCGGATCACCATCTGCCACGCGCGCGCAAGATCCGGATGGATGCGCGCTGCACTTACCGCAGGCCGTTCCCGGCCGACGCGCGCCAATGACTGAACTTCGGACTGAACTTCGTCGGCATACACCGGCCCAGGCGGCACGACATGAAGCGCCCGCGTCACAAGGGCGTCGGACTGCCCCCGCGGCGGCACCGCGCGGGGTTGAAGATGCCCCGCTTCCTGATGAATTTCGCAGACAAATGCCTCGTTCATTCCTCGCTCCGTCGGACACCCGCTCGTCACAATCGCTGGACGAACGCAGTACCGTCCAGACTAGAGATGACCGTCCGGAAAAGCGTGATGATTCGGTTCTTTTTCGGTAAAGGATGGGTTGTTGTCCGGTATTGCACGGACTGAAACCGAAACGAAAGCGATCAATACCGGGATTTGTAATACGGCCAACGATCAGCCGGGTGACACGCGTTCGACCTCGGAGGCCAGCATCATCGCGGCCGCGTTGACGGGCCTCGGCCGCCCCTGTCGCGGACGATAGACCGCGTCGCCGGCCTTGATCGGCGCACCCGACAACGCGCAGCGACCGCGCCGCCTCGAGACGCCCACCCGCCACAACTGGTCGCCGTAGCGGCAGGACGTTGCATCGCACCAGTACACGACCACGATCTTCGTCGAAACGCGATCGAGCACGCGCACCACGCATTCGCGGCACGCGTCGGTTGGCGCACCCCGCACCTTTACTGCTTCGACGCGCGGCGCCAACCGGCTCGCGGTCCACTCCCACGCGCCCCCATCGAGCAGGCGCAACGCGGCGCACCAGCATGCATCATCCGCCAGGTCGGTCTGCATGATCACGCTCCGGTGTCGCGCCGGCGCGGGTCGATAGCCGCGAGCGGCTCCTCGTCCCGCATGCGGGTCCGCCAGCTATTGGGCGGCTCGCCGACCATCCGCCCGAAGACGGTCGTAAAGTGCGCATGCGATCCGAAACCACAACTGAGCGCGACGTCGAGTACGTTGAGCGCCGACGAGCGCAGCAGCATCTGGGCATGCTCGATCCTGCGCCGCAGCAGATACGCGTGCGGCGAATAGCCGGTCGTCGAGCGGAACTGCGCGGCGAAATGCATGCGGGTGAGTCCAGTGCTGGCGGCGACATCGGCAAGTCCGATCGGCTGTGCGAGATTCGCTTCGATGAAGTCGAGCGCGCGCCGCAGACGCCACTGCGGCAGCGACGCCGCGCGCCGCACGCACGGTCGCGTTTGCTCAGCAGCCCGCGCCACGAGCCGCGCGACGATCGCGTCGCAGACGCTGTCTGAGTGGAGCCGATGAGACGCGTCGGCGACCGGTTCGGTTTCCTCGAGCGCAGTCTCATCGTCGGCGGCGAAATCTGCCACCTCGTTGCCGCACGCTGCATTCGGTGTCTGCGTGAACATGTGCGCCTCCGCAGGGCGTAAGTCGACGGCCTCTATCTTGCGCAGTCTGGCGGCGGCGCGACATCCCCTCATCGGGTGAGCACGACGGGCGCGGCATCCCTCGTTTGTGCGTTGTCAGGCGCCGCGACGCGGTTTGATTGCGCCCGCGGGATGGCGCTTCGCAATCGACGAGCGCAGCGCGGAATAGGCCGGCGCGACCATCGGGTAGTCGGCCGGCAGGCCCCACTTCGCGCGGTATTCGTCAGGGGTCATCGCGAAGTGGCGCTGCAGGTAGCGCTTGAGCGACTTCAGCTTGCGTCCGTCTTCGAGGCAGACGAGATAATCGTCGCGCACCGATTCCTCGATCGGCACCGCCGCCCGCTGCCGCGCGGCCGGTACCGACGTCGTGCGCAATGCGGCTAGCGCGGCGTAGGTGCTCCAGATGAACTCCGGCAGGTCGGCTGCCGGCAACGGATTGCACGACACGAAGCTCGCCACGATTTCGGCGGTGAGCTCGATCAGATTGATGTCCTCCGTCACAACCGGCCTCGACGGATCAACGGCTCCGGGTGGAGCAGCGGCGTTGCCCGAAGTGGCGCGCGGATTTCCGAAGCATCATGATTCTTCATGACCTGGCTCCATGGCTGGCGGGTCATCGGTCGCATTCGCGTCGGCAGGCACGGCGATCCCTCCCCCGACAGAGGGTCGGCACGCTCGCGTGGGCGACCGGCAGCCGCAACGAAGCCGGCGTGCTCGCCGCCTAGGGCTTGTTCGTGCTGGTCGACGCCCCCGGCAGGTCGTCGCTGCGATAGCCGCCGCCCAGCGCGCGGGTCAACACGATGCCCGCTTCGATCTCGTCGCCGGTAAGTTGCACGAGTTCGAGGCGCCCAGCGATGACCGGCGCCTTCGCCTGCATCGCGCTCGTCCTGTCGCCGAGGCCGGTCTGGTAGCTCGCCTCGGCACTGTCGCTCGCAAAGCGCAACGCGTCGATCCGGTCACGCTGCAAATGCGCGCGATGATCGAGGTCGTCGATCTGGCTACCGCTCTGCGCGACGTCGCGCACCGCGTCGAGCACCGCCTGGTCGTACTGCTCGATCAGCGTGTTGCTCGCCGTGCGCGCGCCGTGCAGGTTCGCGTTCAGGCGGCCGCCGTCGAAGATCGGCAGCGTGAGGCCGGGAATGAGGTTGATCTGCTGGCTCGAATGCAGGAACAGGTCGCGCATTCGCAGCGCGTTGAAACCGAAGAACGCGGTGATGTCGAAGCTCGGGTAGAACGCGGCCTTCGACGCATCGATCTTGTCGAACGACGCCTGTACCAGCCAGCGCATTGCCTGCAGATCCGGGCGCCGCGCGAGCAGCTCATACGACAGCGTCGACGGCAGTGAGCCCGATGGCGCCGGCAACGGCACCGGCGCGATTGCCGGCAGATCGTCGGGACCGACGCCCGCCAGCGCACGCAGCGCTTCGCGCGCGTGGACGATCTGCTCTTCGCTCGAGGCGATCTGCTGGTCGATTGCGAGCACCTGCGAGCGCGCCTGGGCGGTCTGGGTCAGCGCTTCGAGGCCGCGTTCGTGCCGCGCCGATCGCGTGTCGAGCTCGAACGCGCGCACTTCACGAAGCTGGCGCAACAGATCAAGGCTCGCGTAAGTGATCTGGATGCTGTAGTAAAGCTGCGCGACGCCTGCCGAGAGTTCGAGTTCGGCCTGCGCCGCCTCCGCGCGCCGCGCGTTCTGCTCGCCGATCGCCGCGCGCACGAGGTCGCGCTGCTTGCCCCAGATGTCGATGTCGTAGTGCGCGTCGACGCCCACCAGCCCGGTCCAATACCACGGCCCAAACGCTCCGATCGCCGGATCGTGCGACGCGTACGCGCTGAGGAACCCGTGACCCGAGACATGCTCGCGATCGGCTTCCGCCAGCGCGGACATCTGCAGACCGGCCGCCGCCTGGATCAGCTCGACCTGCGCGTGGGCTTGCGAGACGTGCTCGCGCGCAATGGCGAGCGAAGGCGCATGCGCGAGCGCCAGCTCGACGAGCGTATTGAGCTGCGGATCGTGATACTGCTCCCACCAACGTGCAGACGGCCAGCCTTCGTTGGCCAGATGGATGTCGTCGGCGAGGCGGATCTGCTGCGGCGCGATCATCGCGGCGGGCGGACTATCGTGGTGAATGATCGCGCATGAGGCGAGCAATGGCAGCGCTAGAGACGCGAGGCAGTGGTTGAGCAGTCGTGCGGCTGGTCGTGTGGCCAATCGTACGGCCGCCATGCGCGTCTGGCGCCACAGGCTCGGTAAGTGCGGTAAGCGCAACACGCGGCGCAGGATGCAAGCGAAGTGCGTCATCGCCGATCACCCCGCGCTCGCGAATTCGCCGGACGCACGTTCGTCGGGCAACCAGCGTGGCAACCCGGCGAGCGCCGCGTCAATGCGTTGCGCGAGCCGCTCCAGCGTTTGCTCACCTGCCGTCCCCGCTGCGCCTGCCGGCGGCAGTGCGGCGCGCAATCCGCTCGGGTCGAGCCGCGCCGGCGTCATCGCGGCTGGTGGCTCGGCCGTGAGCTGTGACGCGTATCGCTCCAGCGCATCCGCGACATCTGACTGAAACTTCGCGGCGCGCTGCATCGGTGCGCTTGCCGACGCATTGATCATCGCCTCATGGTGAAACGCTTCGAGCGCGACAAGCATCGCACGGCTCTGCGCGAGCACCGTCTGCGACAGCAGCGCAATACGTGTCGTCTCTCCCTCGCGCCAGTCGGGTTCGAGCGCGACACGCGCGAGCGCCATCTCGCAATCCGCGACCATGGCCCACGCTTCAACCACCGCTGCAGAATCCGTCGCGCGTGGCCCGCTCTGCACCGCCTTCGCCTCGATACGCGCCAGCGCCGCGATCTTGCGCAATATCGACGTCAGTTGCGTACGCAGGCCATCCGCTTCGCGCTCCGGCCACACCGACATCTGGATGAAGGTGGCCACGCCGACACCCAGGACGATGCCGACGATCCGGTCGCGGATCTCGGTGAGATCCGACGGCGGCGAGAACGATTCGAGCAAGGCCAGCGCAAACGTAAACATGATCTGGATTCCTGCATAGCTGATCCGCTCGGATCCCGCCGCCACCCAGGCGCCGAGCGCGATCACGGGCAAGCTCATCAGCAGCAGCCCCGTCACGCTTTCCAGTTGCGGAATCACGAACGCGACCATGAACAGCGCCAGTGCACTGCCGATCAGTGCACCGGTGAGCCGCAGCACGCCCTGGCGGCTCGATGCGCCAAGGCTCGGCAGCGCGACCACGAGACACGTCAGCATGATCGTGTGGATACCCGGCCAGTTCACCGCGTTGTAGAACACGTAGCAGATCAGTACCGAGAACAGCGTACGCAGCGCGAAGCGCGCGTAACGCGGATTCGCGAAGATGTCTGGTTCGGGCTGCGCGGAAGGCGCCGCCGCTTTCGTCGCCTGCTCCGCTTTCTCGCCCTTCTTCGCTGCACTGCCGGCGGCCGCATCTTCCGACGGCGTCGGCACGACGGCACCCCGCGTGGCCTCGGAGAACGCGTTGAGCGCGCGTTGCATCGCGTCGAGCGCGGGTATCGAGGTCAACACCGGCGCCTGGCGCGATGCGCCCCAATGCCGCCATTGCAGGTTGTCGCCGATCGCGTGATCGAGCGACACGAGTTCGTCCCGCACCACACGGATGGCATCGATCTGCCCGGCGTCGTGCGCGACTGCATGCTCAGGCAGCACCGCCGCAGCTTCGAAGATGCGCGATACCACGGTCACGCAGGCCAACCACGCCGAGGCATCTTCCTCGCTGTAGTGATGACGCATGGTCGAAAAACGCAACAGCTTCTGCAACGCGAGTGCGCCGCGCTCGAGATCGAGCGCGCCAATGTGCACGGCCGGCGCATTCGTGTCGATCATGACCGCGAGCCGCGCACGGGCCGTCGCGAGCTGCCCTTGCATGGCGGCGCGCAACTGCTGCTCCGGTTCGGCTGGCAGAAACAGCGTGTTGATGATCAGCGACAGCACAACTGCGTAGTTGACCGCCACCCACACCCACAGACAGGCACGCACCAGCGCTTCCGCGTTATCGGTCCGATCGACAAAGGTCTGCGCGTAGATCACGATCAATGAGACGAGAAAGAACACCAGCCCCAGTTTCGCCACGGCTCGCATCAGATAAGCGCTGCAAAAAAAGATGGCGCTTGCGACGATGATGCGCAGCAGCGGATAGTCGAACGTCAGCTTGAAGACGCCGATGATGCAGGCGATCGCGCAGGTCGTGCCGATCACGGCCAACAATGCGACAAGGCGGGTCAGCACGATGTTCGACTGCGTGACGAAAAACACCGCGATCAGCGACAACGCCACCTCGGGCACCCGCAAGGTCATCGACACGACAAGCACGATCGCGCAGCCGAGCACGCTGCGCATGGTCAGGTTGGCGCGCCCCGGAAACCCGCCAAGCTCCGAGCGCAGGAACGCGGCCAGTTGCCCGAGCGGCCGCGGCCAGGCAAGATGACGCCCGACGCCGTCGAGCCCGCTCATGACGGCGCTCCATTGGGCGTCGCGCGAGTGTCACGATTATCGCGACGTTCGGGCTGCAGCACGGCGACAGCGGACGTGCCAATCCGGAACATCTGCGGATCGGGATGATCGACCAGTATCTTCACCGGAAAACGCTGTGAGACGTGC
Source organism: Paraburkholderia sp. GAS32 (assembly GCF_050434225.1). Classification (NCBI taxonomy): domain Bacteria; kingdom Pseudomonadati; phylum Pseudomonadota; class Betaproteobacteria; order Burkholderiales; family Burkholderiaceae; genus Paraburkholderia; species Paraburkholderia sp. GAS32. The sequence goes on along the minus strand of NZ_JBNPVS010000002.1, from coordinate 330,699 downwards.
ACCCAGTTGATGCTGCGCTGAATGCTCGGCAGACCGTTCGCGGTGCCGCCGCCGTCCTGCGGATCGACGCCGAAGCCGATCGAGTCGACCGAACCGCTGAAACGGATGCGCGTATTGCTCATCAGGTAAACGGTCGCGCGGGTGCCGGGCCGGATGTTGCCGAGCTCGTTCTCGCGGAGATTGGCGATCACGTACCAATGCCGCGTATCGATCAGCGTGAAGACGGGCTTTTGCGCGGACACGAATTGCCCGACGGACGTGCGCAACTCGACGACGCGGCCATCGAACGGCGCACGCACGGTCGCGTATTCCAGGTTGAGTTGCGCCATGGAGATTTCAGCCGTCAGCACCGCGCGCTGCGCGACCAGCGCGGCGACGCTGCTGACCGCCGCCTGCGCCTCGCGGGCCTGCGCTTGCGCGGCCGCAAGCTCGGCGAGCGCCGAGCGTTGCGTGGTGCGCGCGCGCTCCAGATCGTCGGCGGAGATGTAGCCCTTGCCGATCAGCGGCTCCATTCTCGCCAGCGTGTCTCCCGCCTGCTTCGCGGCGGCCTGGGCACGCGCGACCGACGACTTCGCCGCTTCGGCACTGAATCCTTGTGCATTGACGGTGCGCTGGGTCAGCGGAATCTGCGCATCGAGTTGCGCGAGCGCCGCCTGGGCGCGCTGCAACGCGAACTGATACGGCCGCGGGTCGATCTCGAACAGCAGATCGCCCTGCTTCACCGCCTGGTTGTTGCGCACCGCAAGCGTCACGATCTTGCCGCTGACTTCGGGCGAGACGCCGATCGTGTCGGCGTACGCATAGGCGTCGTCGGTGCGCGGCACGGTATCCACGCGCCAGATCACGGCGATGATCGCGATCACGGCCAGCGCGATCAGCAGCATGGCGGGCCAGGTTCGCGGACGCTGCTTTCCTGCGTCCGTGCTTTGGGCAGCAGTCATGGTCACACGGTCAGCTAAAGGTTAAAGGGATTAAAGGCGTTAAAGGTTGAAGCCTGCTACCCAGAGCGCGATGGAAAACAGCACCGTCAGCGCCGGATAGACGATCGCAGGCGGCGTGAGCCAGGCGCCGCGGCCGCTTCGCGAAAGCAGCACGTGCACGCATACGACCAGCAGCACGCCGCCCACGATACAAAACAGCCAGTCCGGAAAATACGCGCCCAGCACGCCCACCGACGGCGCGTCGCTACACGCTGTCAACGTCGCGCACGACATCAGGACCGTCCATCCATGGCGCCTATGGCGCACACCACTCGACATCGCCGTCTCTCCCTGATGGCAGGCAATGAAGCATTACGATTCAACTGCACGCGCGATCCGGGCGCACCGGAAACACCGGATGCCAAGGTTCAGCGCGTCAGGTTCACTTTCGCGAGATCGATCAACTCGCCGCCACGGCCGTCCATCACCGCCTTCATCATGAAGAGGCCGAAATGCCAGGCTTCATCGACGGTGGTCTTCGGCGGCATGATCAGTTCCTGACGTGCGCTGACGACGTCGACGAGCGCGGGCCCGTCGTGGGCAAGCGCTGCCGCGATCGCGCCTTCGAGCTCCTGCGGTTTCTCCACGCGAATGCCCTTCACGCCCATCGCTTCGGCCATGTGCGCGAAGTTCGGATTGACGAGGTCGGTGCCGGTATCGACGAAGCCCGACGCGCGCATTTCGATCTCCACGAAACCGAGGGTGCCGTTGTTCAGCACGATCACCTTCACCGGCAGCTTCGCCTGAACCAGCGTGATGAAGTCGCCCATCATCATCGTGAAGCCACCGTCGCCGGACATCGAGATCACCTGGCGGCCGGGATACGCGGCCTGAGCGCCGATCGAATGCAGCATTGCGTTCGCCATCGAGCCGTGATTGAACGAACCGATCAGCCGGCGCCGGCCGTTCAGCTTCAGATAGCGCGCCGTCCAGGCGATTGGCGTGCCGACATCGCAGGTGAAGATCGCGTCGTCAGCCGCGAGCTGGCTCACGAGCCGCGTCACATACTGCGGATGGATTGTCGAGCTCGACGGATTGCTCTCGGCAAGCGAGTCGAGATCCTTGCGCGCCTTCTGATAATGCGCGAGCGCGCTGTCGAGATGCGACGAATCGGTTTTTTCCTTGAGGACCGGCAGCAACGCGGCGAGTGTGTCCTTGACCGTGCCGACGAGACCAAGATTCAGCGAACAGCGGTTGCCGAGCGCTTCGGGACGCACGTCGATCTGCGCGATCGTGGCGTCCTCCGGATAGAACTGCCGGTAAGGAAAATCGGTGCCGAGCAGCAGCAGCATGTCGCACGCCTTCATCGCGGCGTAACCCGACGCGAACCCCACCATGCCGGTCATACCGACGTCGTATGGGTTGTCATGTTCGATGTGCTCCTTGCCGCGCAGCGAGTGCACGATCGGCGCCTTCAGGCGCTTCGCGAGCTCGACCACTTCGTCGTGCGCGCCCGCGCAGCCGGCGCCGCACATCAACGTCACGCGCGATGCCGCGTGCAACATATCCGCGAGGCGCGAGATCTCGTCGTCGGCCGGACGCAGCACGGGCGGTGCCGACGGCACCAGCCAGGGCGCAACCTTGGCGGTCGTCGGCGACAGCGCGACGTTGCCCGGAATCACAACGACCGCCACGCCGCGCCGTCCGACCGCGGCGCGCATTGCGCGGGTCAGGATCTGCGGCAACTGGTCGACGTGCGACACGAGTTCCACGTAGTGGCTGCACTCCTTGAACAGGATTTCCGGATGCGTCGCCTGAAAGTAGTCGATGCCGATTTCCGAGCTGGGTATGTGCGCGGCGATCGCGAGCACAGGCACGCCGCTGCGGTGGCAGTCGAATAGTCCGTTGATCAGGTGCAGGTTGCCCGGTCCGCAACTGCCGGCACATACCGCCAGTTGACCGGTGAGATGCGCCTCCGCACCGGCCGCGAAGGCCGCGCCTTCCTCGTGCCGCACATGGACCCAGTCGATCTCGCCGGAACGCCTGAGCGAATCGGAGATGCCGTTCAGCGAGTCGCCGACGACGCCGTAAATGCGCTTCACGCCGGCCTGCGTCAGGGCATCGACCAGATAGTCCGCTGCCGTGGTCATGATGCCTCCTGCCGACCCGCGCTAACGGACGTAGCCGCCCCCTTGGCGGGCAGCGAACCTGAATGAGCGTGGGGGTAATTCACGATGCGCCTCCTTCTCCCGGTGACGGGGCGTGCAGGCACATGTGCCGGCGGCCACGGTTTAACTTCGACCATGGTGTCGCGGCTCGTCCGGGCGTGCTTTAGGATTCGCACGGTGACGTATCGAAATCGCGTGAACCGGCGGCGCAGCGATCTCGCAGGCAAATCGTGCCCGCCAGGGTTACCGTGACTTACCTACCGTCACGGTGAACCCTTCTACGACGGGCACGCATTCCATCAATGTCTGCGCTTACCGGGCGCGGCGCTGCGTGGCCAGATCGCGACCGATGCGGCGGATCTCGGCCTCGCCCTGTGCAAGCGCGTCTGCGCTCGTATGCACCGAGTAGTAACCGAGCACCAGCGGATAGGGATGCTTGATGGCCGAGCCGATGACGAACGACGTTGCGTGCTCGGCATGCAGCTCAATGGGCGCCCCGTCGGATTCCTCGAATACGGCGAGCTCCCCTGCCTCGATCGGCTCGGATGCGTTCAACCGCCCCTTGTCGATCGCCAGCCACAAGACGTTGTGTCCGGCAGGCGGCACGTAGCGCCACGTCTCCCCAGCGTTCAGTTCGACATGGAAGTAGTTGATGCCTTCGGGCGCGCGGATATCACTCGTCGCCGATCCGTGGCGGCCGATGATGACGCGGACCGGCCCATCACGCTGAACCTCGGCCGGCGAGATGTACTGGCTTTCCGCCGGCGAGTTCTCCTGCGAAGGCGGCAACGCGACCCAGAGTTGAAAGAGGCGTACCGCTTCGCCCGGCAATACGTTTCCGTCGTGCCAGACACCATTGCCGGCCTTCATCCATTCGAGTCCGCCGGCGAGAAGTTCGCCACTCTTGCCGGTCGTGTCTGCATAGGAAATTCCGCCACTCAGCACGGTGGTGAGTGTTGCGAGACCCGAGTGCGGGTGCATCCCGAACATCGGCTTGCCGGTCGGCACGACCACGGCGTGATCGAGGAACACAAAAGGCTTGATCAACTCGCCGATATCGGAGGGACTGGCCAAACGTGTAATGCCGCCGTGCGCACTGCCCGTGGTGCGAAATGCGACCCGGCGCGGCGCCAGCGTTGTCTCTGCAATCGGGGTGAGTACGGCTGTGTCGGTGTTCATGGCTCTGCCTTAAGAAAAACGCGATACACGTAAGGTAAGAGCTTGCACTCCATCTGAAAAGCCTATATTTTTAGATTTCAGGTATCGTTTGGAGCGATGGATATGCTTGACGGCGTCACGTTGGACCAGCTTCGGACCTTCATCGCCGCGGTCGATGAAGGCAGCTTCTCAGCAGCCGGACGCAAGCTCCGGCGCGCGCAATCAGTGGTTAGCCAGACCCTTGCGAATCTCGAGGCACAGCTCGAGGTGAAGCTGTTCGATCGCACGGCCCGCTATCCGCAGCTCACCGACGCAGGCAAGAGCTTGCTGCTCGACGCCCGTTCCGTGGCCGACACGATCGACGGTTTCAAGGCGCGAGCACGCGCGATGCGAGAGGGCCTGGAGCCCGAACTCTCCGTCGCGATGGACGTGATGTACCCCATGGATAGTCTGACGCGCGCGGCGGCTCAGTCCCAGAAGGACTATCCGCACACGCCACTGCGGCTCTATGTCGAGGCGCTGGGCGGTGTGATGAAGCTGGTGCTCGACCGGGTTTGCAACATTGGCGTGATCGGCACGCTGCCGATCGTGACGGATGAACTACAGGTCGAATCCTTGCGCGAACTGAAACTGGTGACGGTCGTCAGTCCCGCTCATCCGTTCGCCAATAGCCGGGGCATCATTTCCGCTGCCGCCATCAAGAAGCACGTGCAACTCGTACTCAGCGACCGAACCGCGTTGTCCGAGGGACGCGAATTCGGTGTGCTGTCCGCCTCGACGTGGAGGCTCGCGGATCTCGGGGCCAAGTATGCCTTTCTGAAGGCCGGCCTGGGCTGGGGGCATATGCCCTTGCACATGGTCAAGGAGGATCTCGAGAGTGGCAACCTGGTGACGATTCGCATTGAAGGCCTGCCGCGCGACGCAGCAATGCCGATGAAGGTTGTTTACCGCAAGGACGCGCCGCCGGGGCCGGCCGCTCGCGCCTTCATTGCACAATTGGGGAAATAAGCGGTATGGCGGCTGCCCGCTGGCGTTCCTGCGAGCGCCGATCCCGGTGAGACGATCCAGCCGGTCAACTGGTCAGCCGGTCGTCTCAGCGGATCAGACTTGTCAGCTCGCGTTCACAGGCGCAACACGCAAAGCTGTCCGGCCGGTGAGCGCGTCCAGGCTGAAAGCGCCGGCGCCGAACCAGGTGATTTGCAGGAGACCGCCGGCCATCATCACGTTCTTGAGGAAGTGAATCATCTGGTTTTGATCGGCGAAGTTGTGGTGAAAGAACAGCGCGGTGACCACACAGAACACCGCCATCCCCAGCGACACGGCGCGAGCCCGGTAGCCCGACAGCAGCAGCAGGCCACCGCCCAGCTCGGTCAGCACGGCAAGAATGAATGCGAGTGGCGGCACGGGCAGACCCATGGCCGCGATATAGCCAACCGTCGCGCCATACGCCGCGAGTTTGCCCAGCCCGCTCATGACAAACGGTGCACCGATCAGAACACGACCCAACAACGGAAGAAATTTAAAACGTTCCATGACTAACTCCTAAGATGAATTTACGCAGGTGGATTAAGAGAAAGGGAATTAGCCGGCGTCCACCATCACCAGCTCGGAATCTTCAAGAGCAGAAATCTGTGCCGCGGCGACTTTCGTGATCGCCACGCCGTCCAGCGGCCCAACGGGCTCGCCATTCACTTCGATGCGTCCCGAGGCCACGACGAGATAGGCGCGACGCGCCGGACTCAACTCGTATCGAACGCTTTCGCCTGCCTTCAGCATTGCGCCGAACACACGCGCATTGGCACGAATAGGCAGCGCACCTTCGTCGCCCGCGAACCCGCTGGCCAGGACTACAAAGCGCCCTGAGCGGTCGCTTCTTGGAAACGGCTTGGTATCCCATGCGGGTTCACCACCGGCTTTGCGAGGCAACAGCCAGATCTGGTAAACCTTGAGCGGCACTTCGCCCTTGTTGAATTCGGCGTGGCGTATGCCCGTGCCGGCGCTCATAACCTGGACATCGCCTGCGTGGATCGTTCCTTCGGATCCCAAAGTGTCTCGATGCCCGAGCAGGCCCTGGCGCACATAGGTGATGATTTCCATGTCACGATGCCCGTGCATGGGAAAACCGCTGTCAACCGCGATCTCGTCGTCGTTCCACACAATCAGGGGACCGAGAGCGGCATGGTCGGGATTGCCGTCGGCGCTCACCGCGAAATGGTATTTCGCGCGCAGCCAATCCCGGTTCGCCGTGTCCAGTGATTCCCAACGTCTGTGTGTGAGCATGTCCATCTCCGTTTTCCGCCGCCGCCAATGCGACGCTTGTCACCTGTGCGACCGACCGAATTCAGCGCTGATACAGGTGATGCAGGTGATGGGAAGAATGCTATATTCGCAATGAACTCGCGCATAGCTCCTACAATGAAACGCTTCATTGCCACCAATAGAACGATCAGAAGGAGTTGAAGTCCGCCTATGAACGCAATCACTGACCTCAATGATCTTCGGCTCTTCGCAGAGGTGGTCGAGCGTGGAAGCTACACGGCGGCCGCGCGCGGCCTCGGCTTACAGACGTCGAAACTCAGCCGGCGCGTTCGCGCACTGGAAGAAGAGCTTGGCGTTCGCCTGCTCAATCGCACCAGCCGGAGCCTTTCCTTGACGGAGACCGGGCGGCAGTTCCATCAGCATTGCCTTGCACTGGTGGCGGAAGCCAAGGCCGCGAAAGAGATCGTGGAGCGCACGCGCTCCAAGCCGCAGGGCACCGTCCGCATCGCCTGCCCCGTGGCCTTGCTGGAGTCCGGCATCTCAACGATCATCGCGCGATACGTAGAGGACAATCCTGATGTCCAGGTCCTGCTGGATGCAACCAACCGCCGCGTGGATGTCGTCGAGGAAGGCCTGGACTTTGCCATCCGGGTCAGGCTGCCGCCGTTGGAAAATACCGACCTCGCCGTCCGCCAGTTGGGCTTGTCGATCCACATTCTGGTTGCCAGTCCCGAACTGGCCGCGCGCCATTCGGTGCCCAGTTCGATCGATTCCGTAAAGGAATGGCCCACCCTCTCCATGGCGAGCAGCAACGAGCGATTTGTGTGGAATCTGGTCGACGCTGAGGGGCGTGTGACCTCATGGGCGCACCAGCCTCGCCTCGCCACCGACGACCTGGCGAGCCTTCGGCTGGCGGCGATATCCGGCGTTGGCGTGGCCATGCTGCCGAGAGAACTGGTTGAGGCCGATATTCAGGCTGGCCGCCTGCAGCATCTGCTGCCAGGTCTGGCTAGCACGCCGGGCCTTGTGCATGCGATCTTTCCCACGCGCCGCGGCATGGTTCCGGCCGTGCGTCACTTGCTCGATGCGCTGGTGGTAGGATTCGAAACCGTGTCGGCCAGGCAGGGATCTGCCTGACCGTCTCATGCGCGTCAACGGTGCGAATAGCCTGACGTTCAGCCAAACAGCTTGTTGGCCGTCCGGGCGATCAGTTCGCCCTGGTGACGAGCGCCGGCGAGCTCGATCGCGCTCGGCTGGCGTTGACCTTGCCCACCGGCGATCGTCGTGGCGCCGTACGGCGAACCACCGACGATTTCATCCAGCGTCATTTGCCCCTGGTGGCTGTATGGCAGGCCGACGATGGTCATGCCGAAGTGCAGCAGGTTGGTAATGATCGAGAACAGCGTCGTTTCCTGGCCGCCGTGCTGGCTCGCCGACGACGTGAACGCACCGCCGACTTTGCCATTCAATGCACCGCTCATCCAGAGGCCGCCGGCTTGATCCAGGAATGCCGCCATCTGCGATGAGACGCGCCCGAATCGGGTCGGCGTGCCGACGACAATAGCGTCATAGTTGGCGAGCTCGGCGACGGTCGCGACCGGCGCTTGCTGATCGAGTTTGAAGTAGGCGGCCTTGGCCACCTCCGCCGGCGCGGTCTCGGGCACCCGCTTGACGTCGACCGTGGCGCCCGCGGAACGCGCCCCTTCGGCGACGGCATCCGCTAGCGCTTCGACATGGCCATACGAGGAATAATATAGAACCAGAACTTTCGACATTTCGATCTCCTTCCTATATCTGCGTGATACCACTGTGGGAAATGATGTGCGCCGGACAACGCGCACGGTGTTGCAGTAAGCGCCGATCCGGGTGAGACGATCCGCCCGGTCAGGCGGTCGTCTCAGCGGATCCGTGTTCTCAGTTCGCGATCAGCGTTGCCGCACGCGAGCCTGCCCTACCGGAGCGCGCGCCATGACGAGCACCCGAAATGAAATGATGACTCGACCTGAAGGCTACGACCGAAATGCTTATGCGCATAGCTCCACGGCTGCAACGAATCGTTGCTTTTGACAGAACGACAAGAATTAATCAATGCATCCGAATGATGGCTTGCAAACGCCCATAAAGCAAAACGGCTGAGTCTTTCCCACCGATACAGGTGGGAAAGACTCAGCCGCAAACTACGCGATTCTCGAGAATCGCGTCTTTACATCAACATTACATACCGCTTGCTGCGCCCGAACGGGACGTCCCGTCAGCACCACCACCGTAACCCGAGACAGGGGCTTGGGCTGCGGCATTCTGCGCCGCGACTTTTGCTTCAGCTGCCTGAATGTTCTCGGGGTAGTGAATCCAGTCGTGCGGGTCGTAGCCAGCTTTCTCGAGCTGGGCCAGATCGGCGCGCACCTGCGCACGGCTTACCGGCTGACTGGACTGTGCGAACGACGCAACCGGTGCTGCAATAAGGGCAGCAATAAGAACCATCCTGGTGAACGACTTCATGGTGACCTACCTCAACGATTGTTTTAGTTGCAATACAGAGCAGCTTCGCTGCCATGGCTGCACGCAGTCTAAAGGGCAAAAATCGTTAGGGTAAGTACTAGTTTTTGAACTCTCTATTGCTGATGCGGCAACAATCGGCCGACGTCGCCGTCGAGCATGCGAACGAGGATGATGCGACCTCCTCCCTGCGTGCCTACAGCATCACGTAGCTCTTGATGATGTGGTCGACCAGGGTCGGCAGACGCTGAGCGATCCGCCGGGAGTCGCTGCCTGATTTGAAGTTGCTTGTTGTTGCATTTTCCCAAAGCATCATCAACGTATCCGCCAACGCCTCGGCATCTACTGCATTTGCGGCAATAGCCAGCCGCATCAATAGTGCCCGAAACTCCCGGCTAAGCTTCGCACGCGATAGCCTGACAGGATGATCCTTGTCGACGAACTGTACCGCCGGCAATTGAGGCTGCCCTGGCTGACGACTACCGGAAGCCAGTTCGACGGCGACATCGATAAAGAGTTCGAGCAAGTGTTGGACGGGCTCCTCGCCGGACCGATGTCCGGCTTCCCGCCATTGGGCACGCTCACGATCACAAAGCAGGTCGGCATAAGCTTGTAGAAACGCCTTACGTGACCCGAAAATCCGATAGATGTGCCGCTTACCGAGCCCCGTTTGATCGGCAAGCCGATCGAGATTCAACGACTCGACCGGCTCGCGATAGAAAAGCGCTACTGCGGCTTCAAGAATGGTGTTCCGGAGATCGTCCGTTGCAGCCTGCGGAAGTCTGCTGTTCTTTCGACGGATCGCGGACCGCCCAACTCGCAATGAGTCGGGTTCACGTTCGTCTTGCTGAGCAAATTCATCCACCAATGCTTTCCACATCGTTTAGCCATCCTTTGTGTCAGCAGCCGAACCGGCATCGACGACTGTTGCAGCGGTTCTTCTAACAAAGCATTTTTGCGAATCACGCGTGATCGACCCGGGAAGCATCACCTCGTACGCCATGTCGCTCTACGCACGCCTCGCCGCATTACTATACGATTGGAAAATATAATGTCAAGTGTGGTTAACACCCTGCAAAACCGTGGTGGTTAAAGCCGGAATCATGACGCGGCGCTGACCACGCCACGCGAAAACGACACTCGACAATCATTACTGGAAGCCTTCCAGCACGGTCTTCCCGATAGCCTTTCCTGTTTCGATCCGTTCGTGGGCACGGCGAAGATTCGCTGCAGTCAAGGGCCCTTCCACGTGCGTGAGTGTCGTCTGCAGCAGGCCGGCGTCAACCATCTCCGACACTTCTTTCAGCAAGCGGTGCTGGGCATCCATGTCCGCTGTCTGGAACAGCGACCGGGTAAACATCATCTCCCACGAAACCGTGATGCTCTTCGGCTTGAACGGCGCAATGCTGTCGTCGAAGTTGTCGATCAGCGTGATATGGCCTTGGGGATTCAACGCACGGGCGAGACTGGGGGCGCTACCGGGCATGGAAGTAATCGCCCCGATATAGTCCACGCCATCGAAGCCGATTGCGTGCAGCGCTTCGTCGATAGGCTTGCTGTGGTCGGCAACGTGCTTCGCACCGAGCTTCTTCACCCACTCGACAGTTTCGGGCCGGGACGCAGTGGCGATGACAGTGAGGCCCGTGAGGCGGTTCGCCAGTTGGATCAACATGGAGCCAACGCCCCCTGCTCCGTTCAGAACGAGCAGCGTGCCGCCAGGTGCGCGCAAGCCACGCGGCACCTTCATGCGGTCGAAGAGCATTTCCCATGCAGTTATCGAAGTGAGCGGCAAGGCCGCCGCCTCGGCGAACGACAATGAGGTGGGCTTGGGCCCGACGATCCGCTCGTCGACGAGGTGAAACTCCGAGTTGGTCCCGGGGCGATCCATCGCGCCCGCATAGAAGACCTCATCGCCAGGGCTAAAGAGCGTGACCTCGCTTCCCACCGCAACGATCACGCCTGCCGCGTCGTAGCCCAACACTCTGGGCAGCGGACTCTCCGAAGGATCTTCCCAGCGACGGCGCTTCACATCGACAGGATTCACCGACACGGCCTTCACGGCGACCCGCAAATCGCGTGGGCCCGGTTCCGGCATCGGGAGTTCGAGCTCGGTCAAAACCTCGACGCCACCCTTTGCTTTATAGCCAATCGCCTTCATTACATTCTCCAATGTCGCTTATGCCGAACTTTTTCGGCCAAGCCATGCGAAGCGCAGGTCAAATCGCTAGCCACTGAAATTGCCGATGGTTTGTGGTTTGACCCGTCTGGAATCCTATCTCCACAACGGTCGCCCGCCAGTGTCCTGAATGGCAAAGCACCATTGCGCGCGGCAGAACGTCATCAGCGAATGGTTGACACGTCTCCGCCAGCATCCTAATATACAACAATGCTGCACGCATTCACTATTGTTGAATATATGCAGTGCAGTGCCTGGCAGGAGACATCGAGCTTTTTACGATCGCCATCATTTATTAAGGATTCCTTTCAATGGAAAGCATCTACTTTGAACGTCGTCAGAACGTAGGCCATATCGTATTGGCCAATCCTCCCTCGAATCTCATCGCGGCTGATTTCGCTGACTGCCTTGAGAAGGCCGTTCGGGAAGCCAGCAAGGCCGATATCCGGTCGCTCCTGATCCGCGCACAAGGCCCCGATTTCAGCAAAGGCGGCGACGTCCTCGATTTCATCGACAAAGATTTCGATGACTGGCGGACGTTCATATCGCAGATTCATCATACCTATCGGTCAATCGAATCCCTCCAGATCCCGACGATTGCCGCCGTGCGCGGCGCGGCATTCGGTGGCGCATTCGAACTGGCTCTCGCTTGCGACTTCATCGTCGCAGCGGAGAACGCCACCTTCCGCTGCATTGAAGCATCCGTTGGCTCGGCGCCTGTCGCGGGCGGCGTGCAGCGCCTGGCGGAAAGAGCCGGTCGTGCATTTGCAGCGCGCTACGCAATGCTGAGCGAACCCATGTCCGGCGCGACCGCCGGTCGGCTCGGCGTTGCCGCCTTCGTCGTCGGCGAAGATGAGGTCGAGAATGTTGCCGACGATCTCGCCATCAAACTTGCGAACGGCCCTACGCGCTCGTATGGCGCCATTCGCGCCCTCCTCAAGGCATGGGCAGGCGGCGGTGTGCCCGGTGCGGACTCGCTGATCCTGGACCTCACCATGGGGCTGCACATGACGGAAGACGCCAGGAAAGGACGAACTGCACGCGCAGAAGCCTTCGCTCGAGGCGAAGAACCGGCTCCGGTCGTATTTGTCGGCAAATGAGCCGTCAGTCAGGCGCATTGCACGGAAGATACCGATGAACACACTTTCATATCAGCGCGGAGCACGTTTCCCGGAGCTGATCGACAAAACCATTGGCGATTCATTTGACGAGGTCGCCAGCAAGATGGGCGAGCACGTCGCGGCAATCAGCCGGCATGAAGGGATCCAGCTAAGCTACGGCGAACTTCGCGAAAAGTCGGACCGGCTTGCGGCCGCGCTTCTCGAGGCAGGACTCAAGCCGGGCGACCGGATCGGAATCTGGTCCCACACGAACCTCGCCTGGCTGCTGCTGCAGTTGGCCACGGCAAAGGCCGGGTTGATACTCGTCAACATCAACCCGGCCTATCGGACCTCGGAACTGGAGCATGCGCTCAACCTGGTCGGGTGCAGGGCCATCGTGACGATGGTTCGATACCGGTCGAGCGAGTATCTGAACATGTTGCGGGAGCTGGGAAAGGCCCGGCTGCCGAGCCTTGAGACGATCTGGTGGATCGACGAGGCGGACTGCCCGGACGAAGCCGGCGCGCAACGCTTCTCCGACCTGCTTCGCTCCGGCGATGCAAACAGCGCAAAGCTTCAGGACGTACGCCGCACCGTGCGCCCGGACGACGCCGTCAACATCCAGTTCACCAGCGGGACGACGGGACTTCCCAAGGCCGCTACGCTGAGTCATCGCAACATCCTGAACAACGGTTTCTTCGTGGGCGAGTGCATGAAGCTCACCCACGCGGATCGAGTCTGCGTCCCGGTTCCGATGTACCACTGCTTCGGCATGGTGATGGGTAATCTGGCTTGCCTGACCCATGGCTCGACGATCGTCTACCCCGCCGAACGCTTCGACGCCGAAGCCGTTCTGGAGACCGTTCAGGCAGAAAAATGCACAGCGCTGTACGGCGTGCCGACCATGTTCATCGCTGCACTCAATCACCCGCGCTTTGCGGAGTTCGATATGAGCAGCCTGCGCACCGGCATCATGGCCGGTTCTCCTTGCCCTATCGAGATCATGAAGCGGGTTGTCGGCGAAATGCATCTGCCCGAGATCACGATCGCATACGGCATGACGGAAACGAGCCCCGTGAGCTGCCAAAGCATGACGGATACGCCAGTCGAGCGGCGGGTATCCACGGTCGGCCAGGTGTTGCCTCACCTCGACGTAAAGATTATCGACCCGCTCAGCGGCCAGACTGTGGAGCGCGGCCAGACCGGCGAACTCTGCACCCGCGGCTACTCGGTCATGCTTGGCTACTGGAACCAGCCCGACCGGACGCGCGACGCAATCGACGCCGAAGGCTGGATGCATTCGGGCGATCTCGCGACGATGGATCCGGATGGCTACGTCAACATCGTCGGGCGCATCAAGGATATGGTCATCCGCGGTGGTGAAAACCTTTATCCCCGCGAGATCGAAGAGTTTCTGTACTCCTGCCCAGGTGTACTCGACGTGCAGGTGGTCGGCGTACCGGACCAGCATTTCGGCGAAGAACTCTGCGCATGGATCGTCGTCAGGCCGGAGTCGGTTCTCGACGACGAGGCAGTCCGCGACTTTTGCAAGGGCCGGATAGCGCATTACAAGGTTCCCAAATACATCCGCTTTGTCGACTCGTTTCCGACCACCGTGACGGGAAAAATCCAGAAGTACGTGATCCGGCAAATCATGAGTGACGAACTTGGACTGACAGAACAGCACACAGCGTGATGCGCCTCGGCAACGAGGTCACATCGGGTCACATCAATCCCGCTATAACCATTTACCGGAGTGCCGCCATGGCAGAAGTTGACGTACAAACCATCTACTTCGTCGCGAAGGATATGGCCAGGCTGGAAGATTTCTATGCATCGGCGCTGGGGATGCGTGTCCAGTTTCGCGACGGGAACAAGTGGACTCAATTTCGTCTGCAGCGCAGCGCATTTGCACTGAGTTCGGCAGAGGAAGCGGCAGAAGGAGCCGTCGGGGCCGTCCCCGTCTTCCAGGTCGCCGGTGAGGCCCAGGACGAGGTCCGGCAGAAAATCCTGTCTGCGGGCGGCCAGCAACTCGCGCAGCGCGACATGGGCACACACGGCGTCGTTACCACCTACCAGGATCCGGAAGAAAACATCTTCCAGGTATTCAGCAAATCTTCGACACGTTAAGTCAGAAGATCACACATTTCGCACTTACTGGAAAAGCCATGAAATTCGGTATATTCGACCAGAACGATCGCAATGGACTGCCTATTCATAAGCAGTACGAAGACAGGATGCAAATTATCGAGCTTTACGACAGGCTCGGTTTCCATGCCTATCACATGTCGGAACACCATGCGACCACGCTGAGCGCCTGCCCGTCGCAAAGCGTGTTTCTTGCCGCTGCTGCACAGCGCACCAAGAAACTGCGCCTGTCGCCGCTCGTCTACATTCTCCCGATCCACCACCCGGTCCGTCTCGCCGAAGAAATTTGCATGCTCGACAATCTGAGCGGCGGCCGCCTGGAGTATGGCGTGGGCCGCGGCGCCTCACCCCACGAAATCGAGGCACTCGGTATCGACGCGGCCACGGCTCAGGCCAGATACGTCGAGTCGTATGAAATCATCAAGCGGTATTTGAGTTCGGATACGCTCGACTATAAGGGGACGTTCTGGCAATTCAACGACATGCCGATCGAACTCAAGCCGCTGCAGACGCCCCCTCCGACCTGGTACGCGCTGGCATCGCCGGAGTCGACGGTATGGCCGGCCCAGGAGAAGATGAACATCGTGTGCGGCGGCCCGGTCCAGCGAGTCAGAGCCATCACCGATCGATATCGCGAAGAATTCGCCAAGCGGCATCCGTCCGCCGCTGAGCCGCTCATCGGCGTGAATCGCTACGTCGTGGTCGCCGAAACGGACCAGGAGGCGATGAAAATTGCCTCGCGGGCATGGTCGGTGTTCCGTCCGAACTTTTTCAAGCTCTGGAAGAAGCACGGGACGGAACCGGTCAACCAGAAGCTTCCGCCGACAATCGAGCCGCTCGTGGAATCGGGCCTGGCCGTAGTGGGCCGGCCGGAAACCGTGCGTGAAAAGCTGCTGGAGCAGGCGCACGAAGGGGCATTCAACTACCTCATCGGAACGTTCATGTTCGGAGACATGTCCGTCTCCGAAGCGAAGACATCTATCGGCCTGTTTCACGAGTCCATCATGCCGGCGTTCAGCGAGTCGCAAAGGGTTCTGTCATGACCGGAAGCACTGCGTTAGACGAGGCGCGTCCTGCCATCAGGACGTTCGAGAAGCGTCAGTTGAGAGACGTGCTCGGGTCCTTCGTAACCGGCGTCACCGTGATCACCACGCTCGACGGCGAGGGGAAAATGCACGGCCTCACCGCCAATTCGTTTTCCTCGGTCTCGCTGGATCCGCCTCTCGTCCTGTGGAGCCAGGCGACCTCTGCGGGAAGCCATACCGCGTTCAGGGATGCCGGGCGCTTCACCATCAACATCCTGGCTGAACACCAGTACGACCTCGCCAATCACTTTGCGACCCGGTCGCCGGACAAATTCGCCGGCATCGACTATGACCTGGGGGTCGACGGACTGCCGCTACTGCGCGATTGCAGCGCATGGTTGGAGTGCAAGGTGGTCTCCCGCTTTCCGGGCGGCGACCACGTGATTTTTGTCGGGTCGGTGGAATGCATACGCCAGAGCACGCGGCGCCCGCTGGTATTCGGCGGTGGACAATATCTGGTTGCCGACCCGCACGACCTCGGCCGCGCGCCGATCGGAACGGCGGGCACGATGAAATCGCAGCCACATGCAGTCCGGCTGGCCAGCCGCGCCATGTTGCGGCTCGCGCATACGCTGGACAAGACACTTGCGCTGGCAGCGTGGGGCAATCACGGTCCCACGGTGATCGCATGGCAAGCCGCAACCACGCCTGTGGCCGCCGATCTGCCGCTTGGGCTCGTGCTGCCGGTGACGTCTTCCGCTTCGGGCCTGGCGCTGGCGGCGTTCCTTCCGCACGAAGCCGTCGATCGATTTGTGACAGCGGAACTGCGTGACAACGCACGACAAGCGTCTGGCGAAGTGCTCCCCACGGCGGAATCGCTCGCAAGCGTACTTGAATCCGTCAGGGCCTCGCATGTCGCGACGAGACGCCCCGCCCCGTTCTATGACGACCGTATGCTCGCCAACGCCATCAGCGTGCCCATTCTTTCCCCGAGCGGAATGGCCGTGCTGGCACTGACGGCGATAGGCCCAGCCGAGCATTTCGATGCCGCGGCCGATGGACCTTGTGCAGAAGCCCTCAGAGCCGCCGCGCATGAGATTTCCGCTGCATTGAGAGATGCGTGAATTGGCATTTGCCTAAGTTAAAGCGACTGATACATCGGCCAGACTTCAATCATGACTGAAACAGAAAGCCATCTACTTGAATCCTCGTTGCCCGCCGTCGACCAGGCACTAGTGAATCTCCCCACACTCGGCGACAAACGGGTCATCACGTATCGCACTGCCGGTGACGAGCGCGCGCCCGCCATCGTGCTGCTGCATGGTATTGGTTCGAGTTCGGCGGGATACCGCGCGCAGCTCGCCGCACTAAGCAGGAACCATCGGGTGATTGCCTGGGACGCTCCCGGCTACGGACAAAGCAGCCCCTTTGCGATCAGCACGCCGGCCGCCACGGATTACGCCGATGTACTCATGGCCCTACTGTCTGCGCTCGGCATATCGCGTGCAACCGTCGTAGGCAGTTCATGGGGTAGCGTCATCGCCGCAACGTTTGCGGCGCGGTATCCGTCGGCTACGCGCGCCCTTGTATTGAGCGCGCCCAATGTTGCACGAGGACATCTGTCCGGTAAGGAGCGCGACGCGGCACGAGAAGTTCTGATGCGAAGCGCAGCGGCACAATCGATCGAGGCACGCGCCGCCGTGGTCAATGCTCTGATCGCTCCGAACGCCGGCCCCCTGGTTCGCGCGGTCGTATCCCGGCTAAGAGACGCGGTGACCCCTACAGGCTGGGAACACGCCGTAGACATGCTCTTCTCTGCGTATACACCATCCGTCGTTCCTTCGATCGCAGCGCCGATCTCCGTCATTGTCGGCAACCTGGACCGCGTCGCTCCAATTGACGACCATGCGCAGCCGATTCACAAGGCTGCTCACGGTTCGACACTCCACGTGCTCGATGGGATTGGCCACATGCCGAAGCTTGAAGCGCCGGAAGCGTTCAATTCCATCGTGTTGGCAGTTGCGGAAGCCGGGACAGACTGACGGAAGGATGACTGCGATGAGCAAGCCGCGGCCCTCGTGCTAGCACGTCCGTGGCAATCGTCCGCCGAAACAGATGACGCGCATCGGTATTGAGCGCCCGGCTTCTACCCAATTTTTCTGGGGACCTTGCCGCCCAGTGCAGCCGTAGCTCGAACAGCGCTATCGAGTAGCGCCTTTATCTCTTTACCTTCAACTTCCGTGTTCAGCGTTGCAGGCGATCCGATGAGACTAATGGCAAATCGGAGATCTCCGTCCCTGTCCCAGATGGGGGCCGCGACAGACACGTAACCCATTTCCCCACGATGAACCGTTGTGAAGCCACAGTTGCGCAATTCAGCGATCGCTTCTTCCCGCAAGGAAGCCGGAGTCCATTCCTGTCCCGCAGACAGTTCGCGGCTGATGAGATCGTCGGTACGTGCAGGCTGAAGGCAGGCAATGAACAGCTTTCCCGCAGCAGTCGTAACCAGCGGAATCAGGCCTGTTCTCAGCTCGAGAATACTTCGCGTCTGCCCCTCCTGCTTGAAGAGACTAACCGGCCCATCTTCGGTCCATGCGGTGACGGCCGCGCCACTCAGTGTTGCTTCCCGCAAAGCGACCACCTCACGACGCACGATATCGAATCCGTCCAGTTGATTGATCGCGCTCATCCCCAAAGCAAGCGACGCCGGCCCGAGCTTGTAGCACCCCGGCTTTTCATCCGGCGACGCAAGCCCGGTCCGCACCAGACTGATCATGTAGTTGCTCGTCGCGCTCGGCGACAGTTCGGACAGCGCAGCAATTTCCTTCAGAGGGAGTGCTCGCTCACTCGTCTGCAACGCCGAAAGGATTCGGAACGCAATCTCGACAGACTGAATGCCGCGCCTCGCAGTCACATTGGTCATTTTTCAACCGTATGGAAGTGATAAAAAATCGCCGCCCCGGGTTTCCACGGACGGCCGTCACGTTGACACGTCAAGGGGGCGGCCCCTATAGTGTTCAACATAGATTATGTCATTCATTATTGTTGAACGCAACACCAGCAATTTAGGGAGATCAGAGGCAAGCGAGCAGTGAGAACAAAACGCTTGACTCTTTAGCCTCTCATTTCATCAGTAGTACAGATTTCATACGCTCCCCTTTATTCAAATAACTTCTTCAGAAAAGTACCAACCGGTTCGGAGACAAGGCATGGCAATTTTTGGACGTACGATGGCAGGCGCGCTCGTCGCACTTTCTGTGACCAGTACCGCCAACGCGCAATCCAGCGTCACCTTATATGGAATTGCGGACACTGCAGTGCAGTACATCAGCAACGTCAGAGGACACGCCCTGGTCCAGGAGGGAAACACGCACGCACCCGACATTTTCGGCTTGAAGGGAGTTGAGGATCTCGGCGGCGGGATACGCACCATCTTCGATCTTCAGAACGAGTACCTGCTGAACAATGGCCGGGCACTTGTTCCTGGAACCTTATTCAACAGAAAGTCGTATGTCGGACTGCAATCGGACAGCTATGGCACGTTGACGCTCGGTCACCAACCCAGCTTCATGTATGACATTCTGTCCAACTACCAAACGCCCTTCCTGCTCGGCAACATTCTCACGCTTCACCAAGGCAATCTGGATGAAATTGCCAACTTCTTCCAGTTCAACAATGCGGTGAAATATGTGAGCCCGACCCTTGGCGGGTTCTCCTCGGGGGCGGAATTTGCATTTGGCAATGTGGCCGGCAATTTCAGCGAAAGCAGGAACTACTCTTTCTTTGTCCAGTACAAGGGAGGGCCGCTGAGTCTGGCAGCCACGTACGCGAACGAGAACAACCGTTTTCTGGAGCTTTCCAGTTTTATCGGTCTGCCGTCGCTCTTTGGAACATCACTGCCTCAGGCCGAAGGCGTTGTCGCCAACAAGCTCGTCAATTGGGGGCTCGGCGCATCGTATCAGTTGAAAAATGTGCTTCTACACGCCACGTTTACGCAGTCGCGCATCACATTGGCGACTGGCCGCGGTAACGCCAACACCGTCGACGCCGGTGCGAACTGGACGATCGTGCCCGATGATGTCCTCTCGGTTGGCGGATGGGTGGAAAATCTCGACGGCGGAAACTGGAAGACCATTACCGTCTCGAATGCTTACATCCTGTCGAAAAGAACTACTGTCTACCAGCAGGTGACCTACCAACACGCGTCGGGCGCCAATGGCTTCGCTTCGCTCGCGGCCGCAGGCGTGGCATCCGGCCGGTCCACGACCGGCGTCTCGGTTGGTATTCAGCACAACTTTTAGCAGTGCAACGCTAACCTCGACGGGTGGTACGTTCGTTTGGCAGTGCAGCCTCACGCTGACTGCCACAAACATGTGCAATTGGTCGAAGGAATCCTGCCGGATGTGTATCGTCTCTGACGATAGGTTGCATCGAAATGTATAGGCTTCTTTCCAGGCATGCAATCGCGTACCTTTCCTTTGACGAGATCACACGCCGAGCGGCGGCTTCTTTCACGGCCGCCGCCCGGCACTTAGTCTATGAGGAATAGCATGCAGAACGTCCATGCCGGTAACGCGGCCATTCCGGCCATAGGCTTTGGCACCTACGGGATGACTGGCGACGACATCTATCGAATGATTCCTGAAGCCCTTCGTGCCGGCTTCCGTCATATCGACACCGGGCAAATCTACCGTAACGAGGCAGAAATCGGCGACTGCGTCGCCGCATCCGGCATCCCAAGAAGCGAAATGTTTCTGACGACCAAGGTCTGGGTGAGCAACTACTCGGCAAGACACTTCGATGCGTCAGTCAACGAAAGCCTGCGCAAGCTCAAGACGGACTACATCGACCTGCTCCTGCTTCACTGGCCGGGGGGATCGGATGTGCCTCTCGCCGAACAGATTGGGGAGCTCAATGAGGTCGTGCGTGCCGGCAAGGTCCGGCACATAGGCGTCAGCAACTTCAACCGCGCACAGATGACCGAAGCGATCCGGCTCTCGGCGGCTCCATTGGTCACGAATCAGTTCGAATACCATCCGTATCTGAACCAGTCCTTGCTCATCGAAAGCACACGCGAGGCTGGGCTTGCCGTGACAGGATATTGCGGCATGGCGGTTGGCCGCGTGTTCTCGGACCCAACTCTCAAGGAGATCGCCGCTCGCCACGACAAAACCATCGCCCAGATCGTCTTGCGGTGGCTTGTTCAACAACGCGGCGTTGTGGCGCTTTCGAGAACCACGCGGATCGATCGGCTGGCACAAAACCTGGCGGTATTCGACTTCGAGCTAGATGATGCGGACATGGCCGCGATTTACGCATTGGCGACAGCAGACAGCCGGATTGTCGATCCGCCCGGTCTCGCCCCGCGGTGGGATAGCACAGCCGCCTGACTATCTGACCTCTGGCGCGATAACCAGACATCCGGAATGTCCGAGTTCGCGACGATGCCTACGTTGCCCGATCGAACTTGTGTGCAAACCGCTCCGTCGCCCAGTCGATAAAGACACGCAACCGTTGGCTCATATGCCTGTCTGGCGGATAGACAAGGAAGAATGGGTAGGGATCCGGTTGCCATGCGGGCAGAACAGGCAGAAGCTCGCCACGCGTGATCGCGTCCTTCGCGGCAAAGGAGAAGGTTTGAATCACACCGAGGCCGGCCAGTCCAGCCGCGACATGTGCGTTGCTCTCGTTGACACCCATGCCTTGTGAGCCGCCGATTTCGATTCGCTCGCTGCCCTTCTGAAAACGCATCGGCATGACGCGTCCGGTCCGTGCCGAAACGTAGCTCACGATGCGATGCCCGTTTTTTAGCTGGTCGGGATGCGTCGGCCTGCCGTGCTGCTTCAGATAATCGGGCGCCGCGCATGTCACCCACGATGCACGGCCAAGCGGACGTGCGATGAGCGAGAGCTCGTCGACGCTACCGCCGCGCACGACACAATCCACGTTATCGCCTATGAGGTCGACTTGCCGGTCGCTCACGCCCAGATCGACACGTATGTCGGGATATCGCTCAATAAAGTCGGGCAGTGCGGGGATCAACACGCAGCTTGCGTTCGCCGAGCCGATGTCGATGCGCAGCCGTCCGCGCGGACGCTGATGTGCGCTGGCGAACCCCGAGTCGATGTCCTCGATCTCCTTCAGCACGCGCGAGGTGCGCTCGTAGTACGCAGCCCCCTCGGGCGTGACAGTGACGCGTCGCGTCGTTCGCTGGAGCAGCCTGACACCGAGATGCAGCTCCAGCAAACGCACGAGTTTGCTCACCGTGGCGAGCGGCATGTCGAGCGAGTCGGCGGCACGCGTGAATGCGCCCGCTTCGACAACGCGGGCGAACACGCGAATGGCAAGCAATTGGTCCATGTCGATTATCTATCCACGTAGATAAAGTTATTAGATTTAGCCACTTTTTCAACATTCTCCTGGTTTGTACAGTAGCTCTCACATCTTTGAAAAGGAAGTTGATCGTGACTACGAACGCACTTGAACGCCTGTTTGAACCCGCTCGCCTCGGCAGGCTGGAACTGAAGAACCGTCTGGTCATGGCGCCGTTGACCCGCAGCCGCGCCGGGTTTGACGGCACGCCGGGAGAGTTGGCCGCGGAGTACTATGCGCAGCGCGCGAGCGTCGGCCTGATTGTGACTGAAGGCACTCAGCCGTCTGACGATGGTCAGGGCTATCTTGCTACGCCGGGCATCTATACCGATGCGCATGTGGCGGGATGGAACAAGATTACCTCCGCCGTCCATGAGCGCGGTGGCCATCTCTTCATCCAGCTTATGCACGCAGGGCGCATGTCGCACCCGGACAACACGCCGCATCATCGTCAGAGCGTCGCGCCTTCGGCCATCGCGGCGCCCGATACGCCGATGTTCACGGCCAAGGGGATGCAGGACATTCCGGTACCGCGTGCGCTGACGACCGACGAGGTGCGCCAGACGGTGTCCGACTTCCGCTTCGCGGCACGCCGCGCGATCGAGGCCGGCGCCGATGGCGTCGAGATCCACGGTGCGAATGCCTACCTGGTCCATCAGTTCCTCGCACCAAGCGCCAATGCCCGCACCGACGAGTATGGCGGCTCGATCGAAAACCGCGCCCGCTTTGCCATCGAGGTGGCAATTGCAATCGCTGAGGAAATCGGCGCTGACAGGACGGCCATTCGCCTGTCGCCTGGCCTCGCGCGGTGGGGCATCGACGAAGGCGCCGAAGGACCGGTGCTCTACCGCTATCTGGTGGCTGAGCTGGACAAGCTCGGTCTGGCGTACCTGCACGTCACGCATCAGGGCAACGAAACGCTGCTGGCTGACATTCGCAAGCTCTGGACGGGCACGCTGATCCTGAACCGGCCGGGCCGCTCCCGCGACCAGGCTGGCACCGACGTCGCATCGGGGCTCGCTGATCTGGAAGCCTATGGCCAGATGGTGCTGGCCAATCCGGATTTCGTTGCGCGCCTGAAGACCGGTGCACCGCTGAACGATGCGAACCCCACTACGTTCTTCGGCGGCGATGGACAAGGTTATACCGACTATCCGGTGTTGGCCGAAGCTGAAGAACGCTAAGAGAGCGCGCCATGCCGGTCATCCTGATCGACCGCGTTGCGTGGGACCGGGGTAAGCGCTAAAGCGCTAACCCCGGATCGACCGCGTTGCATGAGACTGGAGTAAGCAATACACCATGACACGGAAGGCAGGCAGTCACTCGACCATGATCGAGGCAAACCAGTTTGTGTACTTCGCGTGCGTAGTCAAGCATAGAAGCTTCAGCGCAGCGGCGAAGGAAGTCCGCGTAAGCAAGTCGACGTTGAGTCGTGTCGTCGCTGACCTGGAACAGGGACTCGGGACATCACTTCTCACGAGAACGAGCCGGCGCGTGGATGTCACGCACGCAGGCGAGCAGCTATACACACGCTGCCTCGCCGTCTACAAGGCCGTACTCGCGGCTCAAAAGGCACTCGAGAATATCGAGGCAGAGCGCGGGGCGAACGATTCCGGCCCACTGCGCAGCGACATCGAGCGCCAATGGGCCATTTATCCACCGACCTGCGTTGCGCCCTAGAACGGATACTGCGTCTGGGTGCTGCGCGAATTGAATGTGACTTTGCATCAATCCAACCGGAAACACGCGGGCGATTGCATTGCTCACTAAACTTTGCAAACGTAAAAAATAACGTATAAGATGGATCTAAGCCGAGGAGGGAATGCCCCCGCCCGATGCTAAAGAATTCCTCATAGGAGACAACGGCCATGCCGAAGCGAAAAATTGACACGCACCAACATTTCCTGCCGAAGCTCTACGTGGACGCAGTTGGGCTGGACTTGCTGAATGCGGCGATGCCGGGCGGCGTGGCCCCAACCTGGTCCGTCGAGGCAGCCCTCGCGATGATGGATGAAAACGGAATCGACGAGGGCATCCTGTCGATCTCCTCCGGCCCCACGCTTCCGGATGCAGCCACGCTGCTGAGAAAATGCAACGACCACGCTGCGGAACTCAGGTCCCGCCATCCCGGACGGTTCGGTTCCTTTGCGAGCTTGCCGCTGCCCGACGTCGACGCCTCTCTGAAGGAAGTCAGCTATTGTCTTGACGTGTTGAAGGTTGATGGTTTCATTGTCTTTACGAACTACGACGGACTGTATCTGGGGGACGAGCATTTCACGCCGCTGTGGGAAGAATTGAACCGGCGCGGGACGGTGGTTTTCATTCACCCCAATCAGCCGCCTCACGAAATACCTCCTGTCGCTCCGGCGTCCGTGCTCGAGTATCCCTTCGAGACGACACGTACAGCCACCAGCCTGATCATTTCAGGGGCGATGAGCCGCTTCAGGAACATCCGGTTTATCCTTTCGCATGCCGGGGGGACGCTGCCGTTTCTCGTCCCTCGCATCGCCCTGTCAATTTCCATGATGCCCGCGGTGGCCGAGCGCGTGGGCGACACGTTGGCGGCGGTCCGATCCTTCTACTTCGACACGGCACTTTCCGCCGGCAACGCGCCCCTCAGTGCGCTGGCGCAAGTGGCAGACCCCGATCACATTCTCTTCGGGACGGACTTCCCGTTCGCACCGGTAAGCGCAATCCGGCAGTTCGGGAAAGTTCTCGATAATATCCACATTCCCGGCATTGAGATGGACAAGGTGTACGGAGACAATGCTGCCCGGTTGCTTGCGCGCTAACTGTATTGCGAACGCGGAGTTCAAGGAAAGACGATGCGTAATATCAACGAAGACACCATCACCCAAGCGGTGCTCGCGGCAATGGCCGGCTGTAACAACGACAGGCTGCGCACCGTAATCACCAGCCTTGTCCAGCATTTGCATTCGTTCGCAAGAGACGTGAAGTTGACCGAAAGTGAATGGGCATACGCAATCAACTTCCTCACCGAGGTTGGCCATATCACGGATGAAAAACGCCAGGAGTTCGTCCTTCTGTCCGACACGCTCGGCTTGTCGATGCTGGTTACGACACAGAACAACCGCAAGCCGGTCGAATGTACGGAAGCAACCGTTCTTGGCCCCTTCTTTGTTGCAGGCGCCCCCGAGTACAGGAACGGTGACGATATCTCTAACGGTGCGGCGGGTCTTCCCTGTTTTGTTGCCGGCAGCGTTCGGGGCCTTTCGGGCGAACCTGTATCCGGGGCAGCGATCGAGGTCTGGCAATCCGATGAAGACGGGTACTACGACGTGCAGTACGGAGACTCGCAGGATCCAAACGTGGAGTATCAAGCGCGTGGTCGTTTGCAGACGCTGCCAGACGGACTCTTTCATTTCCGCTCGATTCTCGCCGAGGCCTATCCCATTCCGCACGATGGCCCGGTTGGTCGAATGCTCGATGCGCTCGGACGCCATCCGTGGCGGCCAGCCCACCTGCACTTCTGGATCACGGCGCCAGGGTACGAGCCGTTGATTACGCACGTGTTCCGCAACGGGGACAAGTATCTCGATTCGGACGCCGTATTCGGCGTGCGCTCAACGTTGATCGTCGACTGGGTCGAGCACTCGCCGGGTATCGCGCCGGACGGCACGGCGATGGACGCCCCGTTTTATACGCTCGATTACGACTTCGTTCTCAACCCTGCGGTACACGGGTCATGAACGGGCACATTCTCGCCGGAACCCGCCATGTCACCATCTGAATTCGTCTATAACGGGCGCGGCACGCGTGTCGTCTTCGGGTGCGGCTCACGCACCCACATCGAACGTGAATTGCACACGCTGCAAGTACGCCGCGCTCTGGTTCTGTGTAGCCACGAACAACGCACATTGGGTGTATCAGTTGCCGATCAGTTGGGTGTGCTCGCAGCGGGTGTCTTTGATCGAGCTGCCATGCACGTGCCGGTCGAACTGGTCACGGAAGTACGCACGGTTGCCGCGTCGCTGCATGCCGACTGCTTCATCGCCGTGGGCGGCGGCTCCGCAATCGGCCTCGCGAAGGGTCTTGCTCTCGAGACGGGCCTCCCCATTCTCGCCGTGCCAACCACCTACGCCGGCAGTGAAATGACGCCCATATTCGGGTTGACCGAATCGGGCCTGAAACGGACAGGCACCGATCTGCGCGTATTACCCAAAACGGTTGTCTACGATCCGGACTTGACCCTGACTTTGCCGGTAAGCATGTCCGTGACCAGCGGCATCAACGCAATCGCACACGCGGCAGAAGGTCTGTATTCACGCGATGCCAATCCTCTTACCAGTCTGATGGCCGAAGAAGGCATCGCGGCGCTCGCGCGCAGCTTACCCAAAATCGTCGCTCAGCCGAACGATCCATCCGCACGCGCCGATGCGCTTTATGGCGCCTGGCTTTGCGGTGCCGTGCTCGGAAGCGTCGGCATGGCGCTGCATCACAAGCTATGCCACACGCTCGGCGGCAGTTTCAATCTGCCGCACGCACCCACCCACACCATTGTGCTGCCACACGCCCTGGCGTACAACGCAGGCGCCGTGCCGGATGCGATGAGACGGATTGCACGGGCGCTCGGGCACGACAGCGCTGCACAAGGTCTGTACGAACTCTCGCGCGCAAACGGTGCGCCCGTTGCGCTGAAGGAGATCGGTATGCTCGAAGAACAACTCGACCAGGCGGCCGACATTGCCTGCAACAACACCTACTGGAATCCCCGCTCGCTAGAACGCGGAGCAATTCGCGCTTTACTGCAGCGCGCATTCGACGGTAGCGCACCGATTGATGGCTTGTAGAGCGAGTTTCGTCCGGACCAATGATCCAGACACTCATTATTCATTTCAACGTGTCGCAAGGTATTCGCACATGGCGTCACATACACTTCCTGAGGCAAGAGATATCCGGGCACGTCGCCCGGTTGAACTGAAGCGTACTGAACAGCTTCGCGCGCAGGAAACGCGTGCGGCCATCTTAAATGCGGCCCTTACTGAATTTTCATCGAAGGGTTTCGAGGTCGCGAGTATTCGTAGTATTGCAGACCGGATCGGAATGCAACATCCGCTCGTTACCTACCACTTTCGTTCCAAAGAGATTCTGTGGCAGGCGGTAGCCGAATATGTATTCGAACGTGTCCGGCAAGAACGCGATGCAAGTCTGTCCAGCCTCGGTCCGGCTAGCGCGGTCGATCGGCTCAAGCTGGCATATAGGGCGCTATTTCGCTTCACTGTCGCGTTTCCCGAGTTTCACCGCTTCATACTTCAGGAATCGCTAGGTTCCAGCTCGCGGCTGCAATGGCTCGCCGATGCTTTCCTGAAACCGCTGATCGGCTGGTTGCTTCCGCAAATCCGCGCCGCCCAGGAGGAACACGCGCTACCCAACGTCGAGCCTATTGTTTTCCACTATATGCTGATTAGTTTGACGTCGACCCTCTCGAGCTTCGGTCCGGAATTTTCGGCGACCAGTGATCTATCACCGTCCGATCCGGCGCTGGCCGAAGAATATTGGCGCACCGTGGAGCAGCTTGTGTTTGGAGCATTTGCATCACGCTAGAGGGGGCGCATCCCGCAACGCGGCATGCGCCCACGCCCGCTCTAAACGGTCGATCTCCGTCGACACAACAACATCAGTTGAGTGCCTTGCGCGCCATCAGTGCCTTACCCGCGCGCGCGCCATTCTCCCGGCCCATTTGCTGACTCACCCAATCGCCAATCGTAACGATGGCGTCCAGGTCAATGCCCGTTTCGATCCCGAGGCCGTCCAGAAGGTAGAGCAGATCTTCCGTAGCAACATTACCGGTTGCGCCTTTGGCATAGGGACAACCGCCCAGTCCACCAACGGACGCGTGGAACGTTGTCATTCCGACCTGAAGGGCGCCGAAGATATTTGCCAAGGCCTGCCCATAGGTGTCGTGAAAGTGGCCGGCGAGACTCGCCAACGGAAACTCCCTGGAAGCGGCCTCAACCACTCGCTGAACGTGGTGCGCCGTGCCCACCCCAATGGTGTCGGCAATGTCGATTTCGTCACACCCCAGATCGCGAAAGCGCCTGACCATATCGACGACGGCATCAACGCTCACCGGCCCCTGGTACGGACATCCGAAAGAGCATGAAATGCTGGCGCGCAATTGCAATCCCGTTTCTTTCGCCATCCGCGCAACCGGCGCAAAGCGTTCGAGCGATTCCGCTACAGAACAATTGATGTTGCGAATGGAAAATGCTTCGCTCGCGGCACCGAAAATGACGACCTCGTCGACCTTGTTCTCAATCGCGGCCTCGAGCCCTCTCATGTTGGGTGTCAGCGCGGCGTACGAGACCCCCGCTGCGCGATCGATTCCAGCCATGACTTGCGCGCCGTCGGCCATTTGCGGAATCCATTTTGGCGACACGAAGGACGCAGCTTCGATTCTTCGTACGCCGGCGCCAACGAGTCGATTGACCAGTTCAATCTTGGTGTCCGTTGGTATGAACGTGCTTTCCGCCTGCAAACCGTCTCTAGGCCCGACTTCGACAATGTGTACGCGCTTTGGAAGACCGCTATCCGTGCCCTGCCTCCAACGTTCCTGCTGATTCATTTGAAACTCCATTTCGTGGCGAAGGTCCACCCTCGCGACGTGGGGCACGATTGCGACACCGCAGAAACGGTTCCATCACGAGTGGGCCCACATGCCTGCGGCGAGCAAGACTAACGGTGCCCGACGAATTGTGCATGCGTCCCGCCGTCGACCCGCAATCACACGAATCCAGGCGAGACGCTCGCTTCCAGTATTTACTTCGAGAGCACCTGTCCCAAGGCCCGGCGAAGTTCGGCTGCCGGATCACTCGGCAAAGTAAGGCTACGCCACGCAACATGATGGTCCGGGCGGGTCAATACGCAACCACTGTCGCCGATTTCACGCACGCGAGCCCAGTCGCCCGTGTGGTCCGCATAGGCCTGCCGCGGACCAATAACGTGTACGTCAATCTTCAACCCCAGCTCCTCACCGACTTTTGACGCAGCCTCGACCCATGCTTCGCCGCCCAGACCGGTGAACAGTACGAATCGCCCATGTCCTGCGAGGTCAAGCGTGGAGTGTTGGCGTCCACGAGCGTCGAAAACCCAGGCATGAGGCAGACGCGCACCCGGCCATGTCGTCGCCTGGTAATAGAGCTCACGGTCGCGCGTGAACTCCGGTTCGGTTTGCCCATCGGTCACCGCAGCGCTCGAGCGATAGCGTTGATTCATCTCTACGCCCTGGGCGTCCAGTTCATATCGCTTGAACGCCAATGCTTCCCGGATTTCGTCGCGCTGTTTTTCGGCTGCCGCCGTGGATCCGCTTCGAGCATGCATATTCGCTTGCAAGACCTCGCCGTCGTTCGATTTGTCGATGCCAAGCGCGCTGTAGAGCGGTGCAAATTCGGCAATCGACTGATTCGCGCGGGTGACGACCTGCTTGGCGATCGGTGCACGCTCGGCCGAATAGGTATCCAGAAGTGCTTCACCCGCGCGCCCCTTGATGACTTCCGCGAGCTTCCATGCGAGGTTAAACGCATCCTGAATCGACGTGTTGGAGCCCAACCCGCCGGATGGTGGGTGCCGGTGGGTCGCATCGCCCATGCAGAACACTCTCCCCTCCTGCATGCGGGTCGCGTACATGTTGTTCACTGTCCAGGTATTCGCACCCAACAGTTCGATCTCGAGATCCGGCTTACCCACGAGTTGGCGTGCGATCGTGGTGGCCTTTGCCTCGTCCACAACCGGCACCGGTTCGTTGATGTCATAGCCCCAAACGATCAACCACTCGTGCCACGGCCGAACCATCCGGATCAGGCCCATCCCGATACCGCCCACTTCTGCACCCGGTTGCATGATTGGGTACAACACTGCCGGGCGGTGTGCGACGAATTCAGACAGGTCCGCACGGAACCAGATGTTCATCGATCCCCGCACACCCATCTGCCCTTCGAAAGGCAGACCTGCGTCCTTTGCGACCTTGGAATTCCCGCCGTCCGCGCCGATCAGGTACTTTGATTTGACCGTGAACTCCTCCCCGGACAATCGGTCACGGCAGCGCGTGAGAACACCCTCGTCAGTTTGCGTATGACTCAGATATTCCGTGCTCATCCGCGCTTCAGTTCCTCGCGAGCAAGCCGTTTTGAAAAGCAGCGGCTCCATGAACGTCTGCGGCAAATCGTTCATCTTGGTCGGACTCGACAATTGACGCTCCGCTCTTGAGAGCGGATGCAGTCCCCAACTGGGCACCCGGCCAATCTCCTCACCGGTCAGGCTTTCGCAGAAAACCGTTCCACCCATCAGATCCTGATCGGTCGCGTGCAGGTAGGCCTCCTGCTCCACCTGCTGGCCGAGGTCGCGCAGGACCTCCATGGTGCGCAGGTTCGTGATGTGCGCCCGCGGCGTGTTGGCCAGCCAGCGATACTGGTTGATGACCATGTTGTCGATACCGTACGTCGAAAGCAGCGCGGCACTGGCGGAGCCGGCAGGCCCCGTTCCGACGATGAGTACGTCCGTGGTTATTTCATACATTCGACACCTCCAATTGTCATGCCTTCGTGCCTCACCGTTTCCGTGTAGTTCGGATAACTAATTCAAGGTGAGTGTACGAGTCTCTGTTTTTACGATCCTGTCCGGTTTTCGCTAACCTGTCAGGCGGTCTTGTGCTCGGTCAGATTGAGATAGCGGATCATCTCCTCACGCATGGCGAACTTCTGTACTTTTCCCGTAACAGTCATAGGCAGTTCGCTCACGAAGCGAATATATTTGGGTACCTTATAGTGCGCGATCTGTCCTCGGCAAAAGTCTCTGATGTCCTCCTCAGTCGAACCTTCGCCTTTTCGAAGCACGATCCAGGCGCACAACTCCTCGCCGTTCTTCTCATCCGGCACGCCGAACACCTGCACATTCTGTATTTTTGGATGCCTGAAGAGGTATTCCTCAACTTCGCGGGGATAGATATTCTCTCCCCCTCGAATCACCATGTCCTTCAACCTTCCGACGATGTTGCAATATCCGTCGGCATCGATCGTTGCGAGATCACCCGTATGCATCCATCCGTCAACGATGCTTTCGCGCGTTTTTGTCTCGTCTTCCCAGTACCCCTGCATCACCGAGTACCCTCGTGTACAGAGTTCTCCCGTCTCGCCGACCGATACAGTCTTACCGTCGAAATCAACGATCTTGACTTCGAGATGAGGTTGAATCCGCCCGACCGTTGTCGTGCGCTTATCGAGCGGATCCGTGGTTCCGCTCTGAAACGATACGGGGCTGGTCTCTGTCATGCCATACGCAATGGTGACCTCTCGCATATTCATCCTGGTCACAACCTGATTCATTGTCTCGACCGGACAAGGCGATCCAGCCATGATCCCGGTCCGCAGAGTGCTCAGATCAAACGATGCAAAGTCCGCATGCCCCAGTTCAGCGATAAACATGGTCGGCACCCCGTGAAGTGCAGTGCAACGCTCTTCCGAGACGGCTGCGAGGGTCGCGCCAGCGTCGAATCCTTCGCCCGGGAAGACCATCTGAGCGCCAACCGACACGCACGCCAATACGCCGAGCACCATGCCGAAACAGTGGTATAGCGGCACAGGAATACAAAGCGAGTCGGCTTCGGACAGCTTCATCGCCATGCCGACAAAGCGTGCGTTGTTGACGATGTTTCGGTGCGTCAGCGTTGCACCCTTGGGGCTGCCGGTGGTGCCGCTCGTGAACTGGATATTGATCGGGTCCTGAGAAGAAAGTGTTTGCTCGACGGTGTCGATTGCCTCACGCCCTTCGTCTCGAAGAATCCCCTCTCCACGCTGCATGACCGTGTGGAACGACATGACGCCCGATACGCGCCAGTCACCCACGGAGATCACCGTGCGAAGGTCCGGCAGACGTTCGACCTTCAACTCGTCCGGCTGCTGCGACGCGAGTTCGGGCGCTATGTCGAGCAACATCGAAATGTAGTTCGACGTTTTGAAGCTCTCGGCGGTGACGAGCGCCTTGCATTTCACTTTCCGCAATGCGTACTCGAGTTCCGAAACACGATAGGCGGGATTGATGTTGACCAGCACAGCACCGATGCGCGCCGTCGCGAACTGCGTGAGCAACCATTCGAACCGGTTGGGAGACCAGATGCCAACGCGGTCCCCTTTTCCTATTCCCAACGACAGAAGCCCTGCGGCGAGCTGATCAACATGATCGTCAAATTCGCTCCATGTCCACCGTACAAGTTGCTCCCGGAATACCACAGCTTGCTGATCAGGAAATCTGCGTGCTGTTTCCCTCAGAAACTGGCCGACTGTAGACTCGCTCAACGGAACGTCCGTCGAACCCCGCACGTAGGCAACGCCATCGGCAGGCGCTTCGAGCGTAAGGGAACCGGGTAAAGTGTGCATGAAGCCATCCTCCATCGTTACTGCGCGTTTCCGTCAAAAATTCCGCTGAACGGAGTTATCTAGCGATTGCAATGCCGTCGGCCCCTGTCGAAGGCCGACATCGAAAACGCTTTATTTCCCGTGAAAAACCATCTCACCGGGTTCTTCATCGCGATCAAACGCCTCGGCTGTGTTGGCGAAACCTCGCGTGGCATCCTCCGTGTTGTACAGGTCCATGCACACATCCAGCATGGTGGCATCCGCACCGGGAATGCCGCCACTTGACCAGACCCTGAGCAGGGTGCGCGTGGCTGCGTACGAAAGCGTCGGACCGTCGGAGAGCTGCGTAACCAGCTCGGCAGCAACACGTTCGAGCGCATCGGGTTCAGCCACGTGCGTTGCAATTCCGAGGTCCCGGGCCACGCTGCCGGGAATCGCTTCACCCAGCATCGCGAAACGGGACGCGTTGCTACGCCCCACTCGCTCGGCCAGCCGCTGCAGCGCTCCCGCAATGGGAAGCATCGCCGTCGTGACCTCGACGCACCGGAACACGGCGTCGGTTGACGCCACAATGAAGTCACAGTTCAACGCGAGTTCAAAGCCGCCGCCGAAAGCCAGACCCTGCACCACCGCCACCGTCGGAACGCGCAACGCTTCGATTGCGCGATACGAAGTGTTGATTTCCGCGACGAAGGTGCGAAACCAGTTCAAGTCCTTTCCCGGCCATTCGCGAACCTCGCCACCGAGACTGAAGTTGGGCCCTTCGGCCCGAACGACCAGTACCCGGATGTCGCTTTCGCTGGCTTCATGAACCGCCTGCCGGAGACACTCTGCAAACCGTGCATCGAGACGGTTGTACGGCGGATTCGCCAGAACGATATTCCCGACCTTCCCGTCGCGCTCAAAACGTATGCTTTTCATCGCCTAACCTCACTATTCAGTCAGATTCACCGAGCGCCTGTGACGCTCGGGAATGTTTCGTAATTCAGGAGTTCTCTTGATTCAACGGAATGATCGGAAGAAGCAGATGTGAAGGACGATCCGCGTCACGGTAAACCTTGTGAGTGACCGTGTTGCTGCTGGTGACGTGATACGGAATGTATTCGACATCGGTCATCGCGCCCGTTCCTGTCGGCGCGTCCATGCTGCAGATCTCGATACAGATCCGATGGCCGGCCTTGAACTGGTTTGCCGTTGCGAGCACCTGGATTTCATACTTGACGATCTCGCCAGGTGTGACAGGCGAGATCGACTCTTTCGTCAATTTGTGGAACGGCTCCGCAGGCGTGGATCGCGCAGGATCCGTTGCACGGTATGACGCTTTCAGCCAGCCGCGGGTAAGTTCACGCTCAGGTAGCGTCTCCGGCACCGACCGTTCGCCGACGCGTGCAGTAACCACCGATACGTCCGGACCGACGTCCTTGAGTACGACAATCCAGTTCGAATCCGTCTGATCAATCTCAGCATAGAGCGTCAGCGAAATGGGACCCGCCACCAACACGTCCTGCGCAAGCGGCTCTGTCATGTAACGCAGGCGCTCAACCTTGGACGTCTTTTTGAGCGGCATTTGCGTGAAGACATCAGGTTCCCGATGCGCGTTGCCAACCTCCGCTGAAGGTCGAGGGGCATCTGTGGAAAGCTGCTCCCAGCCTGACAGGTAGTACTTCGCCCATTGCGTCTCCGGCAAAGGCCAGTCACTACCCGTTCGCCATTCGTTGGCGCCCATCACCCAGTAACGGACCGGCGGTTCGTTCATGATGCCGGTATCGATACCCTTCAACCAGTAGTCGTACCAGCGAATAACCTCGTCGTGATACTGATGGAATGGCCGCTCCAGATGCGCAGGGCCCGTAAAGATCAGCTTACGCGGCTGTTTGACATTGCTGAAGTAATGCTGCGCGCCAAGCCAGTGCAATTTGTACGTGTAAGCGTAGGCGCCAGAGCCGGTATAGAACGGCACCTTGATCGACTTGAAAATTTCCTCGGCTCGTTCGACCGTCCCTTCCGGCTCCCAGGGGTTCGTCATGATGTGGTACATCACCCCTGTGCGCTGCCCCTTCTGCGTCAGGATGTTGTACAGATTAATGTACATCTTGTAGTCGGGATTACGCATGGCCGCGCGCCAGAGTTCCTCTTGCGCTTCAGGTAACGTACCCGGCACACCGCGCGGCTCATGCACCGTGCTGAAAACGTCAAGCAGATACGGGAACGTGTGAATGACGCCACCGGGATTGAAATCCCGAAACCCGAACATCCCGCCGTATGCACTACAGGCGTCATACGGAAAAATTGCCTTGAGCGCGGGGTGGCCCTGCGCCGCCGCACGCCATTGTTCACCCGCGAAACCCGAGATACCCACCATGCCGACCTTGCCGTCGGACCACGGCTGCTGCGTGATCCATTCGATCATGTCGTAATGGTCAGTATTCTCCTCGCCGTAGTGGCCCTCCGACTTTGCGGAGCCGCGCGGTTGCGCAATAACGTGTACATAGCCATTGGCGATGAAGCGGCGAGTGTCCCCGGCTTCTATCGGCCCGAACCAGAGCGGCGCATGGGCGGGCTGTGGGGGCAAGACATCCGCAATATCCGGACCCTGGAGATCCTTGTTGTGCAGCGCTGAAGCGTACAGCACGGGATACTTGCCATCCGCATCCGGTCGATAAACGTCTACCGCAAGACGGGTTCCGTCCCGCATCGTTACGACGATGTCGCGTTCTTCAATCATGTCTCCTCCTTCGTTGGCCTGTTCGGCGTCAACAGACGGCCGTCTCAAGGCCGAAAATTTGCTTTACCCGCCGACATGCGCTTTTGCGTTCGCTCATCGAGAGCCGCACGATCAGGCAGGTTCCGTAATTCACTATACTTCACGTCCGTAAAGTATGCAAGACGAACGACGTGCCAAAAAATAAAAGTTTGAATCCCAAATGAATTGCGCCCGAGGAACGGCTACGTGTCCATAACCGCGCGTGCTAGCGCCATACCGTCACTGCGTGGTGCTGTTCGGCAACGGTGGATCATCCGCCGATCCGGTACTGATGTCCGCCACGTGTTCGGTCAGCAATCGCCGTTGTGCAGAGAGCACTCGGGCCATGACGATCATGCATACGCAAGCCATCAAAAGCGGTATCGACAACAACGCACATGTGAGCAGGTACGGAAAACCCGATATGACGATCAGGCCGATCAACGACGAACCGACGATCGACCCGAGCCGTCCGATCGCAACGTTCCAGCCACCGCCAGACGCACGCAGCGCAGTTGGATAGAAAATGCCCGGAATGGTGTTGACGCAGATCAGCGGTCCTCCAACAGCTATGCCGGACAGGAAGACCACGCCCGCGTGCCACTGGGTGGCTTCGGAGATGCCCAACGCGACGACAAGCAGCGAGCCTGCGCCGAACGCCACGGAAACGACCGATGCCACGTTATAGCGACGAACAAGGATGGCGAATAGAACCGCGCCGCCGAGCGCACCGAACTGGAACATCGACGATACTTGCGAGGCGTCGTGCATCGATAGCCCCACCTGCTTCAGGTGGGTCGGCATCCAGCTTCCAATCAGAAAGAACACCAGATAACCCGCAAACTCCGCAAGCCACGTCAACACGGTGCCAAGCCGGTAATTCGCGCTCAACAGCGCCCTGCTTCCGCTGACCGATTCACGCGTTTCCGCGATAAATAGATGCATTCCAGAGCAGTCTAAAGACGGAAACACTTTGCCGAGAATTCGCTGCGCCTCGTCATTGGACCTTCGACTGGCCACGACGTAGAGCGGCGACTCGGGCACTTGCCACGCAAATAAAGCAACGACCCCAAGCGGCAAAAGACCACTCAGTACCAGCATGCCTCGCCACCCCAGTGTCCCGATAGCGAGAGACGTCACCAGACCAGCGGCTGCCGCACCGAAAAGAAATCCACAGTAAGTCGATGCGAGCATCGCTGAGCGTGAACGGTCGGGGCTATATTCCGCGACGATCGCCGACGTAGCCGGCATCGCTGCTCCGATGCCGAGACCGGTTATGAAGCGCAAGGCAATGAGCTGAAATATCGACTGTGCTTCGCTCGACATCACACCCGCGATGCCAAACCATGCGATTGCCACGATGCTCACCGTTCGACGACCGACACGGTCAGCCAGCGTTCCTCCAACAATCGATCCAATCAGCAAGCCAGTGAGTCCAAAAGCCACCAGAGGCGAAAGAGCAGCGCTCGATAGATGCCAATGCTGGCTTATCGCAGGCGCGATAAAACTGATCACAATCGTGTCGAAACCCTCGATCGCCGTTGCCGCGAAGCAGATGAGGAACACGGTCCACTGCTTACGCCCCATAGGCATATCGTTAAAAATCTCGCGCACATCCCGCTGGGCATAGCCTATGCTATTCATCGCATTGTCCTTGATGATCGGCCACCTGGTTTCGGTGTCAATCGGGTTTCACTTGTCTCTCGACAGCAACGACATCACCTGTTCGTCAAAACCGGTGACGAATTCCAACTCGCAACAAACCCTGCGTTTGTCCACTCGACGGTGAAGGAATCAACGTGATCTGCGCGCGAGTCGCCGAACCCGCCGCTTTCAGCAGTTCGGCCGCAAAGTAAATGTCCGTCCGCTTCGAGAGGAAATAGTTGGTGTAGAGATCGATTGCCCGATAGATTGGCGTCGCGGAGGTCGCATCCACCTTGCCGTGCGTGTAGATGTACGCCGCACCTGCGAGCAGAAAGGGCGTAATGAAGTAGCCGACGTTGCCCTCGTAGTTGTCAAACCGCACGTTACTGCCAAGAAAGCCTTTCTTGAATTGCGTCGACGTGTACGTGAAAGCAATTGAAGCGCTGCCGAGCTTGTACGATGCACCTACCCCTGCGATGGATTCGCTTTGCGCGTTCTGCACGTACGGGGCATAAATGATGTTTCGCGGTGTGATGCTATCGAATGCGGCAGCAAACGGATTCTTGATGATCGTATAGGCAGCCGCAACATACAGTGGGAAGCTAATTCCGTTGTAACTTAGTCCCACCGACGTCACGCTATTCGTGGAGAATTGTCCGGGCTGCCCACCAAAGCTATAGAGCGCACCCAATGTGAACCCTGCTATTTTTGGACTGGCGTATTTGACCGAGTTGTTGATGCGTATGCTCCCTCCAACGTTGTCAACGTCACCGGCGTGAGCGAAGTAGACCGCCCAGTTCAAACCGGCTGCAACGGGGGAAAGCATTTCGGCGACTTCCTCGTATTGACGCCCAAGCGTGAACGTCCCATACGGGCTTGAGATTCCAACGTACGCCTGGCGGCCGAACAGACGCCCATTGTTCGACAGGTTTCCGCTGGACACGTCAAAGCCGTTTTCCAACGTGAAGACTGCTTTGTAACCTCCACCCAGATCTTCGGCGCCGCGCAGCCCCCATCTGGACAGTGATCCACCTCCGCTCTGAAGCAACCAGCCTGAATGTCCGTTCTGATTGCTTGTGTAGGTCAGGCCTTCATCCAGCAGACCGTACAGTGTCACTGAACTTTGCGCGTACACCACCACAGGCGTGACACAAAAAAGCGCGGCAGCCAAGGACAATCTCTTCATCTCCAGTCTCCTTTGTCATTTTGAACGCACTACCAAACGGCACATCGAAGGTGCTGAAAGAAGGATATGTCTAAATTTTCCACTCGTATAGTTTAATTTGGATAGGAGTATCCCCAGGTATGTTTCGCCTGACGAATGAAGGGAACGGGTACCCGACTTCACGCAAGGACCTGGAAGGAGATTGAATCTGGCAGCCGATCAGATCGGGAATCGATGGCGACGTCGCGCAGTAGCGACTTTACGAGGACGCCAACTGGCAGAGGAGATGGGGATGTACGGACCGCACGAGATAACAGTATCTCAGTTCAGGACTTTTGCGGACCTTCCCTGAGACGAGATTTTTATCTTCAGGTCGATGCCCTTCTGGGCGATTCAGAGTTTGCGATGAATTGTGCGACTCGTTCGGAAAACGCTTTCGTCGACGCGCATCGCAGGAAAGCATGTTTTTCCTGTTCAAGATGGCGCTCAAGGTTATCTTCGGCCACCATCCCAACAAGCGATTTCATTTCTCTGACCGCTGCCACGGGTACATCGATGACTTTCCGCGCGAGCGCCAGCGTAGTGTCCTGCAAGGAAGCGGGTTCGGCAATGCTCTGGACGAGCCCTAACTGTCCAGCCTCGTCCGCACTCAATGAGTCGCGCGTCAACAGAATCTCCAATGCCCTCGCCGCTCCCAATCGACGCGCCAGATGAAACGACAGGCCACCGTCGCTGGATGTTCCCAGCTTGGCGTAGCCGACGACAAAGCGCGCAGTGCTCGACGCGACCACCAGGTCGCACGCCATTGCCAGCGAAAAGCCCGCACCTGCTGCCGCCCCTTGAACGCTAGCGATCACAGGTATCGGCAAGCGCCGCATCGCCACAATCGTGGCGTGCAGTGCGGTAATTAACGATTCGAGGTAGGAATCGGAACGCTGCAGTCCGTCGAAGATCTGGCGAAGCTCTCCGCCGGCTGAAAATATCCTGCCCTTGGCTTGAAGTATCACTGCACGATGCTTCGACGACCCCTCAACCTCGCGGAGGACGCCCAGCAGTTCATCGCAGAACGCCTTGTCGATCGAGTTCGCGCGTGCTTCGTTCACCAGCGTAACGAAGGCGATGTCGTCACTTGATGTCAGCGTGATTTTGCTTTCCATCTGTCCTTGATCCGTGAATTACATCTGTAGTCGGATTCAGTTCTGTCGTCGGCCGGTCAGAATACCTGGACCAGTCAAGTCATCTTCATTATACTTTACGATATGTCAATTTAAAAGGAAATTGAGCGGCAAGGAGCAGCGGATCGACCGAGCCTGCGGCATGCGCGACGCAATTTTTGTCTGACGATTAGGGGCCTCTTTAGTCTCGTGATTTCTGCCGGCCCAACGGCATGCCTTGCCTCGCTCGAAGTTGTCGGCGCATCAGGCCGGCGGTCGTTAAATAGTGTGTTACTGTGCCGGCCAAATCGACTGTGCTCAACGGGTTCAGCGCGGTCAGGCTTCGGCGGTGAGTGTGTGATACCGTTGCGAAGCCTGCCTTCGTTGACGGTCGCGGCCTGCTGAGCCTACCCGGCGTTAGTCTGTCTGAAGGCGGAAGGCACCGGAGCACAGAAGCAACGCAATAACGAATTTCCCAATCGAGAAACCAAATGGCGGACAGCGCAGGTTCCAAGAACGTTGGTAACAAAAGCAGACCAACCGAACTCAAACGTGCAGAGC
The DNA here is from genome assembly GCF_050434225.1 of Paraburkholderia sp. GAS32. Lineage (NCBI taxonomy): Bacteria > Pseudomonadati > Pseudomonadota > Betaproteobacteria > Burkholderiales > Burkholderiaceae > Paraburkholderia > Paraburkholderia sp. GAS32. Next base: position 291,240 of record NZ_JBNPVS010000002.1, on the reverse strand, counting down.
AGCAGCGGGCGCAGGAAACCCGCGCCGCGATCCTGAACGCGGCACTTGCCGAATTCGCCACGAAGGGCTTTGAGGCTGCGAGTATTCGTAGCATCGCGGATCGCATCGGCTTGCAACATCCGCTGATCACCTACCACTACCGGTCCAAAGACGTTCTCTGGCAGGCGGTGGCGGAGTTTGTGTTCGAACGCATTCGCCAGGAGTGGGACACCAATCTGACGGATACGCCCCCTGCCATGGCGGCGGACCGGGTAAAACTCGTGTATCGCTCGTTGTTCCGGTTCACGGTTGATTTTCCCCAGTTTCACCGCTTCATGCTGCAAGAGTTCCTCGTGTACAGCCCGCGTTTGCAGTGGCTCGCCGACACAGTGCTCAAGCCGTTGATCAACTGGCTCATTCCACAGATTCGCGCGGCGCAGGATGAAAACACCTTGCCCAAGGTCGAACCGATCCTCCTGCACTACCTCATGATCAGCCTGACATCGACGCTTTCCGGATTCGGCCCGGAAATGCTGGCCACCAGCAATGTCTCTGCGTCCGATCCAGCGGTTGTTGATGCGTATTGGCAGATGGTCGAGACACTCGTCTTCAGCAAACAAGCGGAGACGCCATGTGCGGATAAGGCCGAATCACGTTCGGTCAAGTCAGGTAGCCGGCCCCGCGCATCCGCGCGCGTGAAGAGCAGTTAAAGTATCCCGCGCTACTGCCGGGTTATCCCTCTCGCCAGCAACGACTCGCGCATCCGCGAGTCGTTCGCGCCTTAAACTGATCCTCCTCTACTCCGCCAGGAACATATCTACTAAAGCGATGGGTTTCATCTGAAAATATAGGCTATCCAGATTGCAGGTCGGAGCCTATCGTGCGGGTTTCCGGCAGACGCATCGTCTGCCACTTCGGAGATCATTTTCATGAAACTGCTACACGTAGATTCCAGCATCCTCGGACAAGGCTCCGTCAGCCGCGATCTGTCAGCGGAAGTCGTCGCGACTTTCCGGGCCCGCCATTCCGACCTTACCGTCACTCGTCTCGACCTGGCCGCCACGCCGATCGGCCATCTGACGGCAGCGCACCTCGCGGCCGCGCAAGGTGCTCCGGTCGACGAGGCATTGAAGGCCGACGTCGCCCTGGGACAGGTCGCGCTCGAGGAGTTCCTCGCCGCCGATATCGTGGTTATCGGCTCGCCGATGTACAACTTTGGCGTGCCCTCTCAACTGAAGGCCTGGATCGACCGCATCTCGGTCGCCGGGAAGACGTTCAGCTACGGTGAGCACGGCCCGGTCGGACTGGCCGGCGGCAAGAAGTTGGTCATCGCCTCGTCGCGCGGCGGCGTTTACAGCGAAGGCTCGCCCGTCGCCTTCTTCGATCATCAGGAAACCTATCTGAAGGCCGCGTTCGGCTTCCTGGGCATTACGGATATCACCTTCATTCGCGCAGAAGGCGTGGCGATGGGTGAAGAGACACGCAGTGGGGCCATCGCCTCGGCGAAGAAAGCGACCGCCGCGCTCGCCGCGTGAGATAGCACCGCCATCCACGGGTTGCCAACCGGGTTTCCGAATCGCGCCGAGTGATGGCGCGTCCGGCATCCGCTTGCGCCCGATCGACCAACGCAAAAAGGAACCCCTGCATGACCCATTCCATCCACGGCAACAAACGCTGGCTGGCGCTGATCGTTCTGTGCCTCGGCGTGCTCATGATCGTGCTCGATACGACGATCGTGAACGTTGCCTTGCCGTCGATCGCCGCGGACCTCGGCTTTAGCGAAACCTCGCTGGTGTGGGTGGTCAACGCGTACATGCTCACCTTCGGCGGCTGCCTGCTGCTGGGCGGACGGCTGGGCGATCTCTACGGCCATCGCAAGCTGTTCCTCGGCGGTATCACGCTGTTCACGCTGGCATCGCTCGCATGCGGCCTGGCGAATTCGCAAATCCTGCTGGTGTGCGCGCGTGCCGTGCAGGGTTTGGGCGGCGCAGTCGTCTCCGCTGTTTCGCTGTCGCTGATCATGAATCTGTTCACCGAAGCGGGCGAACGGGCGAAAGCGATGGGTATCTACGGTTTCGTCTGCGCGGGCGGCGGCAGCATCGGCGTGTTGCTCGGCGGTCTGCTGACCAACCTGCTGAGCTGGCACTGGATCTTTCTCGTCAACTTGCCGATTGGCATCGCCGTCTACGCGCTGTGCGTGGCGCTCCTGCCATCGGCACGCGGTCATGCTCATGGCGAACGGCTCGACGTGGCCGGTGCGGCCACAGTCACCGCTTCGCTGATGCTGGCCGTGTACGCGGTAGTGAATGGCAACGAGGCAGGCTGGACCTCGGCGCAAACGCTTGGCCTGCTGTTCGCCGCGCTCGCGCTGCTGGCCGTATTTCTCGTGATCGAAGCGCGCGTGCAGCATCCGTTGATGCCACTCGGTCTGTTCCGCCTGCGCAATGTCGCAACCGCCAATGTGGTCGGTGTGCTGTGGGCGGCGGCGATGTTCGCGTGGTTCTTCATCTCCGCGTTGTATCTGCAGCGCGTGCTCGGCTACCGGCCCTTGCAGGTCGGGCTCGCGTTTTTGCCGGCCAGTCTGATCATGGCGTTCTGTTCGCTGAGCCTGTCGGCGCGCGCCGTGATGCGCTTCGGTCTGCGCGTGCCGCTTGCCGCCGGGCTGCTCTGTGCGGCTTGCGGCCTCGCGCTATTCGCTCGCGCACCGGTTAATGGCAGCTTTGTACTCGACGTGCTGCCCGGCATGATCCTGTTCGGTTTCGGCGCGGGCATTGCATTCAATGCGCTGCTGCTGGCCGCCATGAGCGACGTCGATCCGAGCGACTCGGGCCTCGCGTCCGGCATCGTCAATACGTCGTTGATGATGGGCGGTGCACTTGGACTCGCGGTGCTCGCAAGTCTCGCGGCCGCGCGCAGCGACGCGATGCAGGCTTCTGAAAACGCCGTGGCGGCGCTCAATAGCGGCTACCACGTGGCGTTTCTGTTCGGTGCCATCCTCGCGGCGGCGGCCGGCGTGCTGGGCGGTTTGTTGTTGCGTCCTGGGCAGCCGGGTGGTGCCGGCGAACAGGACAAAAGAAGTCCGGTGGCCGCAAAAGAAGAAACCGCCGCGACCTCGTGACGACGGTGACAAAAGCGCATTCATAAGCAGCACGCTCACCCACGCCACCACGAACCGTCGTAACAGTTACGAATTGGGATCGCCGAGACTGGCCGCGCGCAATCGGTCGAAATCGAGAATGGTGATTTCCCCGGATTTCAGGCTCACTATGCGTTGACTTTCGAGGTTCCTGAGCAACTGATTCGTGGTCTGTCGCGACAGCGACACCATCGAAGCCAGGCTGTCTTGCGAGACCCTTATCCTGCTCTGCGAGGCATTGAGACCGCCATAACCTCCGGCGATCATCAGCAAACGGTTGGCCACGCGCTGTGCCGCGGGCAACAGGGTCATCGCTTCGGCATTCTCGAATGAAACCCGAAGTCTTTGCGCCATCAGCAACGCAAAATCTCGCCAATAACGGGGCGTGGCATCGAGCAGGTTCTGCAGCGCGGCCCCGGGCACGTGCAGCAACAACGTCCTGCTGACGGCCGTGGCGTCGTTCGGCCGCGGCAGCCCATCGAACATCGAGATCTCCCCCACCCATGCAGTCGGTCCGAGCACCGCGAGCAACGCCTCTTTCCCATCCATTCCGACTGTGCCGATAGCGAGCGCGCCGCCCAGCACGGCGTACAGGCCATAAGACTGTTCACCTCGCCGATACAGGAATTGGCCCTTTTCCAGCGTGAGCAGGCTGGCATGGCTGATCAGATCGTCCCGCAACTCGACAGGCAGGCCCCGGAACCATGGGGTCGTTTCGAGTTGTGACCGGTAGCGGTGCAGGCTGGATTCCATTGGCGCGTCGACCTGTCGGGTATCCGACAGATTTTAGGCGGGTTCGCGAACATCATGTGGATTCGCATCTGACGACGCAATGACTTTGGGCCCTGCAGCGTCGCGGGCGCAAAATGAGCGATTTCGCAGGGCGCTATTCAGTGTTGTTCCGGGTTATTCCAGGTTGTCCCATTGCTTGAACCATCGAATAAGGAGTGTCGACGTGGCCTCATCTGCTGTCAGTCTGAAGAACGACGTTTCACCTGCCGAATGGGAAGCGCGAGTCAATCTCGCGGCCGCGTACCGTCTCACGGCGCTGTTTGGGTGGGACGATCTGGTGTTTACCCATATCTCGGCGCGCGTGCCGGGCCCCGAACACCATTTCCTGATCAACCCCTACGGGATGATGTTCGACGAAATCACCGCCTCTTCGCTGGTCAAGATCGGCCTCGACGGCCGCAAGGTTGCCGAATCGCCGTATGACGTCAATCCGGCCGGCTTTACGATCCATAGCGCCGTGCATGCGGCACGCGAAGACGCCCATTGCGTGATGCACACTCACTCGGTCAACGGCGTTGCCGTGTCGGCGCAGGAGGCGGGATTGCTGCCGCTCTCCCAGCAGTCACTGGGTGTGCTGGCATCGCTCGGCTACCACGACTACGAAGGCATCGCGCTCAATGAAGCCGAGAAGCCTCGTCTCGTTCAGGACCTCGGAAGCAACACTTATCTGATGCTGCGCAACCACGGCCTGCTGACGGTTGGCGCGGCGCCGGCGGACGCCTTCGTCGCCATGTACTTCTTTGAAGCGGCCTGCATGATTCAGGTGCGCGCCCAGTCAGGTGGCGGCAAGCTCACGCCCATCCCGCAGCCGATTCTCGCCGGCATCAAGGACCAGATCCGGATGGCGACGCGGGGCCTCACGCCCGGAGCGCTGGTGTGGCCTGGGCTGCTGCGTCGGCTCGATCGCCGCAACCCCGGATATGCCGACTAGCGCAGTCCGTTCGCAAGATGTCCGGCACACGATGGCCTATGCCGGGCAAACAGCGTAAGCATGTATTACGCGTCATAGACCGCGTTTGCCGATTTAACGCAACGCGGATGTAACCTGGTAGGTCACGTGAGAACCTGTATGGCAAAGGTCTTTATCTACGGTGCCGGCTCGATCGGTTGCTATGTCGGCGGACGGCTTCTTGCCGGAGGGAGCGACGTCAGTTTCATTGGACGTGCACGCGTGGCCGACCAGTTGCGCAATCAAGGCATCACGCTGTCGCGGCACGACGAGAGCCGCTGGCATGCCCCATCGGAACGCATCGACGTATCGACGGACGCGGCCAGCGCCGCCGCAGCCGATCTCGTGCTCGTCACCGTCAAGTCTGCCGCGACGCCCACGGCCGCGGCCGAACTGGCGAACGTGCTGCGCCCCGGTACGATCGTCGTAAGCTTCCAGAACGGCATTGGCAATGCGGACGTGCTGCGCGCCGCGCTGCCGCAGCACACGGTGCTGGAAGGGATGGTGCCATTCAATGTTGTCGAACGCGGCCCGGGTGCGTTTCATCAAGGTTCAGCGGGAGAACTGGAGATCAGGCATGCGCCGGCCATGCAACCGTTCGTCGAAGAATTCAGGAGAGCGGGTCTGCCGCTGATCCAGCACGCCGACATGTTGCCGGTGCAGTGGGCGAAGCTGTTGCTCAATCTCAACAATGCCATCAACGCGCTGGCGAACCGGCCTTTGAAGGAGGAACTCTCGCAACGCGCTTACCGGCTTTGCCTCGCGATGGCGCAGAAAGAAGCGCTCGCGCTTCTGAAACGGGACGGCATACGGCCGGCCAGAGTGACGCCGCTTCCAGCCACCTGGATACCGCGTGTTCTCAGCGTACCCGATGCGTTGTTCGAACGGCTGGGCCGCACGATGCTGATGATCGATCCGCTCGCGCGCTCGTCGATGTCCGACGACCTGGCGGCCGGGCGCGCCACGGAAATCGACTGGATCAACGGCGAGGTCGTGCGTCTCGCCCAACGCCTTGGGCAAACGGCACCGGTCAACGCGCGGCTATGCGAACTCGTGCGTGAAGCCGAGCAAGCCAACGTGCGCCCTTCATGGTCAGGCGAAGCATTGCTGGCTGAGATGCGGGCCGCAGCGCATACCACGTTGCCATTGCCCGCAAAAATCTGAACGCCGGCGCACGCGCATCAGGTCGCGGCCATGCCATCAATGGAGTAGATTGATGTCTTGGTCACGCCCCCGGCGTCTGACTTGGGAGAGAATCATGGAAAGTCGTTACGCGGTTTCGCTGGCAGTCGCTGCAAGTCTTGCCGTGTCATTCGCATTTGCTCCGGAAGTCGTGGCACAGACAGGCACTCCCGGGACGAAGCAGATGCAGGACACGCAACGGAAAGCCGAACAAAAGGCTCATAGCGCAGGCAAGAAACCTCACCACAAAAACACGAACCAGAAAGCCGTGCCTCAAAAGGCTGGAAGCGCCGAGCCGGCATCCGCGCCTTAGTTTCGCTGGTTGTCAGGCGGTGCGTGGGCTCAGCGGCTTATCAGATCGCGTCGAAACACTTTCGATGCACGCCTGAAAAACACCGATGGCGCTCGTGCTGAAGAACGCACCGCTGCGGTATGGCAGCGATGGGGTGTAGTGGAGATACCGGCGAGCAGCTCGACCAGACGCTTCAGCTTGCTCATCGTCATGGGAACCTACCCCGCCTCGTCAAACGCAGTACTTCGTGAGAGCGTCTCCCACTCATCAAAATCCTCGAACATGGCAGCAAGCTGTTTGTGCGCAAGGTCAAGCGCGTACTTGCTCGCATGGTAGTAGCCGGCATCTGGCACACCGACAATCGCTGCCTCGCTCACGCCGCGATGAACAGTAAGGGCATGTTCGACTTCGGTCGGCGAGATGTTCGACCCGCCGGACAACGGCGTGTATATCCGTAGCGCCATCATCTAATCTAACGGCACCGTAATAACAGCACGCCCTGCGGCGCGTTTCACCAGTTCCGCGTGGTTGGATGGCTGGCTCCACCATCTTGCCAGTCCGCGCGGATTGCGGTGACCCAGCACAAGCAGGTCCGCGTTGAGCAAGCCTGCGTACCTGGCCATGCTATCGACCACGTTACCTGCTGCAACATATCCGCGCGCAACCGTTCCGCTCGCTCTCAGATGGTCCAGCGCTTCCTTCAGGACCTGCTTCGCCGCGCCTTCCATTTGCAAACACGCCATGTCCGATAGGTACCCAACACTGCAGCCGACAGCCGAGCCAATATCCACAACAGAGAGGACATGAACTGTAGCGGTCAACGCATATCCCAAACGGGTCACGCGCAGTAAGGCCGATCTGGATTCAGGCGATCCGTCGTAGTAGACGAGCAGATTGTAGTGGTCAGGCATGGGGTCCTCGAATCGGGCGATGAATGGCGTTGCGGCGGTTCTGCCTTTTCCACAACACCGTTGACCGATGAGATATTCCAGAACAACGCAGGTTTCTTGTCGCTTGAGACTGTTTTCCGTCGCGGAATAAAAACGCAAGCCCAGGCGTTCGGAGAAGGACGATTCAGAGCCAACGGGATCGAGCAATTCAATCCGTGGAATTCCTGTTCCCTGGTTGCACGCCCCTTCCATTGCGCGCGCCCGGATCGTTCGTTCGCGTGCATCGCAGGTGGAGAGAGACGATTGCGGCGGGCGCCACTCCGAACACAAGAGGAATCCGCGAAAATGAAACTGCGTCAAAAGACTTTTATTGCCTGGTCATTCGCCGCTTGCACGGCAACGCTCACCGCTTGCGGTGGCGGCAGCGACAATTCCACGCCGCCGGCCCCGGTCACTGGGCCTTTCAAGGCCACCATGCTGGTTTCCGACGGCAGTGTGACCGCGCCGAACACGGACGCTAATCTCAAGAACGGCTGGGGCATCGCCTTCAACCCAACCGGCGTCATGTGGGTATCCGACAACAATACGAAAAAGTCGACTCTCTATGACGGCAATGGCGTCGTGCAGTCGCTCGTCGTAACGATCCCGCCCGCGGCAAGTGGGCAAGCTGCCGGTCCGACGGGCATCGTGTTCAATAGCAGCACCGACTTCGAAATTAGCGAAAACGGCGTCACAAGCAACGCGGTCTTTCTCTGGGCCACCGACGCGGGCACGATCGCCGCCTGGTCACCGAAGGTATTGCCGACGCAAGCGGTCAACGCGCACGACGACGGCTCTGGCGGCGCGGTCTACAAGGGCCTCGCCATCGGCACGAATGCCGGTCAGAACCTGCTCTACGCGGCGGACTTCCATAACGGCAAGGTCGATGTGTTCGACAAGTCGTTCAACAAGCTGCAACTCGACGGGCAATTCAAGGATCCCAGCCTGCCTGCCGGCTTGTCCCCTTTCGGAATACGTGTGGTCGGTACAACCGTATATGTGACGTTTGCGAAGCTCGGTCCCGATGGACACACGCAGGTGAACGGCCCGGGCAACGGCGCCGTCGACGCGTTCGATACGGCCGGGCACCTCACGAAGCGCATTGCCCAGGGCGGATCGCTGAATTCACCCTGGGGTCTTGCGGTGGCGCCGGCTAATTTCGGTGCACTGAGCAATGATCTGTTGGTCGGGAATTTTGGCGATGGCACCATCGACGCGTTCGATCCCAATTCCGGTTCGTTCATCGGCGCCATGACGCAATCGGACGGATCGACATTCAAACAGCCGGGTATCTGGGGCATCTCGTTCGGCAACAACGCTGCCAATCAGCCGCTCAATACCTTGTTCTTCGCTGCCGGCCCGACACCGACGACTGGTGTCTATGGTCGGATCGACGTCACCCAATAGCGAACTGGCAGAGGCGGCGGGCGCCCTGAACGCCGACCTCAGCCGCGATCTTCTCATTGAAGCCGTTTTATTCCGTGACGAGGTGACAAGATCCGCGGTTCACGGCGAATAGATTCCATTGGGCAGCCAAGCAGCGAAACGTACCCTGCTCTATACTCGTCAACTTTCTGGATCGGCGCGTTTCGCTTTCACGCTGCATCATGTCCCGCCCCCAGCCATCGTGGCTTGTTCTCCGATACGCCCTCATCGTGATCGTCATTGCGGCTGTCGCAGGAGCGTTCGCGTGGGCCGCGGACTGGATTCAGTGGCCGGGCAGCAAGCCCGCACTGACGCCCGCCCGGATGATCGACGCCTTCGAGAACAGCATGGGCAGGCACGCCGGCTTTCGCCGCAATCATGCCAAGGGAGTCTGCGTAAGCGGCTATTTCGACAGCAACGGAAGCGGCGCCGCACTTTCGCGCGCGCGTGTGTTCGAGCGCGGCCGCACCCCCGTGATCGGCCGCCTCTCCGCACCGGGCGGCAATCCCGCCCAGGACGACGCTAACGCGTCCGTGCGCAGCTTTGCACTGCTCTTCTCGCTGCGCAACGGAGAACAATGGCGCACCGCAATGAACTCCGTGCCGATCTTCCAGGTCGCCACGCCACAGGCGCTGTACGAGCAACTGGTGGCGCTGCGCCCGGATGCGCGGAGCGGCCTGCCAGATCCCGCGAAATTGAGCGCCTTTTTTTCGCAGCACCCCGAAACGACGGCCTTTCGCGCGTGGGTCGATACCCATCCGCCTTCCTCGGCTTTCTATAACGCAAGTTACTTCGGCATCGACGCGTTCCGTTTCGTCGATGCCAATGGCAACACGCGTTTCGTCCGCTGGAGTGTCGTTCCAGACACACCCTATGCGCCTTCGAACGAACGTACTAACCCGGCGCGCGATCCCGACTTTCTCGCGCGCGATCTCGACCTCCGTCTGCAGACCGGCCCCGTTTCCTGGCACCTGATGCTGACGCCGGCAGGCCCGGGGGATCCGGTCGACGACGCGACGCGCGCATGGCCGCCCGAGCGCGAATTGCATCGGGTGGACGCCGGCACGATTGTGATCGAGCGCGCCGAGAGCCAGATCGACGGCGCCTGCCGGGACATCAATTTCGATCCGCTGATCCTCCCCTATGGCATCGCACCCTCAGGCGATCCGCTGCTCGCCGCACGCTCGGCCGGCTACGCGGTTTCGTTCGACCGGCGAACGCGCGAAGAGGTAGGGGCCGGTACGCGTCGCCGCTAGAAAGAACGGCATCGAGACCTTCGTCGATGCAGCAAGGACCACTTTCACGCATTGTTCAGTCTCAAGTTAAACTAGACTGTTCGAACTTCGTGGCGAAAAAACGGTGGCGAACGATAGTCCAAATATTGGTGCGAGGTTGACGTGCTCGCAGTGCTTTCGAACGCGTCTCGGGGAACATGGGAGATTTTCGTTCAATGAACGGTGCAGATTTACCAGGCATGCTTCCCGAAATGCTGCCGCGCTTGTGGGCGTTCGCGCTTCGCCTGTCGGGGGACCAGCATGATGCGGAGGATCTCGTGCAACGCGCCTGCCTGCGCGGGCTCGAACGCGCCCATCAGCTTCAGCCCGACACGGCTCCGTTGAGCTGGATGTTCTCGATCGTCCATTCGACCTGGATCAACGAACTGCGCGCCCGCAGCGTGCGTAAACGGTCCAGTTTCGATTGGGACGACGACTTCCTCGAAAATCTTCCCGACCCCGTCGACAGGGGTCCCGAAACGCAATTGATGCACGGCCAGATCATCGAGGCCGTCGAGCGCTTGCCGGAAGCGCAGCGCGTCGTGATGCTGCTCGTCGCCGTGGAAGGCCTGAGCTATCAGCAAGCCGCCGACGTGCTCGAGGTGCCCATCGGCACGGTCATGAGCCGCCTGTCGCGCGCCCGCCAGGCGGTCGGCGCGCTGCTTGGCGGCGAGATGCCGAAAGTGCGGCCCGCGAAGATACAAAAGGATTCAATCGCATGATGGCTGACGACGCTCAACTTCTCGCTTATGTGGATGGCGGCCTGTCGCCCGAGGATCGCAGCGCGGTCGAAGCGCAACTGCGCGAGTCCGCCGAAGCAAGGGCAAAAGTCGCGCTATTGCGCGCTTCGCGGCTTGATTTCGAGAGCGCCTTCGCACAGCAGAAGCTCCCGCCGGTGCCCGATTCGCTGAAGCTCAAGGTCGACGAGATGGTCCGCGCGCATCGCGCCCAGGAATCGAACGACCCGGTCCTGCCTCCCGGCGAAAAAGCGCCCTCCGAACCCGTGCGCTCGCGCCTGCGCGCCATGCCGGTCTGGCTTGCCGCCGCTTGCGTAGCCGGCGCTTTCGCCTGCGGCCTGTTCGTGCGGCTCGGCCCGCTTGCAAGCGGCGGCGCGCAGATGACCGCCAACGCCGACGTGTCGCCGTGGGTGGCGGCGGCGGTCGGTTATCAGAAGCTGTACACGCGCGATACCGTCGCGTACACGCAGGAAGATCCGGAGGCCGCCGCAAAGGCCGTCAGGGATATTCGCAGCGACGACCGGCTCGCCCTGCGCGTTCCGGACCTGACAAGCGCCGGGCTGACGTTCAAGTCGGTGCAACGCCTGCGCTTCAACAACAAGCCACTCGTGCAGATTGTCTATCTGCCAAAAAGTGGCCCACCCATTGCGCTGTGCGTGATGAAAGACTCGAAACCGGACCAGCCGGTCGCGACGAAGACGGTCGATGCAATGGACGTCGCGACGTGGCGGCAAGCGGAGTTGAGCTATGCGCTGATCGGGAAATCGGGCGACGTCGATCTCGGCGCGCTCGGCAAGCGGATCTCCAATCTCGACATGGCTCCGCTTTTCAGCGATGCCTCGCCGATCGCGCCCGCCACCTCCGGATGACGGCATGCCCGAACGCGTCGCGCGAAAGCGACGCATCGGGCAGTGGCGAACACGCTCACGCAGGCTCGAACAGAATCTTGAGAGTCCGATGGAATAATGCCGGCCCACGGGTGTTGTGTCATTAGCCCCTATGGCGTCATGCAGGTTTGGGCGAGGCGTCCCATTCCGCGAAGAGCGAAGACAGGCCTTATGAATCCGGACGACATCGAACTGATGGCCTACGTGGACGGCACACTGCCCGCCCATGCACGCGAAGCCGTGGAGCGCGCGCTGAACGACTCAGCCGACGCCATGCTACGCGTCGAGAGGCTCAGGGCGTCGCGTCTGCCCTACGCGGAAGCGTTCGCGCAGCAGGCTCTGCCGCCGGTGCCCGAAAGCCTGAGGGCGCGGATTGCCGGGATGGCACGCGCGGCACAACAATCTGCGCAAGATCCCGCTCGGAACGAAGCGCCGGGCCGGCAAGACGCGGTCGCGCCGGCCGGGCGCGATGCGAGCGCCAACGATGCCGCCGTGCCGCATCTTGCCGGCGCCGAGGCGTCAGCGACGATCCGCTCGCGCTTGCGCATCGCGCCCGCGTGGCTCGCCGTCGCGTTCGTCGCGGGGGCGTTCACCTGTGGGTTCGTGCTGCGCCTCGGAAGCGGCACCGGGTCTGCGTCCACGGTCGGCGCATCGGTGGCGTCGGTGGCGTCAGTGGCGTCGGTGGGAACGGGGGTGTCGCCCTGGATCATGGCCGCCGCCGGCTATCAACAACTCTATTCTCGCGACACGCTCGCGAATGTCGAAGCCGACCCCGCGTTGGTGGCGAAAACCACCGCGCAGATTCGCGACGACGACGGCCTCGCCATTCGCATTCCGGACCTGAGCGTTTACGGCCTCACGTTCAAGCGCGTGCAGCGCCTGCGTTTCAACGACAAGCCGCTCATTCAGATCGTCTATCTGCCCAAACAGGGCGCGCCCGTCGCCTTGTGCGTGATGAAGGAAGCCAAGCCCGACGCGGGCACGGCAACGCGGCAGGTTGCGTCGATGACCGTCGTCACCTGGCGTCAGTCCGAACTCGGCTACGCACTGATCGGGCCGCCCCGCGGTCTCGATCTGAATGCGCTGGGCAACAGCATTTCCACCCGCCGCACCGCGCAGCTCTTCGGGACCTAGCCTGCGCCCTTTTCGCTCGCTGTCCTCGATGCGCCGTTCTTTCAGCCACGGAGTAATTCGGGCGCTTCGCTGTTGTGTTGAAGAGACCGGCGTTGACCGGCATCGTCAACCTGCGAGCAAAGCACATGACTTATCGACTGCGGGCATGGACCCTGGGTATCGTTTTGCTGGCTGCGCTGACTAGTCATGGGACTCAAGGGGTACCATCCGCTGCCGCTTACTACTTGAAAAATGTATAGGTGGCGATGTACGGCGAGCTGCCTGCCGCATGTTCGACGGTGCAAGGTGCTGTCGGCTTGGCGCCGCCTGCGGTCATCGTGCGTTGCACGTAGCGCACCTCGCTCAACATTCCCTTCGCGCCCGTCGAGCGTGTTTCCAGCAGGAGCTGTGGCACGCCGTTCTGCGTTTCGCTTGGCATCTGCGCGAGGACATGGCCCACGATCCGGCTACCGTCGCGGGCTTCCCAGGAGGGGCCCGCCGAATGCTCGATCACGGCGATCCCGGCCGTATCGAACAACGTGGCGCGCGGACTGCGGAACACCCAGCCGAGCGTGTGGTTTGCATCGTATTCGCAGGAATAAATCTGGACGCCGGATGCGGCCGCGCTCAAGAGCGCTCGTGCATCGGGCGGGTCGATCGGCGCAGCGCCGGCCGGCGTGCCGATTACTGCCAACAGCCATACGGCGCTGATTGAATGGCGTATCCTGCGTGGCAAGCGAACCATGGCGATGCTCCTTTTGACCCGATACGATGAAAGCGTGAAACTGCCCCGCGACTTGTCAGACACGGTCAAGATTGGCTGAGGCGAACGCCCAGTTCAGGTGACGCGAGACCGTCGCGACCAGATAGTCCGGTCGACGATTCTGATAGTCCAGGTAGTACGCGTGCTCCCATACATCGACGGTTAGCAGCGGCACGAGTCCGCGCGTAAACGGCGTTTCCGCGTTGCTCGTCTTGACGACCGCGAGTTCTCCGCGATCGAGCACGAGCCATCCCCAGCCACTGCCGAACTGCGATGCCGAAGTCGCGACGAGCGCCTTCGCGAGTGCATCGACGGAACCGAACTTACGGGCGATCGCCGCCTGAAGCTTCTCGCTCGGCGCGCTCGGCGCTGGACTCAACGAGTTCCAGTAGAAGTTGTGGTTCCATGCTTGCGCGGCGTTGTTGAAGACGTCTGCGAGCGCGGGCTGGTCATGCGACTGCATGATGATCTGCTCGAGCGATGCCTGTTCGAGCGGCGTGCCGGCAAGGAGCTTGTGCAGATTGTCGAAATAGGCCCGGTGGTGCTTGCCATGATGTATGCCGATGGTGCGCGCCGAAATGGTCGGTTCAAGTGCATTGTCGGCCCATGACAGCGGCGGCAGGGTTTGCGGCGACGAGCCGAGAAATGCCGGAACGACGCTCGTTGCCATGCTTGCGGCGGGCTCGGCGTCGCCGGCGGCCGCGCCGTAGGCAAGCTTCGAAAACAGCACGCTGAATGAGGCCATGGACCCCGCTGCCATCAGACGCCGCCGGGAAATGAGGGTATTGAGCATGTCCGAACCTGTTGTTGTGTGGGCGACCGGTTCACCCGGGCTGCTCATACAACAGCTCGTCATTGCGATCTATTCCACGTCGCTTCGAAATCTCCCCGCGCGCGGAAAGCCTCGCGTTCTGCTCCTCGCGCCCCTCCTCGTCTATCACCAATGCCATATAGCCGAGCCCGCGCCCGACACACATACTGCAATCAACCTAAGCGTCTCTGCAACCTCGCCCGATCGCACTCACTCCGTTCCACGGAGCGACCCGCTTTCTCCCTGGACACGGCGCACATCGGCGCTTCGGTTCGGCGCAGCGGGCGCATGCGCCGCCATTTCGAAAGGAGAGTCAAAATGAAGACAGCACTTTTACTGGTCAGCGGCGTGCTCTGCGCGTGCTCATGGCAGGCAAACGCGCAGGAAACCACTGCGCAACAGCCGCCGACGGCAACCGAAATCCTGAACAGTTCGCAAGGGTCAGACATGTCCACCAACTCGATGTCGGGCGGCGCCGCGATTCAACAAGGCAAAACCCGTGCCGATGTCTATCAGGACCTCGTGCGCTCGCAGCACAACGGAGAAGCGGCAAGGCTCCAGCAGCTTTTCAAGGGAGGTCAATGATCTTTCGGTCCGCTCCGGAGCGCGGCAGTGGGTGCACGTGACGCAGGTGACGCACGACGGAGGCCGGGGTGAACAAGACTCGGTCCTCCTCGCGCTATGGCCTCGCTACAGCTTGATACCTCTTTTCTTCCAGCGCGGCGAAGGCAACCTGCCGGAGCCAGCCCGAATCTCAAGCAGACGCGGCACATAGGCATGTTGACCGATCGGTACCGGCGGTGGGTTCAACGTGCCGAAGCATGGGCCTACCAGGTGAGGGACCGCCGCGACCTGATCTGGATCGAGGGAATTCGCCTCGGTTTCGATCCACACGCGAGCGGAAGGCTGAGGCGTGAACGTATTGGGCTGCAATCCATTCGCGTACTCGATGATTTTTTGCCGCGCCAGCAAGCGGGCCACCTGCGGCGCCGCGGCGCTGGTTCCGCTCAACGCAACGAGGCAGCCACTGTGCGTACTCGCGGCCAGCACGCCTGCGCATGCGACGGAGTCTTCGCTGACCGCAGCCGCGTCCGGACCGGATCGCTGCGTCGCCAGAAGAGAAGGTCCGGTCGATGAGTATGTCGCAGCGCGTCCGTCAGTCCTGCGATAGGCACCGACTACGACGGTGTGCTCGCCGGTCGCGATGGAACTCAACGTGCCGCCACGCTTGATCCACGTCGACGGATTGCCTTCGTCGAAGTCCCGCACGTGGGCTCCAAAAACAAACCGCTTGTACGCCAGATCCTCGAAGCGCGACTGGCGCCCTCGCAGTGGATAGCCGTAGGCCGTTTCATTGCGCTGCACCCACGCGTGAATCTCCAGATCGTCACTCGACCCGTTCGTCAGCGTCACGGTCCAGTTGCCCGCCGGCGCCGGATCGCGCTGAGGCTGATTCATCGTCGTAGGGGCGAGTGCGATCAGGATCATCTTGCAGTCCCCCGTCGCGACGCGATCCAGATAGACCGCCGTGCACAGCACATTGCGCCCCGGTTGCCACGTGTAGAGATTCTCGACGGGAAACGCGGGGCTCTTGTCTCCCCCGGGCGGCGTGATCTGAACGGTCAGGTTGGATGCATCGACATCCTTCGGCAACCATATCTCCAGAAAACCAGGCGTGGCGCAGTCGGGCAGGACGCGCCACTTGATCGGGCTCGACCTTCCTTTCCCAATCGAGAGATCCGCGTGACAGCGCAGCATGTTGCTGTTTCCCGCGGGGACGACGATGGATAGATCGCGATGCAGGCCGATCAGTTCGTCCATCGCGCTTTCAATGATCGAACTGCCGTCGTGCGGACCCGCCATATAGCCGTAGCTCAGGTTGAGTACAACCGAGTACCCCGCGCCTTCGGCAAGATCGTCGGCGCGACGCAGGAGGTAGCGGATCGCGTCGAGTGCATGAACGGCGAACCAGAGCCCGGACGTGTCGCGAATCGTTCGCCCTGCCGTCCTGAACTGGACGCACAGGATACGCGGCGGTTGAACCGTTCCCGTCCGCTCGCCTTCCAGGGTCAACGCGGCGGCCTCGATTTTGTTGTGCCTCACGCCGCACGCGAGATCCATCACCTCGGTGCCGTGCGCCCAGCGTTTGCGCGCGCCGACGTAACCGTTGAGCCGATACACGGCGTCTTCATCCACGAGTCCTTTGGTCACGCACTGATTGAGCAAGCCGTTTATGTCGGCGCCGGCTAGCTCACGCCCGTAGTGCACGCCAAGCGGCGCCGCCGCCGCGTCATCCTGATTCCAGAAGTATTCGATGCGGGTCAACGGAATATCGGCGACGGAACGAAAGCGTTCGTGAGCGAACGCCAGACCGTCGTCCATGACACCCATGAAGACGGCGTGCGGCGCGTCAGTGGCCACTGCGCCCGGTTGAACGACGGGACCGAAGATGGGCGGCGTTCCCGGCATGGACGCTTCGGAACCAGGAGCCACAGACTGCACCGCGTCGCCAGGAGCGATCGGCATCCCGAGTTCAAAGCGCTTCACGACACCCTTCATGGCGCCATCGATTTCGGTGAAGAACTGCTTTGTCACGATCGCAGTCAGGAAGCGCGACGCTTCCAGATCATGCGGCGGAAAGCGATAGACAGTCGATACTTGAATCCAAGACTTCCACGCGGCATTCGCGTTTTCCAGACTCTCCGCGAACGTCTGCGCGGTAAGGGGCGGAGCGCCCGCCACTGGCCAGTGCGCTTCCAGTTCGAGGATGACGCGCACCCAACCGGTGGGTTGCCCACCGAGGTGAGCAAACGCCGTTGTGTCCGCCCACGCCAGATAGGGGTCGGCGCGGGTGCTGTTAGCGGCGCGTCCGATCCAGTTGAGACCGCTCCACGCGCCGCCGCCCGCCAAAGATTGCCAGCTCATATGCCACCTCGTATGCCACCCTTTCTGCACGCATCGACACGCTTACGGCTAGCGCGTGTTCTGGAGACTCTTACCCGTCCACTCGCTCGCCGCTTGGTTCCATAGCCACCACAGAATGTCGGATCCATCCACGGCCGTTTGCGCAGCGTCCCAGTCGATGAACGAGAAGTAGGCCCGCACCTGGGGCGCGGTCATGGCCGGATTGTTCAGGATATAGGCAGCGACATCAGCGTCGCTCAGCGGCTCGTGATAATCGAAATCCGGATTGCCGTGCGGACCGTTGGCGTTGATACCGTTGCCCTTGAAATAGCGCGGAGTAATCATGCCGTTGCCGCCAAGCTTCGGCTTGCACCGCGCGACAAAGTATTCCCCGAGTGAAGTACCGAGCACGTGCCCCGCAATGCTGTCGATCGGAAAATGCACACCCGCCACCGTTCGATTCACCGCGACGCGGTACGCCTGCCTCATCGCCTGCTGACGGAATACGGAGTTGGGCTGCGCATTGAACAATGCGCACAGCACTACCGCGATAATAAACGCCTGAGTCGAATGGCCGCTCGGTAGCGAGCCATGCCCCGGCGTCTGGATCATCGGCTGCACCTGGGTCGAATACTCGATGGCCCTTTGCGCCGCGATCGCATGCTTGAAGCGAATTTCCACGAAGATCGCGAATCGCACGGCGGCATCGAGCAGTTCGAGCGTCTTCGGCGTGCGGCTCGGGTGCAGATAGATGAGGGTGCTCCAGAATGCCACTTGTGGGCCCATCTGACACAGTATCTCAGCGGCGCGGTCCTCGCGCAGGTCCGAATAGAAGTCCAGCCAGTCGAGTTGTTTCGTGAAAACGGCCACGTCCGGGCGGCTCAAAGAGACGACTTTCACGTCCGCGCCGCCTGACGCGGCCCGATGAGACAGCATGGCGGTGTAAGGGTCGGGAAACGAAAACTTCAGACTGGTCAGCAGTTCGAAATCGAACACCGTCGCGCGCACCCAAGGTTCCCATCGCCACAGTTGAGCGGGATCGTCGAGCGCAGGCGGCTGCGGTGTGGTGAGATCCTGCAGTTTCTGATTATCTTTGTTGAGCGTCACCAGCTCCGGAGTCCGCCAACTGCCCACTATCCCGTCGTGGTGTCCCATCAGCGCTTCCGCGAGAAGCCGCGGGTCGCCCGAACTGCCGCCGCCCGCATCATAGACGCCACCCGCCCCGCCACCGCCGGGCGGAACGCCCGCGCCACCAGCACCGCCCGCACCACCGGCACCACCCGCACCGCCAAGTCCGCTCACGATATGTCTCCTCTCTCAGGGATCCAGCACTGCATTCATTGCTTCTTCTATCTAGGCAGGCAATCCCGCCTGGCGGAGTGCCTCCGACCAGATCTTGCCGGTCTTGTATGCGCCGCTAGGCGAGCGCTCGAGATAACGTTGCACCGTCAGCCCCGGCTCGATGGCCAGCACTTCGCCGACCGTCAAACGCGCCGCCTCGACGTTGCCGAGCAGCGACTGCGCGATCGCCAGCGCGCGTAACGTGGACGTGTTGGTACGGTTCACCCGCAGGGACCGTTGCGCCAGTTCCACCGCGCGTTCGTAGCGGCCAGCGGACAGCGCGGCCGTTGCACCTAGCGACTCGTAGAAATAGCGCAAGGGATCGAGCGGCGAAAGCCTGAGGGCACGCTCGGTTGCGTCGACAGCCTCCTCGCCCTCGCCTTCGAATGCGTGCAGCGTGCCTTTGAGCAGCCAGGCAAGCGAATCGTTGGGATTGACGGAGAGCGCGAGCGCGTAGCGCTGCTGCGCGACATCGAGCTGCTTGAGCAGATTCGTGTGCACGAATCCGTCGATGGTCAAGGCGAGCGAACACTCAGGATCGGCGTCGAGCGCGTGTCGCGTGCATTCGAGCGCCACATTTGCTTCGCCGCTGCGGTCATCGGTCCAGCCGCGATTGAAGCGCAAGACATGCCACTTGGCGAGCCACGCATGCGGCAATGCCTGTCTGCCCGCGCGTTCGATCACCACGTCCAGCATGTCCCGCGCACGGTTGAAGTCGTCCGCCACGCCGCGGTGCATCAGCACGATGGCGCTCATCAGCAGTGTCGAGATTTCGAGCGTGGGCAACGCCTGCGATCGTGCCCGATGCAGTTCGCGATTGATGATCGCATTGCTGACCCCGCCGACCACCCGGCCGATCAGCTCGTCTTCGCCGAGCATGATCTCGGAAGTGCGGCCTCTGATGCTCTCAGTCCACAAAATGTGACGCGATTTGGCCTCGGCGAGCTCGGCGACGAGCACGAACTGATCGCCCGACATGCGATATGCGCCCGACAGTACGTAACGCGCGCCGAGAAATCTGCTGATTTCGTCGAGCGACGCGCCGCGCTCGCGAAACGCGGTCGTGGACAAACGCGAGATCACCAGAAGCTCGGCCGTGCGAGACAAGGAGGAAATGATCTCGTCGGCGAGCACTTCGCCGAGCATCTGCTGTTCGACGTCGCCGCCACGCAAGACGAACGGAATCACCGCAATGGTGGGCCGCAGCTCCGGCAAAAAAGCGGCACCACGCTCGATCAGCGGACGTGGACCGGGCGGACCGATCCGATAGGCGTGCACCGGATGCTCGAAATGCTTCAGATGGCATTCGCCGAGGTCGTCGATTTCCGCGTCCAGTTCGGAAGTAAGCTGATCCCGTACCTGCGCGGACACCACGATCTCTCCCGGCCCCGCCAGCGTGTAGAGGCGCGCAGCCAGGTTGACGCCGCGACCGTACACGTCACGCTCGTCTTCGTACAACTCCGTGATGTGCAAGCCCATCCGCAAGAGCATGTGCTTGCTCGCCGGCTCGCCTGCGTTGACCTCGCGCGACGCGCGCTGGATCGCGAAGGTCGCGGCGAGTCCATCCTGCAGGCGCACGAACGTGACCATGAGTCCGTCGCCCTCAGTTCTGATCAGGCGGCCGCCATGCGCAGGCACAAACTCATTCTCGATCTGCGCCTTGAACGCGCGCCAGCGCCGCGCTGCTTCGACCTCGTTATCCTGCATCAGCCTGCAGGACTCAACGAGATCCATAAACAGTACGGCGCGAACGACACAAACCAGTCCATCCGGCGAACGGGGGAAATCTGCCATCACTTTTATTCAAGCCATTTTTTGCGTGCAGGGGTCTTATACGCAACGGACTTAACTGTCCCTGCGCATTCTTTCAAATGTCACGTCGGAAGAGCTGCGCCCACGCAAGCACAACTTTTCAGCGTTGAGCCGAAATGCTCGAAATGGTGAATCTCGCCGCCTGACGGAGCGACGCGAACGCGTGGCCGATGTCTTCAGGAGACTGGCGATTTGTATGTGTTATAGGTCAAAAAAACATTGGAAAAACGGCTTTTTTCACCCGCCATCCGCTTTATGTCAGTCGATATCGGACAAAGCCGAAGCACACTGAAATACCGTGTCTGCAATAAACGTTCGACAGTCGCAATTAATGCCTCGTGCGCAGCTTATCTGCCTCCAATCGGCGGGTAATCAAGTGGATCAGATAGGTGGCGAATTCCGGGTCCTGGTAATAAAGTCGCATCGCGTCGGTCGACGAGACCACCAGCAACTCGCATTCGCTCTTGCAACGCGCCGTGCACGTGCGCCGATGGTCCGGAGAGAAGAGCCCGATTTCGCCCAGTATCGTGCCCTGCCCCACCTCGATGCCGATCTCCTCGAGCATGACCGTTCCGTGCACCACGTAGTAAAGCGCATCGCTTCGGTCATCTTTGTGAAAGAGGACGTGGCCGGATTGAAAACGGGTGGGCGTCGTATAAGTCAGCAGCCGACTGATCGAAAGCTGGCCGTCCAGCGCCTGGTGAAGTTGCACATCGCCGACCTTCTGCAACCGCGCCGCGGCAACGCTCGCCTGCCCCCGACTTCCGACCTTGAGTGCTTTGTACACCGTATATAAGTGCACTTTTACGGTGCCTTCCGTAATGTTCAACTGTCGCGCGATTGACTTGTTCGAATCGCCGCGCGCCGCGAGCGCCAGCACCTGCAGTTGGCGAGGCGTCAGAAAGTGGGGATCGGGATCGGCCGCGACGGCGGACCTTTGCAGCGCGTCGGTGGAAGCGGTAGCGGCGGTGGCCGCCGACCAGCGAATGGCCGACGGCAGATACCGCCCGCCGGCAACGAGGAGGCGCAGTGCATCGACCAGTGCATTGCTCGACTCCGATTTACCCAGGTGACCTGCAACGCCTGCCGAGATGAATTGCTCGACGGCCTGAGGATCGACCGAGGTCAGCAGCGCAAGCACCGGCACGTTCGGTGCACCGCGATGAGAAGCGCTTGCGGTAGTGAGCGCCTCCGGCAGGTAGTCACCGTCGAGCACGAGTACGTCGACCGTTTGCCCGCTATCGATAGGGCTCGACGTGTAGTCGGCGCATTTCACTTCGGCGCCGTCGGCCACCTCGCCGAGCAGACGTGCGACGCCATCGCGAAACAAACCTGCGGGCGCAATGAAAAGAATCAGCATGAGCCGTGCGCGCCACACGTGGCGCCTCGGACTGATCGACCTCTCTTCACGACAGCGAGGCAAGCATGATCGACAATCTTTTGATGTGAGCCCTGAACGCGTCGCTCGCTTCCCGATCGGTTGTCGGATTCAGGTGCGAAGTCCCCGCGAGTTCGACCTGCTCATGAAAATCGTTGGCGACCGCGCGTCTGATGTCCGGTGGTAACGACCGTACGATGGAGACCAGCAAAGCCTCTTCGGCGTGAATCATGCCCAGAATCGAATGAGTGTCCATGGAAGAATCCCCGTTGAAGGCGTCGTAAGTACACTCTAGTACACGCCGGTCAATCGTTTCAGGCTACCTGGGAGGTTTCCTACTGATGGCGTCGGACAGTAAGCGAGTATCACCGCCCGGCATCGTTACGGGGCGCGTAAGGCACCCTTTCCTCCTCGTACAACCGATAGATGAGTTCAAGCAGTTCCCGAAGGTCCCGCGACTCGTCGAGCATTCGCGTGCTCATGATGATTGGGGAAACCAGAGTGGGGTCGTCCAGTTCCTTGTAACTCACGTCGTCTCGCTTCAGGCCATACACGCTACTCGGAACGACAGCAATTCCTTCCCCCGCTGCGACGAGGCCTAGCGCAATCTGCAACTCCCGTACTTCATATATCCGGCGAGGCTTGAGACCACGGTCTGCGAATGCCGACAGCACCTGGTCTGCATAACTGGGCCGCGGCGCCTTGGGGAAAATAATCAGCGTCTCGTTGATCAGGTCGCTGAGCGCGAGGACGGGCTTGCCCAATGAGAGTGCATGGCCCTCCGGGAATGCAACAATCATCTTCTCCTCGCGAAGAATCACCCGGCGGATGTTTGCGTCCTCATGGCGGATACGGCCGAACCCGACATCGATCTGGCCGTCTTTCAGCGCGCGAATCTGGTCCATCGTCGACATCTCATGGAGGCTGAGTTCGACGGTCGTGTTCTCGTCGCGAAAGCGCCGGATGATTTTTGGCAGCATGCCGTACAACGTCGAACCCACGAAACCGACAGAGAGGCTGCGCTCGATGTTGCCCACACGCCGCGTCATTGATTCGAGTTCGGACGTCTGAGCCAGCAACTGGACGGCATGAGCATAGAAAAACTTGCCCGTCTCCGTGAGCTTCAACGGGCGCGAGTCGCGCTGGAATAACTGCACCTCGAGAATCTCTTCAAGTTGCTGTATCTGACGGCTCAAAGGCGGTTGGGCCATGTTCAGCCGCTGCGCCGCGCGCGTGAAATTACGTTCCTCGGCTACGGCGACGAAATAGCGAAGATGGCGCAGCTCCATTTCAATACCTTGTAGATATAGACCAATACTAAATCAGTGTTGGACGAGGCCTTCCGGCGTCCACTATTCTGCATTCACACTCTGTTTCAGCACCCATTATACCTTTCAAGCATATCCAAGAGGGCGCTAAACCAAGGGTTTACCCCCAAATAAAATAGAGATTCAGGAGCAGACATGAGCGTCAAAGTGTTTGATACGAAGGAAGCGCAGGACCTGTTAAAGGCTGCTGCCAACGTCGGTAGCCAGGACGGCAGTGCTCGCGCCAGGCAGATTGTCCATCGCCTGCTGGGCGATTTGTTCAAGGCCATCGACGACCTTGACATGACGCCCGACGAAATCTGGGCCGGCGTTCACTATTTCAACAAGCTCGGCCAGGACGGCGAAGCGGCGTTGCTTGCCGCTGGTCTCGGTCTGGAGAAGTATCTCGACATTCGCATGGATGCAGAGGACAAGGCTGCTGAAATCACCGGCGGCACGCCGCGCACTATCGAAGGTCCGCTGTATGTCGCCGGTGCGCCGGTGCGCGATGGCGTGTCCAGGATTGACGTCAATCCCGATCCGGATGCAGGCCCACTCGTCATCCGCGGCACCGTGACCGGCCCGGACGGCAAACCCGTTGCAGGTGCGGTGGTCGAATGCTGGCACGCTAATTCAAAGGGCTTCTATTCGCACTTCGACCCGACCGGCGCGCAAAGCGAGTTCAACCTGCGCGGTGCGGTCAGCAGCGGTTCCGACGGCAAGTACGAATTCCATACGCTCATGCCGGTGGGCTACGGTTGCCCGCCGCAGGGCGCGACCCAACAACTGTTGAACGTGCTCGCCCGCCATGGCAACCGCCCGGCGCACGTGCACTTCTTCGTCACCAGCGACAAGTACCGCAAGCTGACGACGCAAATCAATATTGAAGGCGACCTGCTGATCTGGGATGACTTCGCCTACGCGACCCGCGAGGATCTGATTCCGCATGTCGTCGAAAAGACCGGCGGCACTGCGTTGGGTATGAAGGCTGACGCGTACAAGGAAATCGAGTTCAACATCGAGTTGACTCCGCTGGTTCAGGGCAAGGATAACCAGGTCGTCCATCGTCTGCGTGCGTCTGCTACCGCCTGACCGCTGAACGCGGCAGCTACGTCGCACCACTGCTGCCGCTCAATCCTTCGCAAGAATCTTTCGACACCGATGCGCGTGCTCCATCACCTGGCGCACGCGTAGGGAGAGCACTCATGTCTGCAATTATCGACAAAGCCTCGCAACTGGATGAACTGCTGCATACCGCCGTTCAGGACGACAAGCAGAACGGTGTATTCCGTTGCCGCCGCGACATCTTCACCAACGCCGATCTGTTTGAACTCGAGATGAAACACATCTTCGAGAGCAACTGGGTGTACCTGGCTCACGAAAGCCAGATTCCCGACAACAACGACTACTACACCACCTGGATTGGCCGCCAGCCCATCGTGATCACTCGCGACAAAAGCGGAGAACTGCACGCGGTCATTAACGCCTGCGCGCACAAAGGCGCCATGCTTTGCCGGAAGAAGCACGGCAACAAAGGCACCTTCACCTGTCCGTTCCACGGCTGGAGTTTCGCCAACACGGGCAAGCTCCTGAAAGTGAAGGACGTGAAGACCACCGAATACCCGGTGCAATTCAACACCAACGGCTCGCACGACCTGAAGAAAGTCGCGCGCTTCCAGAGCTATCGCGGCTTCCTGTTCGGCAGCCTCAACGCGAACGCGATGCCGCTGGAGGACTACCTCGGCGAGACCAAGGTCATCATAGACCAGATCGTCGACCAGGCCGCGAACGGGTTGGAAGTGTTGCGAGGCAACTCCTCGTACATCTACGACGGCAACTGGAAGATGCAGATGGAGAACGGCTGCGACGGCTACCACGTCAGCACCGTGCACTGGAACTATGCCGCGACGATGGACCGCCGCAAGGTCGATGGCACGAAGGCTGTGGATGCGAACAGCTGGAGCAAGTCGGTAGCCGGCGTGTACGGCTTCGACCACGGCCACATTCTGTTGTGGACCAAGACGATGAACCCTGAAGTGCGACCGGTTTATCAATACCGCGAGGAAATCAAGGCACGCGTCGGCGAAGTGAAGGCGGATTTTATCGTCAACCAGACTCGAAACCTGTGCCTGTATCCAAACGTGTTCCTGATGGACCAGTTCAGCACCCAGATTCGCGTGGTACGTCCGCTGAGCGTAGACAAGACCGAAGTCACGATCTTCTGCTTTGCCCCCAAGGGTGAGAGCGCAGCCGACCGGGCTACCCGCATTCGCCAATATGAGGATTTCTTCAACGTCACGGGAATGGGCACCGCAGATGATCTCGAAGAGTTCCGCGCTTGCCAGGCTGGCTATGCCGGCACCACGGCGATGTGGAACGACCTTTCGCGCGGCGCGCCGTTGTGGGTCGAAGGTCCCGACGCGAACGCGAAAAGCATGGGCATGAAGCCGCTCATCTCGGGCGAGCGCAGCGAAGACGAAGGCCTGTTTGTGTGTCAGCACGAATACTGGGTGCAGGTGATGCGCGATGCACTGAAAAAAGAACACGAGGAGACCGTGGCATGAGCTTCGACTACCCAAAAATCTGCGCCACGCTGTACCGCGAAGCCCGCCTGCTCGACGACCGCCAGTGGGACGATTGGCTCGCCTGCTACGCCGAGGACGTCACCTACTGGATGCCGGCGTGGGACGACGACGACCAGCTCACCGATGACCACGAGAGTCAGATCTCGCTGATGTATTACCCGGACCGTGGCGGCCTGGAAGACCGGGTGTTCCGCATCAAGACCGAACGCAGTAGTGCGTCGATGCCCGAACCGCGGACCAGCCACAACGTCACCAATGTGGAAGTGCTGGCCGAACGCGGCAACGAAGTGGACGTGCGCTACAACTTCGACACGCTCAGCCACCGCTACAGAATCAACGATCATTTTTTCGGCACGATGTTCGTTACTTTGCGAAAGGTCGACGATGCCCTGTTGATTGCCAGCAAGAAAATTGTGCTGAAGAACGATTACATCCGCCAGGTACTCGACATTTACCACGTTTGATGTCGAGCCCCGGGAGGAAACTGGAAGTAGAGGAGACAACAATGTCCAGCTACAACATTGCACTGAACTTCGAAGACGGCGTGACCCGCTTCGTCGCATGCAAGCCGGGCGAGAAGGTGCTTGATGCCGCCTTTCGCGCGAAAATCAACCTGCCAATGGATTGCTCCGATGGCGTGTGCGGTACCTGCAAGTGCCGCGCCGAGAGCGGCAACTATGATCTTGGCGACGATTACATCGAAGACGCGCTGAGCGACGACGAGAAAGACAGTGGCCTTGTACTCACCTGCCAGATGGTGCCGCAAAGCGATTGTGTGATTGCCGTGCCGGCCTCTTCCACTGCGTGCAAGACTGAACAGAGCCGGTTCGCCGCGACGGTATCGAAGGTGGAGCCGCACAACGATGCGGCCGTCGTGCTCGAACTGGACGTGGATGCGACCGCGCCGGCATTCCTGCCGGGTCAGTACGTCAACATCGATGTTCCCGGCAGCGGCCAGCATCGTTCGTATTCTTTCTCATCGGCGCCGGGGCAATCGAAAGTCAGTTTTCTGATCAAGCGGATTCCCGGTGGCGTGATGAGCACCTGGCTCGATTCCGCGCAGCCTGGCAACACGTTGGAACTGACCGGGCCGCTCGGCAGTTTCTATCTGCGCGCCGTGGAGCGGCCGTTGCTGTTCCTCGCTGGCGGCACGGGCCTGGCTCCGTTCCTCTCGATGCTGGAAGTGCTGGCGCGTGCCGATTCGCAGCAGAAGGTCCACCTGATTTATGGCGTCACCCGAGACCTCGATCTGGTGCAGGTCGATGCAATCGAAGCGTACCTGGCCAAGTTGCCGAATTTCACCTACGCCACCGTCGTGGCCGACACGGATTCGACTCATCCCCGCAAAGGTTGGGTGACGCAGCACATGCCGGCCGAGGTCCTGAATGACGGCGATGTTGACGTTTATTTGTGCGGGCCGCCACCCATGGTCGATGCAGTGCGTAAGCATTTCGACGACAACGGCGTGAAGCCCAACAGCTTCCACTACGAGAAGTTCACTCCTAACGCAGCACCGAGGACCGCATGAGCACGCAACGATTTGCCGGCAAGGTCATGGTCGTCACTGGCGCGGCACAGGGTATTGGTCGCGCCGTAGCGCTTCGTGCGGCCGCCGAAGGCGGCAAGGTGCTGTTCGTCGACCGCGCGGAGTTCGTCCCTGAAGTTGCTGCTGAAGCAGGTGGCGCGGAAACGGCAGGCTTCGTCGCCGACCTCGAGACGTACGAAGGCGCGGCATCGGCGATGGCTTTTGCAGTGCGCAAGTTTGGCGGCATCGACATACTGATCAATGGCGTCGGTGGCGCGATTCGCATGCGTCCATTCGCGGAGTTCGAACCCGAGCAGATCGACGCCGAAATTCGCCGTTCACTCATGCCCACGCTGTATGCCTGTCATGCTGTGTTGCCGCACCTACTCAAGCGTGGCGG
Organism: Paraburkholderia sp. GAS32; assembly: GCF_050434225.1. Lineage (NCBI taxonomy): Bacteria > Pseudomonadati > Pseudomonadota > Betaproteobacteria > Burkholderiales > Burkholderiaceae > Paraburkholderia > Paraburkholderia sp. GAS32. The sequence continues at coordinate 263,719 of NZ_JBNPVS010000002.1, read as the reverse complement.
TGGCGCCATCGTCAACGTCTCCTCTAATGCCACACGCGGTATCCGCCGCGTACCGTATTCGGCGGCCAAGGGCGGTGTCAACGCGATCACGCAGTCACTGGCGATGGAGTATGCGGAGCACAACATCCGTGTGGTCGCCACCGCGCCGGGCGGGACCAACGCACCGCCGCGACGCGTCCCTCGCAATACCGCGGGCGACAGCGAGCAGGAAAAGATCTGGATGGGCGATGCGGTGAAGCAGGTCACTGAATCCACCTTCTTCAAACGCTACGGCAGCATCGACGAACAGGTCGCGCCGATTCTGTTCCTCGCTTCAGACGAGGCAAGCTATATCACGGGCACGGTGTTGCCAGTAGCCGGCGGTGACACCGGCTGAGGCGATTCAAGCTGCGCCCCTTTCCTCCCTGAACAGATAAAGCGCCTCCTGTATGGGCCGGTCGGAAAAGGAGAACAAGACGCTGTCCTCGTCTGCCTCGTGCTGGACGTGATGCCACGACGGGACAACAAAGATATCCCGCTTGCTCCACTCCACGACGACGTCGCCTCCGATCCGGCTACGGCCCCGCCCTTCGATAGGCACAAAGACGGTCGCGTCGGTTGAGCGATAGGGTTCCGTCGAAAACCCCTTCGGCAGCAACTGCGTGAAGGTAGCCATCGTCGCCATCGCATACTTCCCATTGTTTGGGTTGACGTATCGCATCTTCAACCCATGACAGGGATCCCAGGCATTCGCGCGACGCATCTGCTCCAGCGCTTCGCGTGTCCGGGCATAAGGATAGTTGAAGATCGGCGAGGTTCCGCCGGCAGGCCGATGGTCTACCGGCAGCAGATTGGCGCCGTAGCGGACGTCACTATCGCCGGTGGGACGGGTAATCGGTTGCTCGTCCTCGCCAAGATGCTCGGCGAACGAGGCGTCCACAAACTGCACCACCGGTATGTCCAGACCGTCCAGCCAGAAAATGGGCCTGTCGCTTTCGTTGCCATGATCGTGCCATGCCATCGGCGGCGTGATAATGAAATCCCCTTCGTTCATTAACGTACGTTCGCCATTCACCGATGTGTGAGCGCCACCGCCTTCCAGCACGAAACGCAGGGCCGTTTGCGTATGCCGGTGCGCGGGCGCGACCTCGCCGGGAAGAACCAGCTGCACCCCCGCATACAGATCGGTTGTGATTTTCGATAGACCACGCAGGCCAGGGTTCTCCAGCACGAGCACGCGCCGTTCGGCTTCTTTTGCCGTAATGATCTCGCCCGCCTCCATCATGGCCGCGCGGACGTCTGCGAATCGCCAGTGTGCCGGCACGCATTTGCTCCGCGGCTCGGGCGTAATCAGGTCATTCAACGACGTCCAAAGCGGCGCGAGGTTCTTCTGGCCGATCCGTTCGTAAAAATCCTCGCGCTCGGGCGTCCCCTTCGCACTCACCTTGTCAGCGTTATCAGCCATCATTTCCCTCCTTCTCGACCGGTTCAATTCCGCGTTTGTTGAAAATCCGGGCAGGAGCGGTTTCCTTCAACGCTGCGACCGCAATGGCTCCGGCGCAGATTGTCCAGAGCGGCATGGTCACCGCATGCTCGATGCCGAAATGCTTGGCCAGATAACCGGCATACGCAGGTGCGACGCCGCCGCCAAAAACTTCGCCAATACCGATGATCATGCCCGACGCTGTGGACATCAATTGGACCGGCACGGCTTCAGCTGCGACCGGACCGACAGTCAGTGTGATCAGGCTATACAGACAACCCATCGCGATCATCAGGCAGATGAACAGCGCTACCGGCGAAGCCCCGGTTCGCAGGAAAATCCATAGCGACAGAAATACGCCTGCCGCGGAAGCCAGCATGACGGGCTTGCGCCCAACGCGGTCTGAAAGGGCCGGCAATACGAGAGCGCCGATCGCCCCGCCAAAGCCTAACGACGAGAGAATGAAACCCATCTGCTGCATGTCGAGATGCAGATAGTCCACAAGATAATTGGGGAACAGCGCGGCAATGACGATCTGGCACGCGAGCCAGCACAGCATGCAGATGATGCCAAGCGGTACATTGCGATAACGAAATACCTCATACCAACGATGTTGTGCCGTGTCATGCGTGGCGGTATGTTTTGCAATTTCAACCGGCGACGGTCGACGCAAGACCCGTTGCGCGAGGAACGCAACAATGAGACCCGGAAATGCGACGAGCAGGAAAATCCACGGCCAGTTCATCACCTTGAGAAGCTGCGTCACCACAATCGGAGTGAGACCAAGCCCGAGCAGAGCCGGCATCATCTGCTGGATCCCGACGTTACGTCCGTGCCGGCTCGGGGGCGACGCATCCATGGTCGCAATGATGCTGGCAGGTGTGAAGGCACCCTCAGCCACACCCATAAATGCCCGGATGGCAATCAGGCTGCCGACCCCGGTTGCGAGTCCGCCAAGACCCGCCAGCAACGAAAATCCAACCATCGCCGGCACGATGACTCTCTTGAAACCGATCCTGTCCGAGAGATTGCCTGTCAGGAGCGCCGATAAGCCCCATGCGAGCGCCAATGCGCCCGTGATATGCCCGAGATCCTGATAGTCGAGCTTCAGGTCGCGCATCAGTACCGGCATCAACGGCACGATCAGGAAGCGGTCTATGCCGACCAGCCCCATGCCGAGGGCCATCAGCGTGACAGCCTTCCATTCATAGCTCTTTGACGACTCAACCTGCAACGGCGCTGCCGTTGCGGGAGTCAGCGGTGGGGTGACGTTCATTCGAAGTCCTTCTGGTTTGATGGCATCGCACGTTCGAATGCCGGCATGGCAAGCGCCGCCTCCGAAATTCGCTGCAGGATGGGAAAGGGAGTCATGTCCAGATCGAAGTTACGCGCATTGACTACTTGCGGAACGAGGCAGATGTCCGCCATGGTGACGCTGTCACCGTGGCAAAATCGCCCTGCCTCGGGATTCGTTGCAAGCATCCCTTCGATGGCCTCAAAACCGTCCGCTATCCATCGGTTGTACCAATCCTTGATCGCGTCTTCTGGTTGATGAAGCGTTTTGCGCAGATAGTTGAGAACGCGCAGATTGTCGATCGGATGAATATCGCAAGCGACAATTTGTGCCAACGCGCGTACGCGCGCACGCCCGGCCGGATCGGCAGGCAGCAATGGGGGATTTGGCCGCGTCTCGTCAAGGTACTCGAGAATGGATAGCGACTGGACCAGTACCTGTCCATCAATGCCCAGCGTCGGCACAAGCCCCTGACGATTCAACTTCAAGTAGTCTGGTGCCCGCTGCTCGCCGCGCCGCAGATGATGAAACGCATCCTCGTAGGCTATCGCCTTGAGATTGAGCGCTATCCGGACACGAAATGACGCGGAAGACCGGTAGTAGCCGTGAAGTGTGACCGGATCGTTCATGAGATCGAATCCGCCAAAGACAGCGACACGTCGATCTGCTCGCGAAGCGAGTCATCGGCAACAACTGCGCCGGATCTCTCCGATGTCCCAGAATGGTAAGGATCGGCTGACGCCGAAGGTTCATTGATCATCTCCGTCTCCTCGAACTTGTGTTGTAACTAACTATCGACGCTGCCGTGATCACTGTCCAACGATAAAAATCGACTGCATGATCTCGATAAATAATTACCAGCTAGCTGAACCCAAAACGCATTCGTCATGCGAGTTTCGCAACGCTAACTATCTTTAAACACGGCTGGAGACGGACTACCACATTAAAAGCCGAAGCCGTTGCACGTCAGGCAACGGCCCGCTCGGGCTTACCGTTCTATCGCATATACACTGAGCCGATTGTCGACTGAAGAAACGCCAGGCACGCTTTTGGCGACCTCCTCAGCGCGATCCACCTGAGCGCTTTTTGGCACAGAACCAGACAACGTTATAGCGCCGCCCTTCGCGTAGACGAACAACTGGGTCATGTCGATGCCTTTTGCCTTCGCCATTGCTGTTCGCACAGTTTTTGCGAGCTTACGGTTAGCGGCCCTGATGGCCTTTGCGCTCGGCGCGCTGGCTGCAATTCCGGACGTCGCCCCCGCGCTGTCATTGCCGTCCTGCGCGAATGCCGTCAACGGTGCGATAGTGGCGGCCAATGCGGCGACCAATCCAATCTGTAAGATTGCTCTCATTTTTGCTTCTCACTATGTTGGAGATGTTAGAGACCGGCCTGGATTCGCCCAGTGGAGCGCGAACCAATGCCGGCGTCTTCCGTTTTTTGCCTTAGAACGAATGGCGCACACCAATCTGCACACCGGTCTGACTGCTGTCGGCAGATGCCGTCCTATAAGCAGCAGACGTACTGTTGTACGAGTCGAAGTTAAGCGCTGAGTGACGCGAATAACCCACTACCACGTACAGATCGGTGCGCTTTGATAGCAGGTAGTCGCCGATGGCCATAACCTGCTGCGGGCTGGCCGGCCTTGCCACCTCACCATTTGCTCCGGTCGCTGTCTGAATGCGGTCGTAGTAGTACGCAAGGGTCAGTATCTTGTCGACCGCGAGCAGATAGCGCGTAGCCACCCAGAAGTAATCGTCGCGTGCGGCATACCCAGCGAGTGGATCGTTCTTTCCATACCGATACCCGCCCATGAACTTGAATGCGGCGGTTGAATAGGTGATACCGATAGCCGCCTTTTCGAAACGTGCATAGTTGCCGCCAATGCCCTCTGAGCGATGAAGATTGTCGTATCCGAGACTGACGGAGAGCGTGCCGTTGTCGTATGCGGCGGCACCGCCGTAACCCGAGCCGTTCGAGAACTGCCCCGCGAGATTGCTAAAGGAATAGTGCCCGGTCAGCGTCACCGGCCCGAAAGCGTTCTTATATTTGACGACGTTGCTTTCCCAGAGGTTGGATCCAACTTCCGCAACGACCGGTTCGTATGTACCCGAGAGGTCCGTCGGCGACGACGGGTACAGTGCATCCACGAGGGACGTATACTGCCGGCCAAAGCGCAGCGTGCCAGCCTTCGTTGATGCCAGACCGATCCACGCGCTCCGACCGAAGAATTCCTGCATCAGCGCGCCGTTAGGAACCAGAAACCCGCTCTCGATCTGAAATTCCGCCTTCAGACCACCGCCAAGATCTTCGTTGCCGGTCAGACCCCAGCGGGAGCCACCGGAGCGCGCTCCATCGGCCATTGACCAACGGTTGCCACTAGTCGCAGGCTGGCCGGGATTGATTGGCCAATGATTGGTGAACTCGATTGCGGTGTCGAGAATGCCATAGAGCGTTACACTCGATTCAGCATGTCCGCATACTGCAAAGGTACCGGCCAGCAGGCCGGCGCACATCTGCCTCTTCATCAAAAGTCCCCTCCTTATAGAATTGCCACCTCGAAACTCTTTGTCTCCCGCGTATTCGTTTTTTTGTAGCGGGAACGCTCTCCATCGCATGAAATCTGCGAGTAACCTTGTTTTCAGGCGAGGTAAATAGCGGAGCGCATCCCGCTGTACTTTTACTAATCGAGATACGGTATTTATTTATTCAGTAATGCTACTAATATGATTTGCTATTTCTACACGCAGCAAGCTGGTTTGCCTGTGCTCCTGCTCCACGGCCTGCGCTAAAAATCCTGTGCGTGGCATCGGGGAAATAACCCGACCCGTCAACGCAATACACACCCTCCTTCGATTTCGGGCGCAAAGATTCGCCCGGACATTGAAAGATGCCGGTATTGAAGGATTTTTTTGACTTTTTGCACCGATGGTTCAAGCGGGAACCGACGCGTCAATCATGAGAAGGCTTCAGAACTTTTTCGCCTCCGTTCTTGCGTCTTGCATTGATGCAGACTATCGAGGTTCCGGCAATCGCTGTCTAACGATTAAAAATAACTACGTGATCTCGGTACCTGATCACCAGCATGCAAAGTTCGGAGAGAGGAACCGATACGGTCTATCGACCCAGCGGTTGGAGAAGCAGTTGGTCAGCGACTCCGGCTGCGATCTCACGAAAGTTCGCGACCGCCGGATTGTCCGTGTTGGGATTCCATGCGGCGATCAACTCATAAGGCGTGAGCAGTTCGTCAAGAGGTATGTAGACGACGTCGAGTTGCTGGACGCGCGCAACCCACTCAGGCACCAGCGTAACGCCCAGGCTCGCGCTAACGAGCGCGAGGAGAGTGTGAAGCTGTTCGGCCTCCTGGACGATTCGAGGCGCGAAGCCGGCCGAAGCACAGCACGCGACGATGATTTCCAGAATCCGGCTGTTCATTCTCCGTGGAAATAGAACAAACGGCTCGCTCGCCAGTTCTGCGATCGAAAGGGTCGGCCGTACAGCTAGCGGATGGCCCTGCGGGATGGCCGCAATCAAAGGGCCCGCAGCAAGTTCTGCAGACTTGAGAGCATGACCAGGCGACGGCGAGGGCATGATCCCTATATCGATGACTGACGTCCGAATCGCCTCGATCTGCGCGCTTCGATCGAGCGGATGCAGCGTCAATTCGATCTGCGGCCACCTCTGGCGAAAGTCTCGAAGTATCGGCGGCAGGATGGACCACAGAACGTTATCGACGAAGCCGATCGCCAGTCGCCCGACCGTACCATCTGCCGACGCACGCGCGCGGCGCATCGCTTCATCTGCCCGACGCAGCAGATCGCGCGCTTCAGGTAAGAATATCTCGCCGGGAACAGTGAGACGAACGTTGTGGCGTGAACGCTCCAGCAGCGAAAATCCGAGTTCTTCTTCGAGCAGTTTCACCTGATGGCTCACGGCTGACTGCACAACGTGCATACGCTGTGCGGCCCTGCCGAAATGCAGCTCCTCGGCGACTGCCATGAAATATCGAAGTCTACGCAGGTCCATGATGAGAGAGCGCCATAAGGTTACGAAAGTCCCATCGAAGTCCCGCGCCTTGAGGCGCTTTCCTCAAGAGGTGACCCGTGGCCGACAGACGACGGCCCGCCAGGCGGATTGCGGAAGCCGTGCTTCCGCAATCCGGCCGAGCGGAACTAGCGGGTCGCATCGAGCACGAGTTTGCCGCGCGCATGACCAGTCAAGTTTCTATGTAAGGCATCGGCGGCACGCGACAGCGGAAAGACCGTCTCAACTTCGACCACGAGTTCGCCCGAATCGAAGTGTGCTGCGATTGCGCTCAATTGCCTGCCGTCGGAGCGGGTTGCGAAATGCTTCGCCACCACACCTGCACGCCTCGCGCGCTCGGCGTCTGGCGGGCTGACCGGCGACGCCAGGACCCCGCCAGGTTTCAACAGCGACCAGGAACGATCCTGCGTTTCGCCGCCAATCAGATCCAGGACGATGTCCACGGACGAGACGCTCTCTTCGAAGCTTCCCCTCCGATAGTTGATGACCTGCGTCGCACCAAGCCGTCTGACGTAGTCGAGATTGACGGACGACGCCGTTCCGATTACCTCCAAACCGGCGATTCTGGCCAGCTGCACCGCCATACTGCCAACGCCACCCGCCGCGCCGTGAATCAGCACGCGCTGACCCCGCTTGACGCCAGCGTGCTCGTGCAACGCCTGCCATGCAGTCAACGCGGCCGCCGGCACCCCTGCCGCTTCAAGCATCGAGAGCTTTTTCGGCACTACAGCGAGGCGTTCAACAGAGGCAACCACCTTGGTGGCGTAACCGCCGACGATAGCAATGAAACCAAAGACGTCGTCACCTACGGCGAAGTTCGTGACCCCAGCGCCCAACGCGGAAATCTTTCCCGACACTTCGACGCCAGGGGTGTACGGCAGTGACAGCGGCAGGAAGGCTTTCATCCTGCCCTCGAGAATCTTCCAGTCCACTGGGTTGACGCCGCTCGCCGCGACGTCGATCAACACCTCGCCCTCGCCCGGAACGGGGTCAGGAATATCTTCCAACGTCAAACGTTCGGGCCCGCCATAAGCGTAGGCACGTATAGCTTTCATGGGTAACTCCGGATTAAACGATCGTACATATGCAAGCGCTCGGGCGTCTCAGATCACCGAGAGCAGGCCACCATCGACAAGCAAAGCGATACCGGTGACATAGCTCGACATGTCCGAACCGAGCCACGCAACGGCGTCGCCTATTTCTGACGGCTGCCCCAGGCGGCGCAACGGCGTGCGTTGCCGAAAACCTTCCGAGGCTGCGGCAATGCCGGGATTCGTGCGCAACAGGTGCGTGTCGATCGTGCCGGGGCAAATCGCGTTGACGCGGATGCCGTCGGGGCCGAGCGCATCCGCGAGGGCCTTGGCCATCAGCACGACGCCACCCTTGCTGGTGGAGTAAGCGACGGTCATTCCGGCGCCTGCGATACCGCCCATGCTCGCCATCAGCACGATGCTGCCTGGCTTGCCGCGCGCCTTCATCTGCCGCGCCGCGGCTTGCGCACCGAAAAGGACGCCGTCAAGATTGACCGCCATCAACCGCCTGTAGTCGCTTTCGGCGACCTCGGGACCGTCCTCGCGCAGCGTGATGCCGGCATTGCAAACCATCACGTCGACGCCGCCGAACTCAGTCGCTGCATCGACCAGCGCGCCGACTTCCGCGTGCTGCGTCACGTCCGTGCGCTGAAACCGCGTAGGCACACCTAGCGCTTCAATCTCGGACGTGGTCGACGTACCGCCCTCATGCGGGGTTTCCGTGACGTCTGAGACGATCACCGCCTTCGCACCATGCCGCGCGGCACTAATCGCAACAGCTCGACCGATTCCGCTGGCCGCACCTGTAACCAGTACGACCTTGTTCTTGAGAATGTCGCTCACTATGGAATCCTTATAAATATACAAACTTGACTGCAAGTCATTGGCGAACAGCCTAGCGGTGTGGAGCTTGCATCGCAGCGCCGCCGCGTAGGCTCATTCCGTTCCTCACGCTTGCGTCTCACCGCCAGAAAAGGCACCGAGCTGCTGCATCAGCGAGAAGAGATTGGCGACACCCCAGTGCTCAGCGATCTTGCCGTTACGCACGCGCATCGCGTCGACGGTTTCAAAATGGATCTTTCGACCGGTGGGCGCTACGCCAAGGAAGGCGCCTTCGTGTGTGCCGTGATACGTCTTGTAGGTCGTCACCAGATCCCCGTCGGCAACCTGCCAATGGATGTCCGCATGGAAATCGGGGAACGCGGCACGCAGCGCGTGGTAGAGGCCGCGTGCGCCGTCCTTGTCTGGCGTGCAATTCGGTTGCGGCGTATGGTCGACGAAATCGTCCGCGAATAACTCTTCGAATACGTCGAAGTTGCCACCGCCTTGTACCTCTTCGGTATTGCGCCGAACTACAGCCTTTGCTTCTTCGCTTGTGTTGCTACGGGTCATGTCATGCTCCAGAACAGTTGAAATGCGGGTGTTTCAGTTCACCGCTCATCTTGATCGCACTCATAGTTAGCATTACGATCTATGGTGGCGATACGCTGGGCAATAGTGCCCAGCTCATTCAGATACTTGCCGGAAAGACGTTAGCCGAACAGCTTCGCCGCCGTCTTCGCCACCAGCTCACCCTGATGGCGTGCGCCGGCCAGATCGATTTCGCTTGGCTGACGCGAGCCGTCGCCGGAAGCAACGGTGGTTGCACCGTAAGGCGCGCCGCCGACGATCTCGCTCATGTTCATCTGTCCTTGATGGCTATACGGCAAACCGACGATAACCATGCCCAGATGCATCAGGTTCGTAATGATCGAAAAGAGCGTGGTTTCCTGCCCGCCATGCTGGGTGGCAGTCGAGGCGAACGCGCCGCCAACCTTGCCGTTCAGTGCACCACGCATCCACAAACCACCGGTCTGATCAAGGAATGCCGCCATCTGCGACGACATGCGACCATAACGGGTGCCGGTACCCACAACGATCGCATCGTAGTTCTCGAGGTCGGCGACCGTTGCGACCGGAGCCGCCTGGTCAAGCTTGAAATGCGCGCCTTTGGCGACCTCTTCAGGCACAGTTTCCGGTACGCGCTTGACGTCGACTTGCGCGCCTGCGCTGCGAGCGCCTTGTGCGACGGCCTCAGCCATCTGCTCGATATGTCCGTACGACGAATAGTAGAGAACAAGAACCTTAGCCATCGCAATCTCCTTAGGGTTATGAGCGGGCCGTCATGGCACCGCATGTGTGCTACAGGTGTTTTGGCTGGACGACACCGAGTCGTCCAGAGCGTCGTTATTGTGTGGCACCTACGACCGGCAACACGCGACGGTTGTCAAAGCTCAATGCGCCTGCGCCATAAGCCACAACCTGGATCAAACCGCCGGCCATCGCGACATTCTTGAGAAAGTGGAACATCTGGTTCTGGTCGCCTAGCGCGTGATGGAAGATCAACGCGGTAATGATTGAATACACTGCCAGCAGCGCGGCAACGAGTCGCGTGCGATAGCCGACGATCAGCAGAACGCTGCCAAGCAGCTCAAGCGCCATCGAGCCGAGATAGCCGATGAGCGGTGCCGGCAAACCGAGCGAGCCGATGTAGCCGATGGTCGCGCCAGGTGCTGTGAGTTTGCTAAAGCCGTTCACGAGAAAGATCGCGGCGATGAGAATGCGCCCAATTAGCGGCAGGGTCTGGTAAGAATTTGCAGAGTTTGAGTTCATGATGCGTTCCTTAAGTTCAAGAAAAAGAGGTAGAGACAAAGGGGACTGCTTGAGTGATTACCGGATACGGCCGCGAAAGCGAAGCTGCTCGCCAATTCGTGCGATCTGAGCTTCTCCCGCTTTCAGCGCGGCCTCTGAGGTGTGAACCGAGTAGTAGCCGAGCACGAGGTCATGCGGGTGTTTTACTGCGGAAGCGAAGATGAATTCGGTGTCGGTGTCCGCGGCGAAGTCGAGCGCGTCTTCGGACTCGTTGAAGACCGCGAGTTCGCTGCGCAGACGTTCGCCTGCAACACGAAGCGCGCCCCGATGTACGTGGGTAAACGCAACGGTATGTCCTGCCGGCGGAACATAACGCCATTGCTCGCCTGCGTTGAGCCGTACATGCAGATAGTTGATCCCGTCAGGCGCCGCTACCGGACTATGTGCGTTGCTGTAGCTGCCGAGAATCACGCGCACCGGACCCACATGCGGGATGGCCTGCGCGTGAAGATATTGGGTTTGCGGTTCCCCATTCTCGATTGCGCGCGGCAACGCCACCCACATCTGGTAGCCGTGAAAGCGCTTGTGGTCCGCGGGACTGGCGTCGTGCCAAATGCCGTTGCCCGCATTCATCCATTCGACGCTGCCGGCGGACAACACGCCCGATGCGCCCGTTGTGTCTTCGTAACGCAGGTTGCCCGAGAGCAGAACCGTGATCGTCGCGATGCCCGAATGCGGGTGCATTGGAAACAGTGCGTCGCTCGACGGTGTGAAATCGAAGTAGTCCAGGAACACGAAAGGCTTGATCAGCTCGCCCAGCTCGGCGGGGCTAACGATGCGCGTGACCGGCCCATGCCGGCGCCCTTGCGTACGCGCAACAATGACGCGTGAAAGATTGGCTGGCCGGCCTACGAGAGTGGCCGCTTCGAGTAGATCAGTGGCGGGTGCCATGGCAATTTCCTTGTGGAGATGACATGACCGAAGGTTAGAGCCTGGCCACCCCCAGCGGAAGCCAATATGTTTTAATGGAATCCATCGCCTTGACTTATAGGTCCCCTGCAACGAACCTCTCCGCGGAGCAGTTTGAAGATGCCCATTCGGTTCGCCGCTTACCCCGCCAACGACGACGCCTGATCCTTCAACCCACGGGCACGCTCATTCCACCATCGGCCATCACAACCGCACCGACGATGAAACTGGCTCGATCTGAAGCGAGGAACGCGACGATTTCCGCTATCTCATCCGCTTTCGCGGCCCGGCCGATCGGCGCGGCTTTTCCATGCTCTGCGAGAAACCCTGGGCCGTCTTCCATGAAGTGGTTCAGCAGATTGGTCACCACGTCGCCGACACCGATTGCGTTCACGCGGATACCGTGCTCGATAACCTCGAGCGCCTGAGTGCGCGTGAGCTGCGCCAAAGCGCCTTTCGATGCGGTATAAGCAGAAATTCCTGGAAACGCAAAGAAGGAAGCGTACGAGGCGATGTTGACTATCGCACCGCTCTTGCGCGGAATCATTACCTTCGCTGCCTCACGGGAATGCAGGAATGCGCCCGTCACGTTCGTATTCATCTGCCACTCCCAGTCTTCGCGTGTCATCTCGACGAGAGGTTTGTACAGGATGCGACCGGCGTTGTTCACCAGTACGTCTAACCTTCCGAACTTCTCTACGGCAAGCGCCACCGCCGTTTCTGCAGCGCCATCCTCCGTGACGTCGGCCCTCAGTGGAACCAGTCCATCGCGACTGAGCTTTTCAACGTCCGAGCTCAGATCTTCGGCGATGACCTTTGCACCTCTGGAATGAAGCAACAGGGCTATCGCACGACCGATTCCACTCGCTGCGCCGGTGACCAGCACGACCTTTCCTGCAACTTCATTGGGTGTTGGAATGACGTCGGGCATATGCTCTCTCCATAGTTGGCTGGACGACTTCCGTGCATCGACGCGATCGAAGAAGAAGTAGTAGTAACCATGGTAGAGCGCTCAACGCGGACGAATCGGCCATGCGCGCCAAAGGAATGGTTTTGTGTGCCACTCCCCCATCGCGGCTCTCGCCGCGATGGAAGATTAAAACGTGGCCGTGCCCCTGTCGCGGCGCAACGCGCCTGGAGTCTTGCCGTAACGGCTCTTACAAACCTTGATGAAATGGGTCGGATCAACGAATCCCGCTCGCCGCCCTATCTCCGAGGTCGTCACCTGATCGAACAGGCGCGATCGCAGCATGCGCTCGGCGGTTTGAATACGGGCGTCGATAAGCCGTCGGCCGAACGTATCGCCGTGTAACGCAAGGATGCGATGCAAGGTTCTCACGGATAGCCCAAGCGACGCGGCAACATCCGTGGCGGTCAACTGCAACTCGCTGCTGCGTTGTTTGATGCAATCGACAATGCGAACGTGCATGTCCCTGTGCGGAGCCTGCTCCTGACGCGAAGCCGTAATTTCACCCGTTGCCAGGGCTAGCAACGCACCGACGTGATCGGTCAGAATATCGCTGCTCAACGGCGCCGTCACCGCGCGCTCGGGCGTTAACTGTGAGAGGTACGCCGATAGGGCCGCGCCCCATCCGGAATCGCCATTGATCCTCCTTCCCACGACTGCCGCCGGATTCGGCAACCATGTCTCCACCCAGTCGATGGGCAACCCGAAACTCAACGCCAGCGCATCGTCCGGCCAATGAAAACGCTGGGCGCGACGCGAGTCAGACAGCACGAGATCCCCGGCACGTAGCGAAACAACTGCCTGCTCGAAGCCGAAACGCCAGGCGCAACCGATACCCACCACCAGGTAGTACTCTTCTTTGTCTTCGCAACATATGTCATGGCGTGTGCGATACGCATCCTGCGTCGAACCACTGATCGAACTGACCCGCATGTTTCCTATTTGAGTCGAGGCGATCTCCGCAGAAAAGCCTGATCTTTTCGCGCTGTTGCCCGAGACATGGATTAATTGCCTACACAATATGTCCATGTACGCCTCAAACCGGCGTGCGGGCGAAAAGTCGCGCGTCGTCCAGCGAAAAATGCCGAGCGCTTCGTCATCCATTCTCACCTCCTGATCAACAGATCATCGGACAGTAAGACTTGCGTGCAAGGCAACCGCCAAACGGCGCATCGTTTCCGCCTATGCTGCCATGCAGCGACCTTGAATGGCGATGACGATCGCGCTTCCTGGCTAGCCATCCGTCAGGCCGCGAACGTCAGTCTTCGTTTGAGGTTTGCTTGAGTCGACCGAGGAACCAACGACCCGCGGGGCCTGGCGGTGTATCTCTGCGATAGATCGCATACATGGCGATCGGCGGCGTTTGAGGCTGGAAGTTTTCGATTCGCAGCGGTACCAGATCGCCCGAAATCAGATCGGCCTGCACCATCGCCGCCGGCATGTGGCCCCATCCGAGGCCGGCGAGCAAAAACGCATGCTTTGCGCCCAGATCCGATAATCGCCAGATCTGCGGAGAGAACACCCCGAACGACTTCCCATCGGTCAGCGGCGTGCGATCAGTCAATACAAGCTGCACATGTTCTTCTAACTCGCGCGATCGGATCACTCTTTTGAACGACGCCAGAGGATGCTTCGGAGCGGCAACGGTGATCATCGGCACATCGAGCAGCTTCTCGGCATCAATCGTCTCGGGCACGGCCGGCATGGAACCGCTAATGCCGAGCCTGCACGCGCGCTCCAGCACTCGCTGCACTACCGCACCCAAAGCTTCGACATATAAACGCAATGGCGTATGAGGAAACGCGTCACGGAATTCTCCGACCGCCACCGTGAGCGAGCTCATCGGATACATGACGTCCACCACGACGGAAAGCTCCGGCTCAAGTCCTTCTGCGATTGCTCGCGCCGTCGACTTGAACCCATCCATGTCGCCGACGACGAGCCGCGCCTTTGAAAGCAACGCAGCACCTTCCTCCGTCAAGCGCGGATAGCGGCCGCTCCGGTCGAACAATGACACATTGATCTGCGCTTCAAGATTGGCGAGCGTCTGGCTCACGACGGACTGTGTCCTGCGAAGCTTGCGTCCCGCTGCGGAGAAGCTTCCTTCGTCCGCGGCCGCAATGAAGGTACGCAACTGATCCATGGATACGCCGTCGAGCATATATCGATTTCCCGAATGGTATGGGTCGAGAAATATAGTCTTCCAGGCGTGGTGTCAAGTACTTAAGCCCGGACTCGCTTGCCTCCGTCCAGCCTGGATTTGCATAGCCGACTGGCAGGCTGACAGGCAACCCGACGTAATGCATTGTGATCTGACTTCGCGATCACGACGTTAGTTTTCTTCGTTGGACGCAGATGTAGCGCGCAACCATACTTCGTAGCACTTGACACGAGTGCAGCCACGCCAGCACTCAAAGAACTGCCGGCACGGGATCTTCGATCAGCGGCTATAGAACAAAGGAGTTGCCTTCATGCACATCGAGTTCACTTTACCCACGCCGGCCGTGCCAATCCAGGGCGGCGACTCTGTCTTTCCGGTTCGACGCATCTACTGCGTAGGCCGTAACTATGCCGCCCACGCTCGCGAAATGGGCTTCGACCCAAACCGTGAACCGCCGTTTTTCTTCTGCAAGCCGGCAGATGCCATCGTGAACGTCCCGCCTGGAACAACCGTCGAAGTTCCGTATCCGCCGAAGACCAGTGAGTACCACCATGAAATCGAACTGGTGGTGGCGATTGGCCGCGCGGGTAGTGACATCGCCGTAGAAGATGCGCTGGACCATGTCTTTGGATACGCGGTCGGTCTCGACATGACCCGGCGCGACCTGCAGTTGGCGCTGCGCGACAAGGGGCGGCCGTGGGAACTGGGCAAAGCATTTGATCAATCGGCGCCCATTGCGCCGCTCTACAGAGCCAGCGAAGTCGGCCACATCGATCACGGCGCGCTCTGGGTACAGGTCAATGGCGAGGATCGGCAACGCACAGACCTCAGCAAGCTCATCTGGTCCGTACCCGAAATCATCGCCAACCTGTCGACGTATTTCGAACTGCAGCCCGGCGATCTCATCTATACCGGTACGCCCGAAGGCGTAGGGCCCGTGCACCGCGGGGACATCATGACGGGGGGTATCACTGGTCTGGGTGAGTTGAGCGTGAAGGTGCGCTGACCATGTCCGCAGAGGCGCAACGTGACCTGCTTTCGCAAGCCGCCTGCCTGAAGCAGGAGCGCACACCTACACGTCATTTGAATTCCATTCGTACAACCAATAGGAGCGAGTCATGAAATACAAATACGCCACCCTGGCGGCGCCAGGCCGAGAAATGCCCACGACGGACGCGCTGACGTTGATGCATGTCCCCGAAAAGTTCGACGTGACCAAATGGCCCCGGGAAGTCGAAGCATTTCTCCACAAGACCACCAATCCGCATCACAAGGCCATGTTAAAGAACTACTTGCGCCATTTACTGCTGGAAGTGGCGGGATACTGGGATCAGATCATCGTCCCTGAATTGACTGTCGATGAGCCCATGTACCGGGTCGGCGACCGGCGCCAGATGCACGTTCTGACGGGCAAGGTCGCCGTCGAAGGCTTCTATCGCGAAGCCGCCGAAACACGCCAGAACGTGATGGGTGCACGAACCATGAACATGGGCGTCGACGACTACGGCGTCACCACAGAAGCCGTATGGACCCATGTCGTACCCGGAGTGTGCCTGAAGGATCACGGCATCGATGCCGACCCCGCGGCACACTACCTGATGACGCATCACCTCTTCCAGATCTTCACGTACACGAATGAGCCGAAGCCCAAGCTCATCGCGGAGCGTATCTACGACGACCCAGAGAGCTACACCTATGAAAAACTTGCACCCGCCGACGTCGTGACGCCGGAGATCGCGCGGGAACTCCTGGCCCCTTTTCTGGCTCGAGCGACGCTGGACTGATGCTGACACGCCACACAGATCGACGGGCACCGGGGGCGTAGCAAACGTCGATTCGATCATGCAACAGGTGGGCGCGATCGCGCCTCTACCACAGGCCTTGTGGCCGGATCTAGCCTAAGCTTAGAAACAGTCTCAGAACTGTTCTTCGGCTGAAACGACCATCTGGATCAAGCGGCGCGTGCTCCGCGCTGGGCGCTGCGATAAGGTCTTCTTTGAATTTACGGTTTGCCTCGCGATCCGGATGGCTTTATCGAAGCTGCTATCCGTGGCGACGTGCCGGTTGTCAACGCTCACGAGCCAACGGTCACTGCTACAGCACCAGCGAATCCTTCGCTCTTCAAGCAGCAATGCGAACCACCGCCAAATGGAGGCATCTTCGGCATTGGCGGCTAGGGCCGCCGCCGCTCTGACATGCCTCATATCGTTCAAATTGGTCACGTGTCACCTCATCCGACCTGGACTTTCCCTCGACGTACGCTTAAAACAGCATGGCCTCGAACTCCGGCACGACGGTGAACAGATCGCCCACCAGACCGTAATCGGCGACGCTGAAAATCGGCGCTTCCGGGTCCTTGTTGATCGCCACGATGACCTTCGAGTCTTTCATGCCGGCCAGATGCTGGATCGCGCCCGAGATGCCGACCGCCACGTACAGTTGCGGCGCGACGATCTTGCCGGTCTGGCCGACCTGATAGTCGTTCGGCACGAAGCCCGCATCTACTGCCGCGCGCGAGGCGCCCAGCGCTGCGTTCAGCTTGTCGGCCAGCGGCTCCAGAACCTTGGTGTAGTTCTCGCCGTTGCCCAGTCCGCGGCCACCCGAAACGATGATCTTCGCCGACGTCAGTTCCGGACGATCCAGCTTCGTCACCTCACGGCTCACGAACTGCGAGAGACCCGTGTCAGCTGCCGCTTCGATCTTCTCGACCGTTGCGCTGCCGCCTTCTGCTGCCACCGGGTCGAAACCGGTCGTGCGAACCGTGATGACCTTGATCGGGTCTTGAGATTGAACCGTGGCGATAGCGTTGCCTGCGTAGATCGGGCGCTCGAACGTGTCGGCGCTGTCCACTGCGGTAATGTCGCTGATCTGCGCGACGTCCAGCTTCGCGGCGATGCGCGGTGCGATGTTCTTGCCGTAGGCGGTCGCCGGCGCGAGGATGTGCGTGTAGTCCTTCGCGATGTTCATCACGGTTGCCTGGACGTTTTCAGCCAGACCCGCTTCGAGTTGCGCCGCGTCGGCCAGCAGGACCTTCGAAACACCTGCAATCTTCGCTGCCGCATCCGCTGCGGCTTGTGCGTTGTGCCCTGCGACCAGCACGTAGATATCTCCACCGATCTTTTGCGCGGCTGCAATCGTGTTCAGCGTCGCGGCCTTGATCGACGCACTGTCGTGTTCTGCTATTACAAGATTCACCAGATTCGTCATTTCGTCCGTCTCCTTACAGCACCTTGGCTTCGGTCTTCAGCTTCTCGACCAGTGTCTTCACATCCGGCACCATCACACCGGCGGAGCGCTTCGGCGGCTCGACGACTTTCAGCGTCTTCAGGCGCGGCGTCACATCAACACCGAGGTCTTCCGGTTTGATGACTTCCAGCGGCTTCTTCTTCGCCTTCATGATGTTCGGCAGCGTCACGTAGCGCAGCTCGTTTAGGCGCAGATCGGTCGTGATCACAGCCGGCAGGCTCAGCGACAGCGTTTCCGCGCCACCGTCGACTTCGCGCGACACCGTAGCCTTGCCGTCAGCGACGACAACCTTCGAGGCAAAGGTAGCTTGCGGCAGGTTCGCCAGCGCAGCCAGCATCTGGCCGGTCTGGTTCGAATCGTCGTCGATGGCCTGCTTGCCGAGGATGACCAGTTGCGGCTGTTCCTTGTCAACCAGCGCCTTGAGCAGCTTGGCGACCGCCAGCGGCTGCAGTTCTTCGCCTGACTCGATCAGGATCGCGCGGTCCGCGCCGATTGCCAGCGCCGTGCGCAGCGTTTCCTGCGCTTGCGTCACACCCGCCGACACGGCGATCACTTCGGTCGCCACGCCCGCTTCCCTCAGACGAACGGCTTCTTCAACCGCGATTTCGTCGAACGGATTCATCGACATCTTTACGTTCGTCAGGTCAACACCACTGCCGTCGGACTTCACACGGACCTTCACGTTGTAATCGACCACTCTCTTAACCGGCACAACAATCTTCATGACTCCCTCTCCAATCGGTTTGCACGCTAGTGTGCTTACTCAAACCAGGAGTTGGAATTCGGCATTCTGGAACGCTGCATTTCAGACGCTCGAATGCACACACAAGCCAGAAGGAAAAGGATCTGCGCGTGCATCCACACCGACAAATCCCGTTAACCCCAGCCTAATCGCGCCTTCCGCAATCAGTAATTGAGCGACGACTTTTGCTGATGCACGCTATCACTCATCAAAGCAAGGTAATCGATTCGCCCTGCTCAGCGCGACGGCTATCCGTTTTCATCAACCTACCAAAACTCGTCATCATGTCAGTCAACTGGCCGGAAACAATCTTCGAGCACTTCAAAGCCGCTGACGTGCGGCAAGTGGCATACGTGCCTGATGCGGGGCACAAACGTCTTATCGAACTCTGTGAAGCAGACGCCGAAATCCATGCGGTTTCGCTGACTACCGAAGAAGAAGGGGTCGCCATGATGGGCGGCGCATGGGTCGGTGGCCAGCGCGGCGTACTGTTGCTGCAGTCGAGCGGCGTGGGCAACTGCATCAACATGCTCTCGCTGCAACACGAATGCCGCATGCCCATCGTGATGCTGGTCACGATGCGCGGAGAGTGGGGAGAATTCAATCCCTGGCAAGTCGCCATGGGCAAATCCACCCAGGAAGCCCTCGAATCGGCCGGCGTCTATGTCTACCGCGCGGATGATCCCGCCGAGGTCCCCGAGACCGTGCGCGCGGCGCTGGATTTCGGCTACAACACCTCCCGGATGGTCGCCGTCCTGATCGGACAGCGCGTTATCGGCACCAAAAACTTTAACAAGTGAGCACGAACATGACTCAGCAGACGACGCCCCTGAACCGTCGACTGACGGTGAAGCGGATTCTCCGCGATCGGCAGCAGGACGTTCTGGCAGTGACCAGCCTTGGCAATCCGACCTTCGATGTGGCCGCCGCCGGCGACACGCCACAGAACTTCTACCTTTGGGGTGCGATGGGAGGCGCCGTCAGCTTCGGTCTTGGCATTGCGCTTGCACAGCCTGAGAAGCGTGTGATCGTGTTCGTTGGCGACGGTGAAATGATGATGGGCCTCGGGTCGCTCGCGACCGTGGGCGTTGATCGGCCGGCCAATCTCTCGATCGTCGTTATCGACAACGAACATTATGCGGAAACGGGCATGCAGTTGGCCCACGCGGGGCGAGGTGTCGACATCACGGCAATCGCGCGCGCGGCCGGATTCGAAAAAGCGACGACGATCTACGCCGAAGGCGAGCTCGAGGAGTATGTCGAGGTCATTCTCAAGGCCAAGGGTCCTGTGCTCGCCACGGTAAAGGTCGGAACCGATCCCGAGCCCACCGCCCTTCCCCCACGTGACGGTCCGTATCTGCGAAGCCGTTTCCGTGAAGCACTGCTTGGCGCCCAGGCCCACGCGAGTCAATAAGCGCCAAGGCACGGATTCCTGCAGGAAAGCGGTGGAGCGGCTAACTGCCGCCCCACCGCTTTCTTCGCTCCCGCCCCGGATAACACCCCCTGTACAATCAGGATCACTGTGACTTCGCGCTGATCCCCTTATGCCCGCCAAGGCCTATTCCGATATGTTGGTGGAGGTCTTTCGACAGTTGGACCGGCAGCCCGAGATGCTCGAGCGCGTCTTCGATTGCTTTCCGGACGTGCTGTACTACATCAAGGATGCCCAGGCGCGCTATCTTTCCGTCAATCAAACGCTCATCAACCGAAGTGGCATGGCGCGCGACGACGTGATTGGCCAGACGGCCGACCAGCTATTTCCCGTGACCGGTGCAAGCACCAACGCGCAAGATCTGAACGTTATCGAAACCCAGTCTCCGATTGTCGATCGCCTGCGCCTCTACTCGTCCGGATCGGGGCATCGATACTGGTGCCTGAGCTCCAAGTTCCCGGTACTGAACGAAGAGGGGCAAGCGATCGGACTGATCGGCATCTCGCGCGATCTGCCTCGCCCCGACGAACGGCATCATGGCTACCGCCGCTTACTGGAATATCTGGATTATCTGGAACAGAACCTCGGACAGAACATCCTGGTCACTGAGGCGGCGGAACGCGCCTCCATCTCAGTCGATACGTTGGAACGTCTGACCCGTGAAGTGTTTCATCTGACGCCCAAGCAACTGCTGATGAAATTGCGGATCGACCACGCGTGCAAGCTGCTCGAAACAACTGACAACAGCATTACGGATATCGCGACGGACTGCGGCTACGCGGACCACAGTGCTTTTGCGCGGCAATTCAAGTCCGCCACGCACCTCACGCCCCGACAGTATCGAAACGCGCGAGGGCGTGGCCTGCATCCACACTGATCACCCCCCTGCCGGGTGCTAGTAAACACCCTCTTCGATCACAAGTTGGCCCGACGTGAGCCGCGCCGGCGATAGCGGCGAGAGGTCCAACGATCTGAACTCGCCGAAGGCCAGCAATTCAGCCATTGCACGACCGACACCCGGACTGTGCATCATGCCGTGGCCACTGAAACCGGCCGCCACGAACGAGTTTTCCGGCCCCGACTGACCGACGATACCGTTCTGATCAAGGATGTTGTATTCGTAGTAGCCAGCCCATGCGTGTTCCACGCGTAGCGCCTCAAACGCAGGGATCCGCTCTGCCAGCGTCGGCCAGATGATCTCGTCAAACTCGGAAAACTGCACGTCGAGTGGCAGGTTATCCAGATCCATCTCCGCCGAAGGCGAGACGATGCACAGGAAATGGTTCTGCTCCCTACGCAGGTACACGCCAGACGTATCGATCAGGATCGGCATATCCGGGATCGGCGTCGGGCATGACACGACGAAGGCGGAACGCCGTCTTGGCCGAACCGGCAGATCGACACCCACGCTTTTTGCAAGAGACGCGCTCCACGCTCCGCTTGCATTCACGAACGTGTCCCCAGAGATTTCCCGCCCATCGGTCAGTTCGACGTGAGTAATCCGGTCTCCGCGTGTACGGTAGCGCACCGCTTCACCCGTGGCGAAATGAACGCCCGCCTCTCTCGCACGGTTTCTGAACCATTGCATAACGCTGTAGCCATCAAACCAGCCTTCGCCTGCAAGGCCTTCAACACCATAAGTCAGATCGCTGACGTTCATCCACGGGTAGCGCTGCTGCAACGCTTCAGCGGAATGTTCCCGCAGTTCGACGCCTAACGATCTGGCCAGTGCGCTTCGCCGACGTAGCACGCTCTCCTGCTGCGCATTACCCACGAATAGATAGCCGCAATCCACCAGATCGACACCGGCACCGTACCGCGCCTTCTCCCGCTCGCAGGAAGAGAAGAAGTCGTAGCCGAACTGCGATAACTGAATGCAGATTGGCGTTGAAAACTGCTGCCGGATCGAACTGGCCGAGAGCGACGATGACGCGATTCTGTAGGTTGGATCTTTTTCGATCACCCAGATCTCACGTCCGGGCGTCTTCTGGAGGCTCAGGAAATACGCGATTGAACAACCAATTGCACCACCACCCGTGATGACAATCCTTTCGCTCATGATTTACCTTCGAAGGCTCGTTGGGCTCCTGAGAGCCGAGCAGTATATGGATAGTGGACGATCAGACCGTTACAGTTTCGAGGCTTTGACACGCGGCGCGAATCCGGCTCAGCGCTTCGTTCAGGTCGTCGAGCGATGCGGCGTAAGAGAGTCTGAAGTACGGTGAGAGCAGAAAACCGGAACCTGAAACCACCGCCACGTTCGCCTCTTCCAACAGGTACATGACGAAGTCCTGGTCGTTCTCCAGAAGCCTGCCGCTCGGCGCACGGCTTCCAATGACGCCATGGCAGCCGACAAATGCATAAAAGGCGCCTTCGGGCTCGTTACTGTGGAGTCCCGGAATGTCGCTCAGCGTTTTGACCACAAGCTTCCGGCGTTCGTCGAAAGCCGATCGCGATCTCTCTACGAATGACTGGTCACCATTGAGTGCTTCAATCGCAGCGTATTGCGACACCGACGACGCACTGGTGACAATCTGCCCTTGCACGAGATTCATGGCCCGGATGAGCGCAACCGGTCCGGCGGAATAGCCAATCCGCCAGCCTGTCATCGAGTACACCTTGGAGACGCCGTTGATGATGAGCGTCCGTTCCTGCAACTCCGGTGCCACGTTCAGGATATTGACGAACGGGCTTCCGGTATAGATGAGCTTTTCGTAGATGTCGTCCGACAGCACCCAGACATGGGGATGTCGACGCAGTACTTCCGCGATGGAGCGGAGTTCCTCAACCGAGTAAACCGCCCCGGTCGGATTCGATGGCGAATTCAGCATCAGCCACTTGGTACGTGGCGTGACCGACGCCTCCAGCTGCGCAGCCGTCAGTTTGAACCCTGCCGCTTCATCGCACGCTACGACGATGGGCGTGCCGGTCGCCATTTTGACGATCTCCGGATAGGAGACCCAACACGGCGCGGGCACGATCACTTCGTCGCCCGGATTGAGGGTCGCGAAAAAGGCCGCGAAAATCGCCTGTTTCGCACCGACCGACACGCTGACGCCATCCACTGGGTAGTCGACACCGTTGTCGCGCTTCAGTTTCGCGACGATCGCCTCGCGCAACTCCCGAATACCCGCAGCCTCCGTGTAGCGTGTCTTGCCTTCGCGCATCGCACGAACCGCCGCCGCCTGGATATTCTCGGGCGTGTGAAAGTCTGGTTCGCCTTGCGAAAGGGAAATAACGTTCTTCCCGGCACGACGCAGTTCTGCCGCTTTTGCTGCCATTGCCATCGTCTGCGCAGGCGCGATCTGGCCAATGCGGTCTGCAATGAAGCCCATTGTGTTCATTCCGTTCGTTTTAAAAGCCTACCGTGTGAACCGGGGCTGCCTGTCGGTGGCGCCCCGGAACACGCACGCTTACAGACGTTCAGCCACTGCCTTCATTTGCAGGAACTGCAAAAGGTAGTCAGGACCGCCCGTCTTGGTATCGGTACCCGTGAGATTGAAGCCGCCGAACGGCTGAACACCGACCAGCGCGCCCGTACACTTGCGGTTGAAGTACAGATTGCCGACGTGAAAATCACGGCGTGCTCGTTCGATGCGGCTGCGGTCGTTCGAGAACAGCGCGCCGGTCAGCCCGTAGACCGTGTCGTTAACCACGGCCAGACCTTCCTCGAAATCCTTGACGCGAATCGCGGCGACGAACGGTCCGAACACTTCCTCTTGTGCAATGCGAGCGCGGGGCGACACGTCGCCGAAGATGGTCGGCTCGATCAGATAGCCCGCTGCATTTTCCACGGCCTTGCCACCCGTTAGCAGCTTGCCCTCGGTGTGACCGATATCGATATACGACAGCACCTTCTTGTACTGCAGTTCATTGCAGACCGGACCGAAACTCGGATTGTCCTTGGCTTCGCTGACAACGAGTTCCTTCGTCTTCGCAACGACCTTCTCGAGCAATGCGTCGTAGACCGAATCCACCACGATCAGACGCGAGCAGGCCGAACACTTCTGGCCGGAATAGCCGAAGGCTGCCTGGATGACGGCAGTCGCAGCGTCATCGAGATTGGCCGTTTCATCGACCAGAATGGCATCCTTGCCACCGAGTTCAAGAAAGACCCGCTTGAACCATTTCTGGCCCTCGGCAAGCTTTGCAGCGGACTCGTTGATCTGGGCGCCGGTTGAGAGCGAGCCTGTGAAGTTGATGAAGCGCGTCTTCGGATGGGCGACCAGATACGACCCGATTTCGCGTCCGGTACCCGGCAGATAATTCACCACGCCGGGCGGCAGACCTGCTTCGGCGAAGATGTCGAAGATCTTCGCCAGTGACACCACCGTATCTTCCGCAGGCTTGCAAACGACCGTATTACCCACCACGATTGCGCCGACCGTCATGCCGGTCATCAACGCCATCGGGAAATTCCACGGCGAAATCGTCACACCCACGCCCAGCGGGATGTAGAAGCTTTCGTTCTCTTCGCCGGAATAATCAATCAGCGAACCGAGGCCGCCGACGTGCTTGATCGCCTGACGTGCGTAGTACTCGGTGAAGTCGATCATTTCCGCGACTTCGGCGCTCGCTTCGACATAGTTCTTGCCGATTTCATAAACCAGCCATGCCTCGAGTTCGCGCTTGCGCCGACGCATGATTGCCGCGGCCTTCAACATGACGCGCGACCGATCTTCCTGGCTCCAACGCTTCCATGATTCGAAGGCCGCCCAGGCGGCGTCCAGCGCCGCGTCCGCGTGCCGCGTCGTCGCCTTGGCGGTATAGCCAACAATCTCGTCCGGATTCGACGGATTCGTCGAGACGAGTGTCGCCTCGGTCTGCACGCGCTCGCCATTGATCACCAGCGGATAGGTCTTGCCAAACTCGGCACGCACCTTTTTCAGAGCCTGCTGCATGTCTGCTTTGGCACTTTCGGTGTCGAACAAATCGAACGGCTCGTTTTTGAACGGCGCAATCAACATCGCTTTCTCCAGATTGAATGGTTTGGGCTGCTTTGCCGCTCTGACTAACGCGGCACGCCACCTTGAACCGATTGTCCAGCGCGAAATTGTTCCGGTCTTGATCTAGTCACCTTTAATTTTGCGGAGTTTTGCACAATCATAGAAACATGGAGGATGCAAACACCCTCCAATAGCGCTCTGCTATAGAGACTCTTGAGAATTTGATGGAAAACATCGTAAATACCGATTTGCGGCTTTCTGCTATTTGCTACACTGGATCAACGGGGCATCTCTTCATTCGGAGCACGTATCATGGCCATGCATTTCGATCTCGTTGATCTTCGTCTCATCACATGTATCGCAGAGACGGATAGCCTGACGCGTGGTGCCGAGCGATTTCATATGTCCGTACCTGCTGCAAGCACCCGGATCAAGAATCTGGAAGAAAGCATGGGGACCAAGCTGCTGTATCGGACCAGCCAGGGCGTTACGCTCACGCCGCCGGGCCAGGCATTCCTTCACCACGCCCGGTTGGTCCTCTCGCAGCTCGAACAGTTGCGCGGCGACATGCAGGAGTACGCACGCGGCATCAAAGGTCATGTGCGAATCTTTGCGAACACGACTGCCACCACTGAATTTCTTCCTAACGACCTGCGTGACTTCCTCGCCGAGCACCCCGACGTGAACGTCGAGCTTCGCGAACGGTTGAGCCATGACGTGGTGCGCGCGGTCAGTGAAGGCACGGCGGACGTCGGGATAGTCGCCGGCAATGTCAGGCCCGAATCTCTCCAAGTCCTGCCGTACCGCTCGGACCGGCTCATATTGGCGGTCTCGCATTCGCACCCCCTCGCCGGGAAGACCTCCATTCCATTTGAAGAGGCAAGCGGGTTTGACTTCGTCGGAATGCCCGAAGCTAGCGCGATTCATACCTTTCTGAACCGCGTAGCAAGCGACATGCACAAAAAGCTTCAGGTGCGCATTGAAGTGGGTAACTTCGAAGCACTGTGCCGAATGATCGAGGCCAACGTCGGGATCGGCGTGTTGCCTTGCTCGTCAGCGGTGCGCTACGTGAAGACCATGAACATCCGGCTCGTTGAAATCGAGAACGACTGGGCGACGCGCAATCTGCTGATCTGCGTGCGCAACCTCGACCTGCTGCCGTCTTTCGCACGGGAATTGGTCGACCTCCTCACGCAGAAGTGCAAAAGCGATCACGAGCCCCAGCCGGCCTGAACGTCAGCAGTTAGTCTGCGTTTAAAGCCCTCTTCTCCACACACAAATTGTAGTCAGCAGGCCGGTGCGTCAATCTAGCGTGAACGACGCTACCCGACGCCCCCATGACTGCTGAACTCAACTACCTGCGCACCTGGATCGGCCGTACACAGGTCGAGCGCGAATTCGTCTCGCCACGTCTCACGCAACAACTCGCCGCGACGCTGGATTATGAGGACGTCCCTCATGCCGGTTCTCCGTTGCCTCCGCTGTGGCACTGGGCGTTGTTTCCCCACATCGTTTCGCAATCGCAGGTCGGCGCGGACGGACATCCGAAACGTGGTGGATTCCTGCCGCCAGTGCCACTACCCAGACGCATGTGGGCGGGCAGCCGGGTCCGGTTCGAACGTCCGCTCGTGGTCGGCAGCGAAGTCACCAGGACGTCGCAGATTCTTGACGTCGCCGCCAAGGAAGGGCGCACAGGAAAGCTCGTGTTTGTGCGTCTGCGTCACGAACTGGAAGACCTCGAAGGTCCGCTGGTTTCCGAGGAGCAAGACATTGTGTACCGCGAGTCCGTAACGACTGCGTACGCCACGGCAACCGGCCCGAGCGCGCCGACGGATTTCACCTGGAAACGGGAGATCGTGCTGGATCCGGTCCTGCTCTTTCGCTACTCCGCCGATACCTTCAACGGCCACCGCATTCACTATGACCGCACCTACGCCCAGGAACAGGAAGGCTATCCGGCGCTGGTCGTTCACGGGCCATTAACTGCGACGTTGCTGATCGATCTCCTGCGGCGCAGCCTTCCTGGCGAATCGATTGCTTCTTTCTCATTCAAAGCGGTCAACCCGCTCTTTGACTGCGCCCCCTTTTTTATCTACGCGGCTCGTGCCCCCGGATCGACCGAAGCGAAGCTCTGGGCGGCCAATTCCAATGGCGTGTTGTGCGTCGACGCCAAGGCGACGCTAACGGCACCCGCGTATATTTTTCAAAAATGAACTCAGAGGAGTAGAGACAAGTGCTGGCTAACATTGACCCCTATCAGGACATTCGCGAAGCGGTTCGCGATCTGTGTTCCAACTTCCCCGCCGAGTATTTCCGCAAGATCGACGAGGAACGCGCCTACCCTGAAACCTTTGTACAAGCCCTAACCGACGCCGGTTGGCTCGCAGCCCTTATTCCACAGGAATTTGGCGGCTCAGGGCTCGGACTGACCGAAGCTTCGGTGATCATGGAAGAGATCAACCGCAGCGGCGGCAATTCCGGTGCGTGTCACGGGCAGATGTACAACATGGGGACACTGCTCAGGCACGGCTCGGCAGAGCAAAAGGCCAAATATCTTCCGGAAATCGCCAGCGGAAAGTTGCGGCTTCAGTCGATGGGCGTGACCGAGCCGACGACCGGCAGCGACACCACCAAGCTCAAGACAACCGCCGTGCGCAAAGGTGACCGATACGTCGTCAACGGTCAGAAGGTGTGGATCTCCCGGATCCAGCATTCCGATCTCATGATTCTGCTCGCGCGGACCACGCCGATCGATCAGGTCGCAAAGAAATCCGAGGGCATGTCGATATTTCTGGTCGACCTGCATCAGGCAGTCGGCAAGGGCATGACCGTGCGTCCCATTCCGAACATGGTGAATCACGAGACCAACGAGCTATTTTTCGACAACCTCGAGATTCCCGCCGAGAACCTGATCGGCGAAGAAGGCAAAGGCTTCAAATACATCCTCGATGGCCTGAATGCCGAGCGAACGCTGATCGCCGCTGAATGTATCGGCGACGGCTACTGGTTCCTCGACAAGGTCTGTAAGTACGTCAAGGAACGCGTCGTCTTCGGCCGCCCGATCGGACAGAACCAGGGCGTGCAGTTTCCGATAGCCCGTGCGCACGTCAACGTCGAAGCGGCGAGCTTGATGCGATATAAGGCCTGCGAGCTTTTCGACGCCAGGCAGCCCGCCGGCGCGCAAGCCAATATGGCCAAGCTGCTTGCGGCTGACGCCTCCTGGGAGGCGGCCAACGCATGCCTGCAGTTCCACGGCGGCTTCGGCTTTGCGAACGAATACGACGTCGAACGCAAATTCCGCGAGACACGGCTCTATCAGGTCGCGCCGATCTCGACCAATCTCATTCTCTCGTACGTAGCCGAGCATCTGCTCGGGCTGCCACGTTCTTTCTAAGGGGAAGGACATGAAACCGCTGGACGGCGTGAAGGTCATCACCCTCGAACACGCGATTGCAGCACCGTTTTGCACCCGCCAACTCGCGGATCTTGGCGCACGCGTGATCAAGATCGAACGCCCGGGTGTCGGTGACTTCGCGCGTGCCTACGATGAGCGCGTGAACGGCATGGCCTCGCACTTTGTATGGTGCAACCGCTCAAAGGAGAGCCTCACGCTCGACGTCAAGGCCCCGCAAGCGCAGGGTATTTTCGAGCGCCTGCTTGAGGACACCGACGTGCTTGTGCAGAACCTGGCACCCGGCGCCGCAGCGCGATTGGGTCTGTCGTATGAAGCGTTGCATGAGAAGTATCCCCGTCTGATTGTCTGCAACATCTCCGGTTACGGATCCGATGGTTCCTATCGGGACAAGAAGGCATACGACCTGATGATCCAGAGTGAGTCCGGGTTCCTGTCGATTACCGGCGGTCCGGACTCACCGGCAAAAGCCGGCTGTTCCATTGCTGACATCGCTGCGGGGATGTACGCCTACACGAACATCCTCTCCGCGCTTCTGCAACGATCGAAGACCGGCTTGGGACGGGAAATCGACGTCTCGATGCTCGAGAGCATGGTGGAGTGGATGTCGTATCCCCTTTACTACGCGTTCGATGGCGCATCCCCGCCACCGCGTGCCGGCGCCGCTCACGCGACCATCTACCCCTACGGCCCCTTCCCCGCCGGCGATGCAAAGACAGTCATGCTGGGATTGCAGAACGAGCGTGAATGGGGTGTCTTCTGCTCACAGGTTTTGCTGGAACCCGAACTCGCCATCGATCCTCGTTTCAGTTCCAACTCGAAGCGGGTGGCAGCACGCGAGGAACTGCGCGAAATCATTGTCGCTGCATTCAGCAAATTGACTTCGGAAGAAGTCATCAGTCGGCTGGATAGCGCGCAGATCGCCAACGCGCGAATGAATGATATGCCCGACGTGTGGTCGCATCCGCAGCTTAAGGAACGCAATCGCTGGGTGAACATCGACTCGCCTGCCGGTTCCATTCCTGCCCTGCTGCCGCCAGGCATCAGTACAGCATCCGATGTTCGACTGGACGCCGTGCCCGCGTTAGGCCAACACACCGAAGCCCTTTTGAATGAACTGGGCTTTTCGACTCATGCCATCCGCGAGCTTCGTGAAGCGGCCGTGATCTAACTCCCCCAGTTAAGGTAAGCCTGTTATGAGCAACACCCAGATTCTTGCTTCGTTTGCGGCCAATCTCAAGTTTGAACAGATCCCCAAAGACGTGGTGGCACGCACAGAAGACCTCTTCCTTGACTGGTTCGGATCAGCACTGGCTGGCCGCGAAGCGCGTCCTGTCGAGACGATCCAGAAGTACGCATTCGAATTCGGACCACAGTCTGGTCCCTGCGAAGTACTGATCTCCCGCCGAACCACCAGCGCACTCTTCGCGGCAATGATCAACGCCGCCGCATCGCACTTCGCCGAACAGGACGACCTCCACAACAGTTCGGTTCTGCACCCGGCAACCGTCGTGTTCCCCGCAGCGTGGGCCGCTGCGCAAGCGCTTGGTAGAAGTGGCAAAGAGTTCATCGCAGCGTCTGTCGCAGGCTATGAAGTGGGCATCCGTGTCGGTGAATTCCTCGGCCGGTCGCACTACAGGATTTTTCATACCACCGGTACGGTCGGTACGATCGCGGCCGCAGCCGCGGTCGGTAATCTTTTGCGATTGAGCGACGAGCACATGGTGAATGCGTTTGGCTCCGCCGGCACCCAGGCGGCCGGACTCTGGGAATTTTTGAAAGACGCCGCGGACTCCAAGCAACTGCATACGGCCAAGGCTGCGGCGAACGGTCTTCTCGCAGCCTATCTGGCGGCCGACGGCTTCACCGGCGCGAAGGATATCTTCGAGGGCGCGAAAGGCATGGGAGCCGGCATGTCCACGCAAACGCATCCGGACAAACTCGCCGAAGCGCTCGGCGAGCGCTGGGCGCTGATCGAAACGTCCTTCAAGTATCACGCTTCGTGCCGGCACACTCATCCGGCGGCCGATGCTCTGCTGCACGTTCTTCAGCGTGAGAAGCTCGTGCCGGATGACATCGAGACGGTGGTGACTCATGTTCACCAGGCTGCAATTGACGTCCTCGGCCCGGTAACCGACCCAAAGACTGTTCATCAGGCGAAGTTCTCCATGGGCACCGTGCTCGCTCTGGTCGCGGAATTCGGCCACGCGGGTGTGCGCGAGTTCGACGGCTATTACAAGGAAAGCAGGATCGCGCACTTCTGCAAAAAGGTCTCGATGGTGCTCGACCCTGAAGTCGATACGGCCTATCCGTCACGCTGGATCGGGAAGGTCGTCGTTCAGACGAAAGATGGCCGCACTTTCGAGGGCCGCGTGGACGACCCCAAGGGTGATCCAGGCAACACGCTCACGCGCGCTGAACTCGAACACAAAACGATCACGCTGGGTTTGTATGGCAATGCGGCCACCGAAGACGAACTCAAGCGCTCAATCAAGTCGGTATGGACGATTACCGATGCAACCGTCGTACCCAAACTGCTCCCTGAATCGAAACTGGAGACTCAACATGGCTGACCTTGCACCCCGGTCTTATCTCTTCGTTCCCGGCAACCGGCCGGACAGGTTTGCCAAGGCGGCTGCGTCGGGCGTCG
Organism: Paraburkholderia sp. GAS32; assembly: GCF_050434225.1. Classification (NCBI taxonomy): domain Bacteria; kingdom Pseudomonadati; phylum Pseudomonadota; class Betaproteobacteria; order Burkholderiales; family Burkholderiaceae; genus Paraburkholderia; species Paraburkholderia sp. GAS32. The sequence goes on along the minus strand of NZ_JBNPVS010000002.1, from coordinate 232,732 downwards.
ATGTTGTCGTTATCGATCTGGAAGATGCAGTGCCTCCCACCGAGAAGAAGATCGCGCGGGCTGCCCTCGCCGAGTGGCTGTCGACAAACAGTACGCCGGTGGCGGTCCGTGTGAATGATGTGAACAGCGAATGGTTTCGCGACGACATCGCTCTATGCCGTGCGCCATCCGTCGCAGCCGTCATGCTGCCCAAGACGGAACGCATCGACGATATCTTCCTCTGCGAGTTCGCGGGCAAGCCGACCGACATCCTGCCGATGATCGAAACCGCCCAAGGTTTTCGGAATGTCGTCGCTATCGCCCAGCACCGGCTGACCACCCGACTCGTATTCGGTAATGTGGATTTCCAGCTCGACCTCGGCATTGACGGCGACGATGAGCAGCTTCTGTACTTCCGCTCACAGATCGTCTTCGCCTCTCGCATCGGCAACCTGCTGCCGCCGGTGGACGGGGTCTGCACCACGCTCGACGATCCCGAGCAGATCACGCGCGACACGATCCGTGCAAAGCGGCTCGGCTTCGGCGCCAAGCTCTGTATTCATCCGAGGCAAGTCGCTGCGGTTAATGCTGCGTTCGTCCCCAGCGAGAAAGATGTCGAATGGGCGCACCGGGTAGTCGTTGGCGCTGCTGCATCCCACGGCGCAGCCGTTGCTGTGGACGGCCGCATGGTCGACCGGCCGGTCATTCTAAAGGCGCAGGAAATCCTGGCAGAGTCCCAGCGACGTCTGCCCGTTGGCGCCTGATTCAATATCAATTGGAGACGAGAGTCATGCAACGATTTGAGATGTACATCAATGGCGAATCTTGCCAGCCGACTTCGGGCGAATGGTTCGATACGGAAAATCCGTTCACGGGAGAAACCTGGGCGCAGATTGCAAAAGGCAACGGGACCGACGTCGATCGGGCGGTGCTTGCGGCGCACAGCGCATTCAGTACAGGACCGTGGTCACAGATGTCTCCGAGCCGGCGAGGCCTGCTGCTTCATCGGGTCGGCGACCTGATCGCACGGGACGCCAGGCGGCTTGCCGAACTCGAGGTTCGGGACAATGGCAAGCTCATGGCCGAGATGCTCGGCCAGTGCCAGTATCTGCCCCAGTGGTATTACTATTTTGGCGGCCTGGCGGACAAGATTCAGGGTGCAGTCATTCCGCTCGACAAGAAGGGATACTTCAACTTCACGCGCAATGAGCCGTTGGGCGTCGTCGCCGCGATCACGCCGTGGAATTCGCCGCTGCTACTGGCAACATGGAAGATTGCGCCCGCGTTGGCCGCAGGTTGCACGGTTGTGATCAAACCGTCCGAGTTCACTTCGGCGTCCACGATCGAGTTTGCGAAGCTCTTCACCGAAGCCGGTTTTCCGCCGGGGGTCGTGAACGTCGTGACCGGGTTTGGTGCCGACGTCGGCTCGCCTTTAGTGGAACATCCCCTGGTCAAGAAGATCACGTTCACCGGCGCAGATTCCACAGGGCGCGCGATCAACGAGGCGGCAGCACGTCAATTCAAACACGTTAGTCTCGAACTCGGTGGCAAGTCACCCAACATCGTGTTCGAGGATGCCGATCTGGAAGACGCGGTGAATGGCGCGGTTTCCGGCATCTTCGCCGCGACCGGACAGACCTGTATCGCCGGTTCGCGGTTGTTGTTGCAAGAAAGCATCTACGACACGTTCGTCGACAAACTCCTGACGCTGGCACGCACCGCGAAAATGGGGGATCCGTCGAGTATGGATACACAGGTCGGGCCGGTCACGACGCGTCCTCAATACCAGAAGATTCTGTCGTACATTGAAACCGCCAAGCAGGAAGGGGCGACGCTGCTGCTCGGTGGAAAGCCTGGCAGTGCACCGGAATGCGGTAGTGGCTGGTTCGTCGAGCCGACCATCTTCGGCGACGTGAACAACAGGATGCGAATCGCGCAGGAGGAAGTCTTTGGTCCCATCCTGTCGATCATCAAGTTCAAGGACGAAGACGAGGCGATTGCACTCGCCAATGACGTGCGCTTCGGTCTGGGCTCAGGGGTCTGGACGAAGGATATCGGCCGGTCCATTCGTGTCGCCGAAAAGCTGCAGGCCGGCATGGTCTGGGTGAATAGCTATCGCGCGGTCAGCTACATGTCGCCGTTCGGCGGCTACAAGGATTCCGGGCTTGGCCGCGAGAACGGTATAGACGCGATCCGCGAGTATCTGCAAACGAAGAGTGTCTGGATCAATACGGGGGTCAAGACTGCAAACCCGTTCGTCATGAGATAAATGTGACAATGCCCCGCGGTGTACCGTGGGGCATTTCTGAATTCGATCAGGGCAACGGGGATAACGAAAGGATCACACGGAAAGCGTGTATCAGGTCTTGATGCCTTGAGTTGCCTTGGTACTCGGCGCCCTGACCTCTAACGTGACCCCAGCCCCTTCGTTGACGGTCTTGAAGTACGTGAAGCCGCTTCGATCGTCAAGACGCCCGCGTGCCAGAACGTCCAGTCCGGCGCTCGCAGCCTGTTCCTCTGCTTTATCGCAGCTCTCAACAGAGAAGCCGAGATGAAAGACGCCTTCGCCGCGCGACTCCAGGAAACGTCGTTGCGGCGTGTCTCCGTCTCCTGGCTGGCAAAGCTGCAGCTGGGCGTTGTCGATGTTCGCGAACTTATAGCGCATCTTCAGAAAGGCTGAGCGATCGTAGCCGTCCAGTTCGTATGCATCCAACGGCGGAAAATCTGTCCACGGACCGACTCCGATCGACTCGTAATACTCCACGGCCTTTTCAATGTCACGAACCACGATACAGACGTGGTGCAGCTTCTGAAACATGGGTAGCTTTTCCATCGTGTGTTTCACTCCTGGTCAGTTTCGATGCTGGGCCGCAGAAGCTTTCGACAGCAGCTACGGCCCGACGTCACACCGGGTCATCCCGCCTTCGCAATCTTCTTCGGCGTGTATGTTTCTGCCGCCTCGTCGTGCGACTGGCCGATGGCCGGGTTCCATTGAAAGCCGGAACGCGCCACGACACCTGGCTTCAGACGTTGGTCAGGACCAAAGTCCGCAAAGGGATGAAAGAACAAGGGCTCCGTGCTCTCGAGCGTGCGCAACCGCGCTGCGTAGGCGTCGAGGTACGCTTGCCGCTCCTCGGCGCTCACACGGCCAGGCATCCACGAAACGTGCGGTGGCAGCACATCGAAGCCAAGGTAATTGAAGATCCCGTTGTGAATTGGCCAGAGAATATGATTGATATCACCGTCGACACCGTCTGGCTCGTAAAGGCTCGCGGCCGTTCCCGTCGTGGTGGAGACCATCGCCTTGCGGCCCTTGAACATACCGGTCTCGTATTTCCGCCCGGTCGCATAGGCGAATCCGCGGGTCATCACGCGATCCACCCAGCCCTTCAGAATCGCCGGCATCCCGAACCACCACATCGGATACTGGAAGATGATCAGATCGGACCAGAGCACCTTCTGCTGCTCGGCGTAGACGTCAGGCGTCGGTTTCGTGGACGTCCCGAACATATGTTCCTGTTCCGCCGAAAGATCGAGGAAGTCAGGATTGAGACGCTCACCCACGAAGTCTTCGACGCCGAGATCGGGCCGCCACTTCAGTTGATACAGGTCGGTTACCTGAACCTCGTGCCCCTGCGCTTTCAGGGTCGAGACAGCCGTATCTTTCAGCGCACCATTGAACGATTTGGGTTCGGGGTGAGCGAAAACGATAAGCACTTTCATGCGAAAACTCCACAAAAACCAGTTCATTGAGCGTGCGGGCCGGTGGCCTGCACTTGAATTCGTTCCGTCTATGCCGCCATCGCCCCGTGGAATCCCAGCAGGCAGGCTCAGGGATCGCACCCCATTCTGGAACGCAATCCCCGTGGCAGCGATCGGTTCGGTTTACAGCATTCTGGATCTTTGCGAAATTCCGGTCTTGAAGAGGCTCGGCTAATTTGCGCGGAATTCTGCACATTTCTTGAGGATATACACCCCTACGTCGGCCAGCGAACCCCTTTCCGCAATGGCGCTCAATTCACCACAAGGCACCATCACTCTGCGGAGAACTGCCGCAATTCGCCTGTCTCGAACCTCGAAAGGGAGGCGAGCACCCCACGCCCTCCAGATCACCGCTCAGGCCGCATCCAGTTGAGCGGTGTCGCCCTCCAGATACGCTGCCCGCACAGCAGGGTTGGCCAGCAACTCAGCACCGCTCCCCTCGAGGGCAATCTGCCCGTGCTGGAGAACATACCCTCGATGCGCCACACGCAACGCGTGATGCGCATTCTGTTCGACAAGCAGAATCGTCATCCCAAGCTGCTCGTTCAACTCCTTGATAACCGAAAAAATCTTCTTGATGAAGATCGGCGCGAGACCAAGCGACGGTTCATCGAGCAGGAGCAATCTCGGCTGCGACATCAATGCGCGCCCTATCGCGAGCATCTGCTGCTCCCCTCCTGACAGCGTGCCGGCACGCTGCGAGGCTCTGCTCCTCAGGATGGGGAACATCTCGTACATGCGCTCGAGATCATCCGCGGTCCGGCGGTTGCCCGACGTATCGCCCATCAGGAGATTCTCGAGCACGGTCATCCGCTGAAAGATACGGCGCCCTTCAGGCACAACTGCAATGTCTAGCTTGCCGATCGCATGCGATGGCAGTTTCGAAATAGTCTGTCCGTCGAATTCGACCGTGCCGCCGCTGGCCCGTGGATAGCCGAAAATGGTATTCATCAGCGTCGACTTGCCTGCGCCATTCGCGCCGATCAACGTGACGATCTCACCGGTCTTCACACTCAAACTGACTCCGCGTAGTGCCTGGACGCTGCCATAGTGGGCACTGAGTTCGGTAATCTTAAGCATGAGCTGATTTCTCCTGCGATGCTTCACCGAGTGACGGCGTCTCGTCGTCCTCGCCGAGGTATGCGCTGATCACATCAGGATTCACCTTGATGTCAGCAGGCAAGCCTTCTGCAATTTTCTTCCCGTGATTGAGCACGACAATATGATCTGAAACCTTCATGACGACGCTCATGTCGTGCTCGATCAACAATATCCCGATGCCCTGCTCCCTCGCGAGCGAGGTCAACAACGCAGTGAGTTCCGCCGACTCGCGCGGATTGAGACCGGCAGCCGGCTCATCCAGACACAGCAGAATGGGGTCGGCGCACATCGCGCGCGCGATCTCAATGCGACGCTGCACACCATATGGCATGTCGCCGGCAGGTTTGTTGGCGATATCCCGAACGCTCAAGCGCTCGAGCCACGTCAAAGCGTTGTCTATCGCCTTGTCGTTCGCGCGTCGAAATGACCTTGCGTTGAGTGCGCCAGCAATCGAGAACCTGGACGCGTCCTGCAACACATTGTGCTGGGCGATCATCAGGTTTTCGAGCACGGTCATACGCGGGAACAGCCGTATGTTCTGGAACGTCCGGACGACTTGGCCAATCCGCGCCACGTCCACATTCTTCATCGCATCCAGCCGAAGCCTCCCATGACGGGGATGCCCCAACGTGATGGCGCCTTTGGTCGGCTTGTAGAAGCCCGTCAGGCAGTTAAAAAACGTGGTCTTGCCGGCTCCGTTCGGCCCGATCACCGACGTCACCTCTCCTGCGCGCGCCGTCATGGACAGGTCTTCGATCGCGCGAAGTCCGCCAAACTGCATCGTCAGATTCTCAACGCTGAGCAGCGAAGTGGATGCATTCATTGCTTTGCCTCCATGCCGGGCGCGCTGACAGTCGCACGGCGGTGGCTAATCAGGCCGCCAGGGCGCACGACCATGATAAAGACCATTGCAACACCGAAAAGCAGCATTCTGTACTCGGAGAAATCACGCCCTAACTCGGGCAAAATCACCAGCAAGGCCGCCGCAAGGACGACGCCGAGCTGGCTTCCCATACCGCCGAGCACCACGATCGCGAGAATCGTGGCGGACTCCGAAAAGGTGAAGCTCTCTGGCGAAATGAACCCCTGCCGTGCGGCGAAGAACACGCCGGCGAATCCGGCCAGCATTGCGCCGGTTGCAAAGGCAGACAGTTTCACATTCGTTACGTTGATCCCCATTGCTTTGCAAGCGATCTCGTCTTCGCGCACCGCTTCCCACGCGCGCCCAACGGGTAGCCGTCTGAGTCGCGAGACGAGAAGGTTCGTCAGCAGCGCGAGTGCGAGGATCAGGTAGTACAGAAAGACGACGCGCTGGCCAGGCGAGTAATCAAGGCCAAACACGGTCGCGAAGGTCGGACCATCGCCAGATGCCTGCATGGGGAGACCGAAGAAGGTCGGCTTCGGAATGGATGAGACGCCGTTGGGTCCGCCTGTCACGTCACCCCAATTCACGAGTATCAAACGTATGATTTCCCCGAATCCGAGCGTGACGATAGCCAGATAATCGCCTCTCAGCCGGAGAGTCGGGTAACCAAGCAACATGCCGAACGCCGCAGCGAGGCCGCCGGCGATTGGCAAACACTGCCAGAAGCCAAAGCCGAAATGCGTCGACAACAGGCCGTATGTGTACGCGCCTACGGCATAGAACGCGACATAACCCAGGTCCAGCAGCCCCGCCAGACCGACAACGACATTCAGCCCCCAGCCAAGCATGACGTAAATCAGTACGGTCGTCGCTGTATCGACGACGTAGCGGTTTCCAGCGAACAACGCGGGTAACAGCACGGCGAACGCGACGCATCCGGCACCGGCCCAGACAAGCGAGCCATTACCCGCGACTTGAGGAGCAGGTCTGGCACGCGACCGGCGCTTTGAAAAAAGATTAAAACGCTGCAGCAAAAGCTGCATGACGATGCGCCCGGCAAACGCGATTGCGATGAAAGCCGCCAGCAGCACCCATCGCGTCTGAACCTCGAGACCATTGCTGCCATCTCGCGTCGTCAAACCTAGCATTGGCAAGCCGACGAGGCCCGCGACCAGCGCCGCGCCAAGTGCATCCTTAACGCGAAAATGTAGATTCGTTTCTTGCATGACTGTCGAACTCATCACACCTTCTCCACTTCGGGTCGGCCGAGAAGCCCGGATGGACGAAACATCAAGACCACAATCAGGATGACGAACGTGGCCACATCCTTGTATTCGGGCGAGAGGTAGGCAGCCCAGAATGCTTCGATCAAACCGATGATCACACCGCCAAGCATTGCCCCGGGAATCGAGCCGATGCCGCCGAGCACGGCTGCGGTAAACGCCTTGATACCCGCCTCGAATCCGATCGAGAAATCGATCACGCCGTAGTAGAGCGTGACCATGACACCTGCGACGGCCGCCAGTGCGGCGCCGATCATGAACGTCAGGGCGATGATCCGATCGACGTTGTAGCCGAGGAACTGCATCATCCGCTGATCCTGCTCACAGGCTCGCTGCTGTCTGCCAAAAGGGGTTTTATTAATAAACAAAGTGAAGGCGCACATCAACAGGATCGTCACCGAAACAATGAGGATTTGCACATACGAAACGTATGGCCCGTGAAACTGTTCGCCGAAGAAAAGGTTCACCCCTCCGGTCACGAGTGGCTGGATAGACTTGACTCGAGCGCCTTGAGTAAGCTGGACCATGTTCTGCAGGAAAATCGAAATCCCGATCGATGAAATCAGCGGCGCAAGACGATTGGACCCGCGAAGCGGCCGATAACCGACACGCTCGACGGTCCAGCCGAATACGGACGTCAGTGCGATCGATACGATCAGCGTAATCGCAATGCTCGCCACGACAGACGAGACCCCGCTGCCAGCAAGCAGCGTGAAGCAGGTCACGGCGATGAACGCGCTCACCATGTAAATATCGCCGTGAGCGAAGTTGATCATGCCGATAATGCCGTAGACCATTGTGTAGCCGATCGCAATCAGGCCATAGACGGCGCCCAAGGTCAGCCCATTGATTAGTTGTTGCAGTGCCTGGCTCATGTCCTCTCCGGTGAATCTGCTGCAGAGGCGGCGCAATAGAGCGACGCACCGCCTCTTTCCTCGCTACAAAGACTGGACAGGACGCGTCACTTCACATAGTCGTAGTTGTTGCCCTTCCACCGGTAGACCACATAGCCGGGACTCTTCAGATCGCCTTTCGCGTCGAAGTCCACCTGGCCGACTACCGTACTGAACGATGCGTTGTGAAGCTGCTTCACGATCGCCGCATAGTCCGTGGAGTTGGCTTTCTTCGCGGCCTCTGCGAAAACCTGCATGGCGGCGTACGAGTACAGCATGTAGCCTTCCGGCTCGATCTTCTGCGCGCGAAAGGCTGCCACCACCTTTGCAGCTGCGGCACTCTTACGCGGGTCGGGCGGGAAGGTAAACAGGACCTTGTTGATTTCCGGCCCTGCGGCAGTCACCAGTTCATTGTTCGTCAGCGTGTCGCCGCCGAGGACCGTCAGGTTGAGCCCTGCCTGCGCCGCCTGCCGCAGAATCAGTGCGACTTCCTGGTAGTAGCCGCCGTAAGCAAGAATCTGAATGCCGTTCGCCTTCAGTTTGCTGATCAGACCGGAGTAGTCCTTTTCACCGGCCGTGATCGACTGGCGCAGCGCCACGGGTGTCTGCTTCGCCGCCAGATCTTTTGCAATTTCGTCCGCCAGACCGCCGCCATACGCCGTCTTGTCATCAATAACGGCGATTTTCTTGCCCTTGAAGTTCGCGGCGATATAGTCCGCCGCAACCTGTCCCTGCTGATCGTCCCTGCCCGTGATACGGAAGATTCCCTTGATACCGCGTTCCGTTATTTTGGGGTTGGTCGACACTGTGACCTGAGGGATCTGCGCGTCGTTGTAAACGTCGGATGCCGGCAGCGTGGAACTCGAGCACCAGTGACCGTCGACGAACGCCACCTTCTTGTTGACGAAGCTGTTTGCAACAGAGACCGCCTGCTTGGGATCGCAAACGTCGTCACCGACGACCAGGTCGAGTTGCTGTCCAAGCAAACCTCCCGACGCGTTGATGTCCTTCACGGCCTGTTCTGCGCCCTTGCGAAACTGGTCTCCCCCCGACGCGTACTCCCCCGTCATCGGACCCGCCACGCCCACCACAACGCTTGCGTCCGCTGTGACCGAGCAGGCCAGAGCCATTCCGCCCATGCTGAGCGCTGCACCCAATTTAACCAATCCTTTCCGGCCGTTCATAACCATCTCCAAGAGCAGGCTTCGATGCAGGAACGAACAGGTCTCGGCTATCGTTCCTGAGTGTCGCCTCGCGTTTGTTCACGAGGTAGAACGCAGGTTGCCGACACCAAAAACAGCTTGGAATTTGATTGTTCGAAAGCGGGGATTAGGTGCAGCCTAATGATGCGGAATACCGCGTGGTGTACGCGGCAAAACGCACAATTCAGCAGTTCGACCAGAGACATGACCGAGTAAACGACTAGTCGGCAAACTACGCGTATTTATCGCCGACAGTGCTGCGGATAGGATAAGTGTCGTACACAATTATCATGCGCTCGATCAGCCCATTGGCGTCGAACTCGAACACATCGACGCACTCGAAGCTCACCGCGGAACCGTCTTTCAGCACCCAATCGTAGATGAAGTAACCCGTAGCGCGCCGAGCGCCTGTTGTGCTCACGCAGATGTCGATAGGCCTTATCGTGCTCTGGCCCGATGCTTCGCTGACTTTGGCAAAGAACGGTGCAGCTTGCATCCAACCGAGAAACGGCGAGAAAATCTGTGCGTCCGGCGCAAACAGGGCGCAGATCGCGGCGACGTCGCCACGCTCCAACTCCTCGAGGTAGATGCGAACCTGCTGCGTGTAGAGTAATTCGGGTGACGACACCACAGTAACCTCCGATAATTCGTTAACGATGCGGCCCGGTCAAACGAGCACGCCCCTGGTTGAAACACGATAGCGACGCGCCGATGACCGAACAATCGAAAAATCCGCAAGCCGGGTATGCAGCCGGAACATACCCGCTGGCGGATCTGACCCGCCCGCTGCCGTCGCTAGCCGGATTCCAGGCGTTCGTCGCCGCGGCGTCTCTCGGCAGCGTGAGTAAGGCCGCAGATCATCTGTGCCGCACGCAGGGCGCGGTCAGCCGGCAGATCCAGCAACTGGAAGCGCACTATCAATGTGCGCTGTTCGTGCGTCACGCGTCGGGGCTGGCATTGACGGCAGAGGGGGACACGCTGCTTACGGTGGCCGTCCACGTGCTGACGCAGCTCGTTCAGCATGCTGACATTCAGCATGGCGCGGCGTCGGTGATCACGCTGCGGTTACCGTCCACGTTTGCGATTCGCTGGTTGCTCCCGCGGCTGGCGGAAATCAACCATGCGCTGGGTGGCACTGAACTGCGCATCTCGACATCCGCTGACGACAAGCCGGATTTCACCGCGCCGGATGTCGACGCCATTGTCGTGCGTGGCACCGGACAGTGGGTGGGCGTAGAAGCGATACCGCTGTTTGCCGAGACGCTCACGCCAATGTGCACACCCGCATTGGCTGCGTCTCTCAGATCCGTCGCTGATCTTGCTGACGCAACGTTGCTACATCCTGGACCTGGTTATGCGGAATGGCGTGGTTGGCTTGATGGTGTCGGGGCGACGTACATCAATGCTCGACAGGGACCTGTATTCGATACACTTGAATTGACGCTCACTGCCGCAGCAGAAGGTCATGGGGTTGCAATCGGCGATCCACGCATGGCGCAAGAAAAACTTAATGCGGGTTCCCTGATGATGCCGTTTCGCGAGGTAGTGCGAAACGGTGCGTCGTACTTTCTGGTATATCCATCTCAACGTGCGGCCCAGCCGAAGATTCGCGCCCTTGCCGACATCCTCGTGCGGCTGGCGCAAGAAGAGTGACTTACGCGAGTACGCCAAACAAAGAGCAATCGCCACATGCGTTCGCAGATCCGTCGCTCGCGTCATCGGCATTGGAGCCGGTCGCGTCGAGCGATGATATGGAATTTACCAATACAATCCCCTCTATGACACATGCACCCGACTCCCTCTTCGCCGAACGCATTCGCGCCAGCTTCATGCGCCAGAATGCGATGACATTGATCCAGGCGACTCTGCCCGTAATCGAACATGGCCACACCGAAATTCACCTACCCGTTTGGAGTGGTGTCGAGCAGCAGCACGGCTTCGTACATGGCGGCGTGGTGGGTATGATTGCTGACTCCGCAGGCGGCTACGCTGCGATGACCTTGGTGCCGGCCAGTGCTTCTGTATTGACTGTCGAATACAAGATGAATCTGGTCGCTCCGGCCGACGGTGAAATCCTGATCGCCCGTGGCCAGGTTGTCCGCCCCGGCCGTACGCTAATCGTCACTCAGGCAGAGGTATTCGCAGTCAAAGACGGCCATGAAACGCTTTGTGCACTGATGCAACAAACGATCATGGTGATGCACGACAAGGTGGAGAAGTAGGACCCGGTGGACCGGTGGGACAGCTTTTTTCCGTCGCCAACCACAAGACCTACAGATGCCTGCAGACCCTTGCAGAGTCTGGCTTTTTTGTCGAATTTTATATCGAGGAAATTTAACCCTCATTCCCACTCGATTATCAATCCGAGGCCGGAGGCTCGCTCATCGCCACAACCGAACGACTGATTGTGGCGATGACGCTACGATGTCACAGGCCGCCGCATCAATGCATATGCTGGCCGCCGTTGATAGCAATATTGGACCCGGTCACAAAACCTGCATCGTCCGAGCACAAATACCTGACAAGGGCCGCGACTTCATCGGGCTTGCCCAGACGACCGGCTGGAATCTGCGGCAGGATCTTTGTGTCCAGAATCTCCTGCGAAATCGCAGTGACCATCTTCGTGGCAAGATAGCCTGGCGAAACCGTGTTGACGGTTACGCCTTTGCGCGCGACCTCCAGCGCCAGTGATTTGGTGAAGCCGTGCATGCCAGCCTTCGCCGCGGCGTAATTGGTCTGGCCGACAGAGCCTTTCGAACCGTTGACGGACGAGATGTTGATGATTCGCCCCCAGCCGCGCGCGACCATGTCTTCGCACAACGGCTTGGTCATATTGAACACCGAATCCAGATTGGTGCGAATCACCGCGTCCCAGTTGACCTTGTCCATCTTCCTGAGTGTCATGTCCTGCGTGATTCCGGCATTGTTCACCAAAATGTCGACGGAACCGACTTCAGCCTGAATTCTTGCTACACAGCGCTGGCATGAGTCATAGTCGGCCACATCGACGGAATATGCGCGAAAATTGCGACCCTGAGATTCCATGCCGGCCAGCCAGTCGGCTGAACCAGTATTGATCGTCGAGTGCGTTACTACGACGGCATAGCCGGCGTCATGCAGTTTCGTGCTGATCACTTCTCCAAGTCCGCCCATGCCACCCGTTACTACAGCGATTCGCTTCGTCATCCTTTCCACCCGTGATCGTAGTATCTGCGAGGATCAAGAATACCCAACGGCCGTCCCGCACAACCCGCCATTGGATTGCAACAATGCGTCGCCTCCTCCCAGATTGCAGAGAATGATGGCTCCGGCATTGATCGAACTGCGTGGCTTTTTTTTGTAGGCTTCTGGTATTGCGCGAATGAAGTTTGATACACGGGCGCGCGACACTCACTGGCCGCGCGCCGCAACGGTCTCTCTCAGGTTCAGCATTTTATGGTCCGAAGAATCGATGCATGCCGGTCAAGCAAGCATGCGAAACGATTATTTCAGCGAAATTTGGCGATCACAAGTAGGCACCTGCCGGTTTCATACTTTCCCCATAGAAACTAATTGCTACGACCGGCCTTGCGCCGACGACAGTGCACAGAAACGAGCAGAAGACGTTGCGAATGAAGACGGCAGTTCGATACCCGCAAGGTCGAAGCCTGACGCATGGATCATGTGTTCGGGGCAGTCTCCTATGACGATTGCCAGACGCCGTCGGCAGCGTGAATGCCATTTTCTAGTCCACCTGTTTTGCACACAACTGTTTTGCGAAAAAGTCACTTTTGCAACGCTCAATCGCCCGTTGTTGTCCGACTCGGCACACTAGTCCTCCTGAACAATTGGTAATAAAAAACGCTGACGATTTGACGTTCATCGAAAGTGACGCTCGTGCGCCTCTGTCCGGTTCTTGCCAGGCATCACTCTGTCCAGCAACGACAAGGTATTCCCGATATGTGCGGGCAAAGCGAAATGAGCTTACCCGGCATCCATACATGCCTGACGTTTCATTTGTCCTTCAGCAGAACTTCCGAGCTTTGTGTACATTCGCGCTTGGGTTGCGTTGCGGCGCATCGGCACCTGTCCCAAGGCAGAGCTCCTCGTTTCGCATACAGGCACACGGCTACGGGTCATCGCACGCCGCGCTAGCCTCCACCAAAGACTCTTACGTTTTACCCCAAGCTCTGGAATTCTCATGCTCGGCCTAGTCCGTATCGCCCTTCGGCGACCCTACACCTTCGTAGTCCTGGCGATCTTCATCCTCATCATCGGTCCTTTGTCCGCGATGAGAACGCCAACCGACATCTTTCCTGATATCAGGATTCCCGTGATCAGCGTCGTGTGGCAGTACACGGGTTTGCCGCCGGACCAGATGGTCGGCCGCATCACCTCGCCATTCGAACGCACGCTGACGACTACGGTGAACGACGTCGAGCATATCGAGGCGGAATCGGTCGCCGGCTTCGGGATCATCAAGATCTTCTTCCAGCCGGGGGTGAATATCAGCACGGCGAACGCGCAGGTAACTTCAGTCGCGCAAACTCAATTGCGGCAATTGCCTGCCGGTACGACGCCTCCTCTGATCCTGAACTACAACGCGTCGACCGTACCGATCATCCAGTTGGCGCTGTCTGGCAAAGGACTCTCTGAACAGAACCTCGGTGACCTGGGGCTGAATGCGGTGCGCCCGGTTCTCACGACGGTCGCAGGCGCAGCAATTCCTTACCCGTTCGGCGGCAAGACACGTCAGGTGCAGATCGACGTCGACCCGGCGGCGCTCCAGGCGCGCGGCTTATCCGCGCAGGACGTCGCCAATGCGCTTGCCGGCCAGAACCTGATTACGCCGGTCGGCACTGAAAAGATCGGTGACTACGAGTACACGCTGCAACTGAACAATGCACCGTCGGAAATCAAAGCCTTGGGCGATCTGCCGGTCAAGGCAGCCAATGGCACCACCGTCTACATTCGTGACATTGCGAATGTGCGCGACGGCAGCCCGCCGCAGACCAATATCGTGCATGTCGACGGCCGGCGCTCGGTACTGATGTCCGTGCTCAAGAACGGTTCGGTTTCGACGCTCGGCATCATCTCCGGCATCAAGCAGCGGCTTGCTGCAGGGAAAGCGTCGTGGCCCGATAACCTGCAGATCGAGCCCATCGGCGACCAGTCGTTGTTCGTACGGGCGGCCATCACCGGCGTGGCGCGCGAGGGTGTGATCGCGGCCGTGCTGACGAGCCTCATGATCCTGCTGTTCCTGGGTAGCTGGCGCTCGACGATCATCATCGCAACCTCAATCCCACTCGCCATCCTCGGCTCCATCGCGACGCTATCCGCGCTCGGCGAGACGTTGAACATCATGACGCTCGGCGGTCTTGCATTGGCGGTGGGGATTCTGGTCGACGATGCCACGGTGACGATCGAGAACATCAACTGGCACCTCGAGCACGGCAAGGAAGTGGAGACGGCCATTCTCGACGGCGCCGCGCAGATCGTCACGCCGGCATTCGTCTCGCTGCTGTGTATCTGCATCGTGTTCGTGCCGATGTTCTTCCTGAGCGGGGTTGCACGCTTCCTGTTCGTGCCGATGGCTGAAGCAGTGATCTTCGCCATGATCTCGTCGTTCATCCTGTCGCGAACCCTTGTGCCGACGATGGCGAAATACCTGCTGAAACAGCATGTAAAGGGCGAGCACGCCCAGGAAGCCAAAAGCCCCGGTCCGCTTGGGCGTTTCCAGCGCGGCTTCGAAGCGCGCTTTGAAAAGGTGCGCAGCGCCTACCGTGGGTTGCTCGAACTCGCGCTGACCCACCGGCGTCCGTTCGTCAGCGGCTTCCTCGGCTTCGTCGCCCTCTCGTTCGCGCTGGTGCCGTTCCTCGGCCGCAACTTCTTCCCTTCGGTCGATTCCGGACAAATCCTGATGCATGTGCGCGCACCAGTCGGCGTTCGCGTTGAAAAGACCGCGCAGATTTTTGCGGATGTCGAAGGCGCGATCCGCCAGATCGTCCCGCCGGCGGATCTCGGCACCGTGGTCGACAACATGGGTCTGCCGGTCAGCGGCATCAATACCGCGTACAACAACACCGGTACGGTCGGCTCGCAGGACGGTGACATCCAGATCGCGCTAAACGAAGGCCATCGTCCAACCGAAGAGTATGTTCGCCTGATGCGCGAGAGATTGCCGCGGGAATTCCCGGGCGTCACGTTTTCGTTCCCGCCGGCGGACATCATCAGTCAGATCCTGAACTTCGGCTCGCCGGCGCCGATCGACCTGCAGATTCGCGGCAATAATCTGAAAGCCGACTACGCGTACGCGGACCGTCTGCTGCGCCAGGTTCGCGATGTTCCGGGGGTGGTCGACGCGCGGATTGCGCAGTCGCAAGGCAACCCGACTTTCAACGTCGATGTCGACCGCACACAAGCGCAATTGCTCGGCATCACCGAGCGCGACGTGACGAACAGCATGGTGGTGAACCTCGCGGGTTCCAGCCAGGTCGCGCCCACGTTCTGGCTGAACAACGCGAACGGCGTGTCTTATCCGATCGTGATGCAAACGCCGCAATACAGCCTCGATTCGCTCGCCGCACTGCAAAATCTTCCGATCACGGCCAGCGGCGGAAGCACCGCCCAGATCCTCGGCGGCCTGGCGACAGTCGAACGCACCAGCAGCAACGAGGTTGTCAGCCAGTACAACATCCAGCCCATGGTCGAGATCTTCGCGACCACCCAGGGCCGCGACCTCGGCGCGGTGGCATCCGATATCCAGCGCATCGTGCACGACAACGCCGGCACCTTGCCCAAGGGCGCGGCCGTCGCGCTGCTGGGCCAGGTGCAGACAATGAACAGCGCCTTTGCCGGCATGTTGTTCGGCCTGCTTGGTGCGGTGGTGCTGATCTATCTGCTGATCGTGATCAATTTCCAGTCGTGGGCCGACCCCTTCGTGATCGTAAGCGCGTTGCCTGCCGCGTTGGCAGGGATCGTCTGGATGCTGTTCGCAACCCACACGACGCTCTCGGTACCCGCATTGACCGGTGCGATCATGTGCATGGGGGTGGCGACGGCCAACTCGATTCTGGTCGTCAGTTTCTGCCGCGAACGTTTTGCCGTACACGGCGACCCGTTCAAGGCCGCCCTCGAAGCAGGCTTTACGCGTTTTCGCCCCGTGCTCATGACCGCGCTCTCCATGATCATCGGCATGGCGCCGATGGCGCTCGCCCTCGGTGAAGGCGGTGAGCAAAACGCGCCGCTTGGCCGCGCCGTGATCGGCGGTCTGCTGTTTGCCACCACCGCTTCGCTGTTCCTCGTCCCCGTCATTTTTTGTATCGTGCACGCGCGCCCCGGGCGCGCGGCTACCCCGGCATCCGTCTCGGGAGGTCCTGCTCATGTCGTCTGAATCTACTTTTCCCACTAATACACCGTCGCGCCGCCCGCTTCTCGTAGCAGGCGTGGTCGGCCTGCTGGTCGCCTTAGGCATCGTCGCTGCCGGGCTCACACTGCGAGCCGCCGATGCCCGCAAGCTGAAAACCTGGACCGACGCCCAGGCCGTGCCGACCGTCAACCTGATCCAGCCCTTGCGCGACGCCAACGGCCCCTCGCTGCAACTGCCCGGCCGTCTCGAAGCGTTTACGCGCGCGCCGATTTTCGCGCAGGTCAGCGGCTATCTGAAATCATGGAGTGTCGATATCGGTGCGCCGGTCAAAGCGGGCCAGGTACTCGCCGAAATCGAAACGCCCGAGCTCGACCAGCAGCTATTGCAAGCGCGGGCGGATCTCCAGAGTGCGCAGGCGAACGCTTTAGTTGCAGGTACCACGGCCAAGCGCTGGGAAGCGCTAAGCGGCACGGATTCCGTCGCCCAGCAGGATGTCGACCAACGCACCGCTGACTACACCGCCAAGGAGGCGATCGTAGCGGCCGCGAAAGCCAACGTCGATCGCCTCGTCGCCACCAAGGCCTTCGCACGTATCGTCGCGCCATTCGACGGCGTGGTGACCGCCCGTGATACCGACGTCGGCGCGTTGGTCAACGCCGGCAGCGGCGGAGTAGGACAGGAGTTGTTCGCGGTCTCCGAGGTCAAGCAGTTACGCGTGTATGTCCAGGTGCCGCAGAATTACGCACCGGCGATACACGACGGCACGACCGCCATCCTGACCGTTCCCGAGTATCCCGACCAGCAGTTCACCGCGCGCGTGGTTGCAGCGGCAGACTCGGTCAATTCGAGTTCGGGAACGACGCTGGTTCAACTGCTGGTTGACAACGCTAACGGCAAGCTGCTGCCGGGT
Source organism: Paraburkholderia sp. GAS32 (assembly GCF_050434225.1). Classification (NCBI taxonomy): domain Bacteria; kingdom Pseudomonadati; phylum Pseudomonadota; class Betaproteobacteria; order Burkholderiales; family Burkholderiaceae; genus Paraburkholderia; species Paraburkholderia sp. GAS32. Next base: position 215,389 of record NZ_JBNPVS010000002.1, on the reverse strand, counting down.
GGGTTCGCCAGCCTGAAATTCACGTTGCCCGCCTCCGCCGATTCACTCCGTGTACCGGCCAGCGCGCTCGTCTTCGATAGCCGCGGCGTCGTGGTCGCCACGCTTGGCGCGAACGGTCACGTGCTGTTCAAGCAGGTGAAGATCAACCGCGACCTGGGTGACTCAGTGGAGATCGGCTCAGGGCTCGCCGCAACCGATCGGGTGATCGATACACCGCCCGACGGACTCGCCGACGGCGACAACGTGCAAGTTGCGACGGCGACCGACAAGAAGGCAGCAGCACATGATTAAGTATGGACTTCCGGCGCTTCTCGCGAGCGTCGTCGCGCTCTGCGCCTGCTCGCTCGCGCCGCAATATCAGGTCCCGCCGACGCCGATCGCTGCGCAATACAAGACGGTTGGCCCGTGGACCACGGCACAGCCCGCCGACCGGATAGACCGCAACGGCTGGTGGAAGATGTATGGCGACGCACAGCTCGACGATCTCGAAACGCGCCTGCTGGCAAGCAACACCGATTTGCGCGCGGCATACGCACACTATGCGCAAGCGCAGGCTTTCGTGGCGCAGGTCGAGTCGGGACTGTACCCGTCGATCAGTGCGAGCGCCGTGCCGCAGCGCGATCGCCAGTCCGACAGCCGGCCGTTGCGCGTGGGCGGCCCGAACGACTACAACTCCGTCACGCTTGGCGGCGAAATCAACTACGACCTCGACCTGTGGGGCCGAGTGCGCGACTCCGTGGTGGCCGGCAAGGACGAGGCGCAGGCGACCAAGGCCGATCTGGCCTCAGTAAGGCTGAGCCTGCAGGTCGAACTGGCGGACAGTTGCCTCCGCTTGCGCGGCCTCGACCAGCAAACCGAGCTGTTGAACGAGACTGTCGTGGCGTATGCGAAGGCCCTGCAACTCACGCAAACGTTGCATAACAGTGGGATCGTGTCTGGCCTCGACGTTTCCCGAGCGCAAACGCAACTTTCGTCGGCGAAGTCGCAGCTGTCGCAGAACCTGGCGCAACGGGCTCTGATTGAACACGCGATCGCGGTCCTGGTTGGGGCCTCCGCGTCCGAATTCAGCCTGCCGCCCCAGACCGCCGCCATCGCGTTGCCGGCGATTCCGACCGGCCTGCCCTCGACGCTGTTGCAGCGACGTCCCGACGTCGCTGCAGCGGAACGCCGGGTGGCCGAGGCCAACGCGAAAATTGGCGTCGCGCGGGCGGCTTACTTCCCGGACATCATGCTCAGCTTGCAGGGTGGTGTGCAAAGCGCAGCCTACGCCGGCCTGGTGAGCGCGCCCAATCTGTTCTGGGCGGTCGGTCCGCAGCTGGTGCAGTACGTGTTCGACGGCGGCTACCGTCGTGCGCAACTCGATTCCGCCAAGGCGGCAACCGAAGAAGCGGGAGAACGTTACCGCGGCGTGGTGCTGTCTGCATTCCAGCAGGTTGAAGACAACCTTGCCCTGCTGTCGTATCTCGGCACTGCGCTTGGCGAGCAACGGGATGCAGCAAACGCCGCCCAGTACTCGGTCGACCTCGCGTTACGCCAATATCGCCAAGGCACAGTGGGCTACCTCGATGTCGTGCAGGCGCAGACCGTCGCACTCGAGGCGCAACGCAGCGTGCTCGATATCCAGACACGCCAGCTAAGCGCGAATGTGCAACTCCTGCATGCGCTCGGCGGCGGATGGTCGAGCGATGAACTCGCTCAAGCGGCTGCAGCGCCCGCACTCGTCGCGACAGCAATGGAGCGCCGCGCGAATTGAACGCCGCTGCACGGCACGGGAGAAGCGTGGGTTCTGGCGCAAATAACGAGTCGAGTCGGTAACCAGTCGCGCGCTGTTCGAAACGTCGAATGCCGCTCACCGCGAGCGGCATCGTCCCCATTGCGCTCAGCCGCCGTGAAGCGCCTTGCTCAAGCCGGCATCGGACAACGCGCAGAGCGCCACCGCCGACCAGTCATGCTCGGCGCCGAGCCCTTGCGAGCGCAACGTCAGGAACCGGTCGTGGACGAGACTTGCCAGCGGCAGCGGAACGCCAAGTGCCTCAGCGGCTGCCAGCATCAGGCGGTTGTCCTTCTGGCCAAGCGGCAACGAGAAGCCAGGCGGCTGGAATTGCTGCGATGCAATCAGCGAACCGTAGATCTTGTATGGCGGCGCATTGAAGTTTGCGCTCGTCAACAGCTCGACCAGACGCATCGGATCGATGCCGGCCTTGCCCGCTACGGCACAGGCTTCGCCCAGCGTTTCGATGATCACGGACAGCATGAAATTGCCGATCAGCTTCACCAGGTTGGCCTGCGAAGGATCTTCGCCGACAATGCCCACCGACTGCCCAAGCGTTTCGAGAAGCGGCACGGCAACCTTGAGGTGCTCGTCCGCGCCTGCCGCCATGATGAACAGCTTGCGCGCCGCCGCGGCATCTGGCCGGCCGAATACCGGTGCGGACACGAAGGCAAGACCCGCTTCACGGTACTTCGCTGCGTGGTCCTGCGCGGTGGCGACACTGATCGTGCTCATCGAGATGTGCAGCGCACCCGGCCTCAGCGTGGTGGCGATGCCCGCCTCGCCGAACGTGACCGCTGCGTGCGCGGCATCGTCGGCCACCATCGTGAACACCACGTCGGCCCCCTGCGCCGCCTGCGCGGGACTCGACGCGACGCTCGCCCCCGCTTCGCGCAATGGTTCGGCGCGGGCCGGACTACGGTTGAAAACCTGCACGTCGTGCCTGGCATCGATCAGGTTCTTCGCAATCGCGGCGCCCATCGAGCCAAGTCCTACAAATCCAATTTTCATAGTGACATTCCAAATGATCAGCCGCGCGGATGCGGGCCTGTTCAGACTGCAAATTGATAGACCTGACGGCTCACCTCGAGCGTCACGTCGCCGTGTTCGCCCAATGCCGTCATCCCGTGCTCTTCGAGCTTCGCGATCAGCGTGCCGATTGACCGGCCGCCAATCTGGTAATCGCGCAAGCGGGTTCCCACCGTCATGCGCTCGAAGAACACGCGGGTCGCCGTGATCGCCGCACTGATACGCTCGTCCTCGCTGCCCTCGGTGATGTTCCAGACGCGTTCGGCGTACTGGAGCAACTTCGCGCGCTTCGACTCGCGGCGCACGCTCAGCATGGCCGGCAGCACGATGGCGAGTGTCTGTGCGTGATCGAGTCCGTGCAGCGCCGTGATCTCGTGACCGAGCATGTGGGTCGCCCAGTCCTGCGGCACGCCGGCGCCGATCAGGCCGTTCAGCGCAAGCGTTGCCGTCCACATCAGGTTGGCTCGCACCGCATAGTTGTGCGGCTCGGCAAGCGCCTGCGGGCCGACTTCAGTCAGCGTGATCAGCAGGCCTTCGGCGAAGCGGTCCTGTACCCTGGCGTCCACCGGATAGGTCAGGTACTGCTCGACGATATGAACGAACGCGTCGACGACACCGTTGGCAATCTGCCGCGGCGGCAACGAGTAGGTCGTGGTCGGGTCTAGCACCGAGAAGACCGGATAGGTCGCCTCGCTACGGAACGGCAGCTTGTCGCCTTTCGCGCGGTGGCTGATAACGCCGCCGTTGTTCATCTCCGAACCGGTGGCGGGCAGCGTCAGCACGCTGCCGAAGGGCATCGCGTCGCGTATCTCGGCCTGCTTCGCCAGAATGTCCCACGGCTCGCCGTGGAACTTCACAGCGGCAGCAATGAACTTGGTGCCGTCGATCACCGAGCCGCCGCCCACCGCCAGAAGAAAATCGATGTTCTTCTCGCGGGCGAGCGCAACCGCTTCCATCAGCGTTTCGTAAGTGGGGTTCGGTTCGATGCCACCGAACACGTGCCACGCGCGGTCACCGAGCGCCGCCTGCACTTGCGCCAGTACACCGTTGCTCTTGATGCTGCCGCCGCCGCACGTAATCAGCACCCGCGCGTTAGCGGGGATCTGCGCATCGAGTGTGGCAATCTGGCCTTCGCCGAAAATGATTCGAGTGGGGTTGTGAAACGTAAAGTTCTGCATTGAATCTCTCTTCCTTACATTGAAATGACCGGTCGTCTCAAAACGGTATAAACGGCTGCCCGAATCGAAACCCGTCGCCGCTCAAGCCAGCTACGACCGTTACTGCGGGGATTTGAAAAACAGATCGAACATTGAATGCACGCAAGCCTTCAGCGGCTCGACCGAGTCATCCAGCTTCATGCGCAACAGGCTGCCTTCCCACGCGTTCCAGAAAAGGTCGGCCATTGCATCAGCCGAAAGATCGCGCCGCACGGAGCCGTATTCCTGGCCGTGCCGCAGATAATCGGCACAGCCGACACGCCATTCGTTGACCGTCCTGCGCGCAGCGACCCGGCACAGATCGCTCGACTGCGCGATCTCGCCCGCAAAGTTGCCGACCAGACAACCGTAGCGGTCGTCACAGTCTTCGTAGTCGCCAACGATGCGCGTGTAGATGCCGCGAAGCGCGAGCAGCGGATCAGGTGACGCCGCTTCGAGCGAATACTGCTTCCATTCAGCGGCCTGCTCCTGCGCGTAGTGGTGCAGGATCGCTGCACCGAATGCCTCTTTGCTCTCGAAGTAGTTGTAGAACGAGCCCTTCGGCACGCCGGCACGCTCGACGATGTCTTTTACGCCGGTGCCGTGATAACCCAATTCGGCGAACAGCGCGACACCCGCTTCGAGTAGTCTTTCGCGAAAGTCTTCAGTGCGTCGTGTGTACATAAGCATTACAACTTCAACCCTAACGGCACAATGCCGCTCCGCGCGAGCGGGCGGCACCGTGCACATACATCGATTTCAAGCCGCGTCAGGCGCGGCGTGTCGCGAGTTCGGCACCTTGACGCAGTGCTTCGAGCAGGCTGCGTTCGTCAGCGATGCCTTTGCCTGCGATATCGAACGCCGTGCCGTGATCGACCGAGGTACGGATCACATCGAGGCCGACCGTCACGTTGACGCCGGCTTCGAGGCCGAGCACCTTGACCGGACCGTGGCCCTGATCGTGGTACATCGCCACCACCAGATCGAAGTCGCCACGTCCCGCACGGAAGAACAGCGTGTCGGCAGGGAGCGGGCCCTCGATGTCCCAGCCGCGTTCACGCAAGACCTGCACGGCTGGAACGATCTTTTCCTCTTCCTCGCCATAACCGAACAGGCCGTTTTCGCCGGCATGCGGGTTGATGCCGCACACGGCGATGCGCGGATTGGCGATGCCCGCCTTCACCAGCGTCGCATGACCTCGCTCGATCGTGCGCTGCACGAGGCCCGGTTCGATCTTGCGGATCGCATCGATAATGCCGATGTGGGTCGTCACGTGAATCACGCGCAGTTTCGGTGCGACCAGCATCATCGACACTTCCTCGATGCCCGTGAGGTGCGCGAGCATTTCGGTGTGGCCGGGGTACTTGTGACCGCCAGCGTGCAACGCTTCCTTGTTCAGCGGCGCCGTGCAGATCGCATCGATCTCGTCGGCTTTCGCGAGTTCGACGGCGCGCGCGACGTACTGATACGCGGCGTCGCCTGCGAGCGCCGACAACGCGCCGAAAGGCAAGTCGGCGGGAATCAGCGCGAGGTCGATGCAGTCGATGGTGCCGCGTTCATATTGCGCATCCGCCGGCTTCGCGATGCGGCGCACTTTCGTGCTGCCGCCGACAATCCGGCTGGCCTGCTCAAGGCGCGCCGCATCGCCGATGACAAGCGGGCGGCACTGCCGGTAAACGGACTCGTGCGTCAAGCTCTTGACGACGATTTCCGGACCCACGCCCGTTGCGTCGCCCATCGTGATGCCGATGACTGGAAGATAGTTGCTCATGATGTTTTGCCTGAATGACGTTGGTTCGTTTCGCGAGCCGGTGAAGATGTCGTTGTGCCGCCCGGGTGCGCCGATCCGGACTCGCTATCGGCGAACTCCGGTGTGCCCCGCAGATGAAGGTAGGCGCCATACAGCGCGTGCTCGCTGCCAAAGGCGCCGGCTTTGGTGACGACGGTGAGGCGCGGGTTGCCGTGCGGGCGTCCCACCGCCACGCCCGGCTCGATTTCCGAAAGCAATTGCAGGCTGTCGATACCGGCTGTACCGAGCATCGCGCGCGCGGTTTCGCCGCCAGTCGCGATCAAGCCGCTCAGATGCGTGAAAAACGGTGCGACGAGCGAAGCGAGCGCTGCCGACAATTGGGCGCCCTCGGCGGGATCGAACAGATCGTCGCGACCAATTCGCACCAGCAAGTCGGTGTGCTCGCTCAGATGTGCGCCGACGCGCGCTTGCCAGGCCGCCCACTCCAGATGAAGCTCGCCCGCACGCAGCACGACCGGCGGCACGATCAGCTCGCCAACGCCCGCACGCTCGCGCAGCATCGCGCATTGCTGTTCCGAGACGGCCGACAGGCTGCCCACCAGAATCAGGATCGCGCCTCTCTGCTGCTCCGACTTCGGCGGCGCGTCTTGTGCTGCTTCCGTGGCAACATCGAACAGATCGCTCAGCGACGCCAGTTCGCGAGCCAAACCGCCTGAGCCCACCCAGAACAGAGCTTTGCCCATCGACGCCGTCGCCTGCGCGAGGGCCCTCAAATCCGCATCCGTTTCCGCATCGACGATGAGCGCCTGTGCACCGCTGCTCGCCACCACGGAAATGGCATCGCGCAACGCTGCGGGATCGCCACGCAGCGCGTCGACACCCAACGGTGCGGTGCGCAAGCCGACCGCCTCGACCATGGCGTTGAGGTCTGCGGAACGCGCGGCGTGTTCGAGCTTCCACGTTTCCGTGTTTTCGAGCGGCACGCCGCGCACGAATACGCGGCCCTCACGCACCGTGCGCCCGGTTGCAGGAAAGGCCGTGGCGACAATGGCAAGGCCCGCGAGCGGCTGCAACGCGGCCACTTCCGTGGCCCAGTTGCCGCGCAAGGTCGAATCGATTTTCTTGTACAGACGTCGCCCCGGCGCGCGCTGCACCAGCCACGCGGCGCGGGTGCAGTGAGCTGCTTCGGCCGGGGACATGCGGCGCGAGTCGGTGTCCACCGCGATCACCTCCACCGCGCCCATCGCGCGCGACGCATTCAGCGTGACTGCCGTACTGCGCCCCGCGCCCGCAAACGCAATCGCGCAGTCGGCGGCCCCGGACAGGTCGTCGGCGATGATCAGAATGCTGGTGTTGCTCACCGGGTCGCCCCCAATGCAGCAGCGCGGCTGGCGTCGGCACGCTTGCCGGCCCGCTTTGCGACGGCCGCAGTGAGGATCGGCGACACGATCGCAGTCACGACGACGCATGAGGCGACCAGCAAGGTCGCGCTTTTCGCGGCCTCTGCATAGACCGGGTTGGCCGCCGCGATCAGCGCCGGCACAGCCGCTCCGTTGCCTGCCGTGTTGGCTGCCGCCACGCCTGCGACACCCGTGCCGCCGGTCAGGCGATCGGTCAGATAGAGGGGAATGCCCGTCACGATCACCACCGCGACGCCGAGGCCCATGCCGAGCAAGCCGGCCTGCCATACTTTGTGCAGGTCGAGGCTCGCGCCCAGCGCCAAGGCGAAAAACGGAATCATCACAGGCACAGCGCGGCCGAGAAAGCTGCGCATCTCACGGTCCAGATTGCCGAGCAGCATGCCGGCCGCGAGCGGCAGGATGCTGCCGACCAGCGTCTGCCACGGAAACGCCGACAGCCCGGCCACGCCGAGCGTGACCATCGTAAGGAACGGGCCGGATTCGAGCGACATGATCGTGTAAGCGCCGACGTCTTCAGACTTGCCATATTGACCCATCAACGCCATGTACAGGCCACCGTTCGTGTCGTTCATCGCGGCGACCACCGCCAGCGTCGACATTCCCGCGAACAGTCCGGACGAAACCGGCTGCTCGCCCAAAAAGTGGCCCAACACGACACCCACCAGAATCGCCGACCCAACCTTCGCCGCGAACAGCGCCCCGCCCTTTTTCAGCAGATAGGGCGTCGCCTTTACATCGATCGACGAGCCCATGCACACATAGAACACGGCGAGAATCGGCAACGCGCCGGTAAACAGCGCGTTCGTGAACGAGCCGAAGAACTTCGGCATGTCCGGCAAGAAGGTGGCGATCATTGCGCCGAACAGCAGCGGGACGATCATCATCCCGCCCGGAACGCGTTCGATCGCGCGCTTGATAGGAAGTTGGGCCATCATTGTCTCCTGTTTGAAAATGATCGATACAATCATATTGATTGACTGATTCGGTCATTCAGAGTGTACGTGACGAACCGACTGTGCGCAATCCGATCACCGGCAAGTCGTGGGGTTAATAAATTTGCTACAACGAACCGTTCCAGGCGGGACACGCGTCGAATTTGATCGAATCGATCAAAATAGGCTAAAACACTTGCATACCGTGACGACGCCGCGGTTGCAGCGCGCCCCGTCCGCGGCGTTGCCCCGGCAACTGGTTTGATTACACTTACGCCCGTTGACGCCTTTCCTTTCTATTGCGCGCACCATTCGGACGACCCCTTACCCTCTATCACCATGAAAGTTACAAACCGCCGCGAGGCGATGCTGAAGGCCGTCCTGTCCGGCATGAACGACGTAGGCGCCCTGTGCGAGCATTTCGGCATGTCCGAAGCAACCGTGCGTCGCGACCTGCGTGCGCTCGCCGACGAACGGCTCATCGTGCGCACGTACGGGGGCGCGGCCGCCTCGGTCGGGATTCACGAACCCGAGGAGTCGCTCGATCTGCGGCGCGAAAGCTTCCGCGAGCAAAAGGATGCGATCGCGCAGGCGGCGGTGAGCCACGTTCAGGACGGCGACACCATCTTTCTCGACGGCGGCACCACCACCGCCGCACTGGCCCGGCTGCTGGCCGGCCGCCGCGACATTCGCGTGGTCACCAACAACCTGCTGGCAATCGGCCTGCTTGCATCGAGTGACGTGCCGGTCACACTGATCGGCGGCGACCTACGGCCCTCGAGCATGAGCACACTCGGGCCGCTCGCGCAGATCGCGTTGAACCGCCTGTCCGTCGACAAAGCCTTTCTGGGCGCGGACGGCGTAGTCGCCGGCCGTGGGCTCTGTGAGGCGACCGCCGAGCAGGCCTATCTGAAGGAATGCATCATCAGGCAGGCGGCCAACATCTTCGTGCTGGTGACGTCGCACAAACTGGATCGCGCGAGCCAGCAGCACTGGACACCACTCGAGCGAGACTGGACCCTGGTGACCGATGCTCAACCGGGCGCGCCGGAATTGGCAACGTTCCTGCTGCGCGGCGAAGTAACGATCGAAACCGCGTCGCAGCAGGCGCGCCAGCCTCTGCCTCACGGGAAGGCATAGTGTCTTAAGGGGGGCGGCGCCGCGCGGTCCTTACAGACCACGCAGTCGCACAGGACAGCCGCGAGGCTTCAAACACGCGCAACGCCAAACGCCTTCACGACGTTCACCCAATACGACGCACCGGTAGCCAATGCGTCGTCGTTGAAGTCGTAGTGCGGGTTGTGAAGCGGAGCGCCAGGCTTGGGCCCGTCGACGCCCATCCAGACATACGCACCCGGCCTCGCCTGCGCCATGAACGCGAAGTCTTCCGAGGCCATCGACGGCCTGCAGCCCAACGTCACCTTCGCCGCGCCGACCGTTGCGCGCGCCGCATCGAGCGCGACGTCGGCTTCGGCCGGCGCATTGATCGTTGCCGGATAGCCGTAGTGGTAAGACAGCGTCGCTTTCGCGCCATGCGCCTGCGCGGTCAGCGTGCCGATTTCATCCAGCAGGCTCCGTACGCGCTCCTGCACATTGGCATCGAAGCAGCGTACGGTGCCGCGAATCACAGCGCGATCGGGCAACACATTCCAGGCCTCGCCGCCATGGATCTGCGTGACGCTAACGACGCATGCTTCTTTCGGCGAGATGCGCCGGCTCACGATAGTCTGCAGCGCGATTACGACATGGCTCGCGCAAACCAGCGCATCGATCCCCTCTTCCGGCATTGCGGCGTGCGAGCCTTTGCCGTCCACCAGAATCTCGAAGGTATCGAACGAGGCCATCATCGCGCCGCGGTTGATCGCGAAATGGCCGAGCGGCAAGCCAGGCCAGTTGTGCAGACCGAATACCGCGTCACACGGAAAACGCTCGAAGAGTCCATCTTCGACCATGACGCGTCCGCCGCCCGCCACCTCTTCGGCGGGCTGGAAGATCAGGTGCACCGTACCGTGCCAACCGGTATCGCGGCTTAACGAAGCGGCGGCGCCCAGCAACATCGCGGTGTGGCCGTCGTGACCGCACGCGTGCATTTTCCCGCGCTGTTGCGAACGGTGCTCGAATTCGTTGTACTCCACCATCGGCAGCGCATCCATATCCGCACGCAATCCGAGCGCAGGACCGCTCCCCCTCCGCAGCGTGCCGACCACACCGGTTTTGCCGACGCCCTCGGTCACTTCAAAACCGTAGTCGCGCAGCGCCGATGCCACCAGCCGTGCCGTCGAGACTTCTTCGAACGCGGTCTCGGGATGCGCATGCAGTGCACGACGCCACGTCACCATCTTGTCGACCAAATCAGCTTCAATCATTGATTACCTCACAAACAGACCGCGGCGCAGCGAGTACCATTGCACGCCCGGTGATCAGAGAACTTCACTACTTCCGCTGCTTCAGTCAGCCGGGCAAAACGGCACTGGCGCAAGGAACACCGACTCCTGATGCACCAGGTATGGCAGGATGCGGGGCGTGAAAGCTTGCCAACGCGGATCCGCCGCGAGCTTCGCGCGCTGCGCGGCGCGATGTGCGTAGTCGTCATAGCGCCAGCAGAACACGACCGAATTCAACGTGCCCGAGTCTTTAGTCCAGCAGCCCTTGAGTTGTGCGTACTGACTGATGATCGCGAGCCCCTCGCGTTCGTAGATTTGCAGAAACTCACCCACCTTTCCTGCCGTAATCTGGTACGTACGCATTTCCACCAACATGATTGCCTCCTGTTGCAATTCAAACGCTCACAAAACAACGACCGCCGAGCACACTGTCACACCGCCCGGCAGAGCTGCACTCCACTGCAAGTTAGAAGCTGTGTCGGATACCCACGCGCACCGCGACCTGATTCTGCGTCGACGAGGGTGACAGATAAGTCAGATCGGCTACCGCAGCGTGTCCCGTCGAATCGACGCCGCTGGCGCGTTGCCACGCAACGATCAGGTAAGTGAAAGTACGTTTGGAAAATGAATACTCGGAACCCGCCGCCACCTGGTTGTAGTGCGCATGCGGTGACGACGTGTAGTCGTAGGTCAGACCCGCCATGACAGCAGGTGTAAGGCTATGACTGACGAACGCTTCGTACGAGTCGAGTGTCGCGGAACCCTGGTACGAGGTACTGGTGGTCGCTACTGCGTTGCTGAAGCGCGTGTTGGTGTAAAGCGCGCCCAGCTTCGTGGCGCCGAACTGATAGTTGCCGCCTACTCCGAGCGTCTGCATGCTGTGCGCGGTCGCGTAGCCGCTATAAATCGGGTTCGTTACAGGATTCGTAAACGCCTGGCCGGCTGTCGCACCCGTGGTGCCGTCGAATCGCGTCACTGCCGGGTTGTTCACATAGAGATAGGCGGCCGCCAGCTTCAGCGGACCGTTCGCATAGCTCAGGCCGAAGCCGTACTGCCGCGAGTCGCCGACCGAACCCGCCACGCCACCAAAGCTATAGAGTGCGCCCGCCGTGATGCCGTGATACGTCGGGCTCACGTACTTCAGCGTGTTGCTGACGGGATACGTGCCCCAGATCCCGTCCACGTCGCCCGCATGCGACGACAGCGAGCCGCCGAACGCCAGCGAAGAAGTCAGCGGCTGCAGATTGGTCACCATGAAGTCATACTGCCGCCCAAGGCGCACGCTGCCGTAGTTGCCGGATAGGCCCACATATGACTGACGGCCGAACAGCCGGCCGTTATAGCCGAGCTTGCCGCTGTTTACGTCATAGCCGCTCTCGAGCTGGAAGATTGCGCTCGTGCCGCCGCCTAGATCCTCGCTGCCCAGCAGGCCGAACTTGCTTCCGCCCATACCACCGCTGAAGGTCTGGTAATTGGCATGTCCGCCCTGATTGTTGGTGTAGGTAATGCCATCGTCGGCGACGCCGTAGAGGGTCACGCTGCTTTGCGCCTGAGCTGCCTCCGCAAGGCAGGTCAATGCCAGTAGGACAACTATTTTTTTACTCACGAGAATTCCTGTCGAATGAAATATTGAATTTGGTCAAACGCTGAACTACAGAACGAACAAGGTTGCCATCGCAACGCGGACCGTCAGGCCGCGTGCCCAATCAAAAATCCCACCAACAAACCGAGCAGACCCGAACCTGCGCCGACCAGCCAGACCCGCAGACCCGTTGTCGGGTCGGGTTTTGGCCTGACGATGGACGGCTTCGTCTCGCCGTGCGGCTGACGTTGCACGCCTCCGGTCAGTGGCGCATCGTCCGGCTGTGCGTGCGTCGCGGGCTCGATGACTTGCATGGAGTACGCGGGCGCCGCCTCCTTTTCGATGTGCGCCTTCAGCGCGCCGAAGAAGGCATCGAGATTCTTGCCCGCTGCGGACTGAATCAGGCGGGACCCCACGCTCATCAGCTTTCCACCGATTTCGACATCCGCGTCGTACATGAGCACGGTCGTCTCGGCCTCCAATTCGAGTTGCACGCGCGCGGTGACTTTCGCAAAACCAACTGCGCCCGCGTTGCCCGTGCCGACAATCGTGTAAGCCCTGGGCGGATCGAGATCCGACAGCTCCACATTGCTCTTGAAGGTCGCCGCCACCGGACCCACGCGAATCTGCACGGTCGATTCGAAATGCCGCTCGTCCAGCATGGCGAGCGATTTACACCCGGGTAGACACGCCTCGAGCACGGCAGGGTCGTTCAGCGCACGCCACACGGTCTCGGGTCGTGCGGGGAGAATGCATTGATCAGCTAGCTTCATCGCCGCTCCTCAGCGCTCGTAGAGTTTGAAAAGCGCCTGGGTACCGTTGCGCGTAAAGCCTTGTTCGGCGAGCTTCTGATAAAGGCTGCGCACCAGATCCAGACCCGGCAATTCACGTCGCATGTGAGCGGCTTCCTCATGCGCAATCCGCATGTCCTTGATGAAATGCTCGATAAAGAAGCCGGGCGCGAAATCGCCCTTCGCGATGCGCGGCCCCATGTTATTCAACTGGAAGCCGCCAGCCGCGCCGCCGCCGATCGCGCTCAGTACGGTCTGCGCATCCAGTCCGGCGCTGTGCGCATAGGCCAGGCCTTCGCACACGCCTAGCATCGTCGATGCGATCACGATCTGATTGCACAGCTTGGTGTGCTGACCCGCGCCAGGTCCGCCTTGCAGCACGATGTTGGTGCCGAGACAGCGCAGCATCGGCTCGACGCGGGCCAGCACGTCGGCCGCGCCGCCCACCATGATGGACAGCCGTCCCTCGCGCGCGCCGACATCGCCGCCAGAAACCGGTGCGTCCAGCGTGTGCACGCCGCTGGTTGCAGCGTGTGCGGCTAGCTCTTCGGCCAGTTGCGGGCTCGAGGTCGTCATGTCGATCAGCACGGCATCGCGCCGCGCGTTCATGATCAGACCGTCGTCGCCGAGGTACAGCGCGCGCACGTCGTCAGGCATGCCGACGATCGTGATGACCACGTCCGATGCTTCAGCGAGCGCCTTCGGGGTGGCGTGCCAGGATGCGCCTGCCTCGATGAGCGGCTCGGCCTTCGCACGCGTACGGTTATAGACGTGCAGCGGATAGCCGGCTGCGGCGAGTCGCGCCGCCATCGAGGCGCCCATGATGCCGAGGCCGATAAAGCCGACAGCGGGTTTGCTTGCAGATTGATTCATAATTGTTTGATCCGGTCAGAGTTTGTCGCGCAACAGGTCGCGCAACAGCATGGGAGTCAAAGGATGACGGTCGGCGACCACGCCGAATGGCGCTAGCGCGTCGTTCACGGCGTTGGTCAGGGCGCCGAGCGCGCCCATCACGCCGCCTTCGGCCATCCCTTTGATACCCGCCGCGGTCGCGCGGCTAGGCGTATGCAATGGGATGATTTCGAAATTGGGTAATTCGGTCGACGTGGCGATCAGGTAGTCGGCAAGCGAACCCGTCACGTTCTGTCCCGTTTCGTCGTAGCGCGTATGCTCGAACAGCGCACCGGACAATCCCATCGCCACCGCGCCATGTTGCTGCCCTGTCACAACGGTGGGATTGAGCAGCGTGCCGCAGTCTTCGGCGATCACGTAACGCGCAAAATGGATCGCACCGGTGGCCACGTCCAGCTCGATCTCGCATCCGTGCGTCGAATTCGAGTAGGTCATCGGCGGCGGATCGTAGGTCAGGTGAAACTCGAGTCCAGGCGTGAGGCCCTGCGGCAGCGAAGTAGGATCCATATAGGCACTCCGCGCCACGTCGGCGAGCGTCAGACCCGCGTCGACCCACGTGTCGCCGCTACGGCGCTCGACGCGCGCATCGACAAGGCGCAGCGAGTCGCTATCGGCCAGGTCGAGACGGCCGGCGGCAATTCCGAGCACCTTGCGGCGTGCATCGAGCGCGCACAAATAAAGCGCGCCGCCGCCCGCCGTGCCGCTGCGGGCGCCGCGGCTGCCCATCCCGTATGGCGCAATATCGGTGTGGCCCAGATGAATACGCACGCTCGACGGGTGCACACCCAGGCCTTCGGCCACCGCATTGGCCATCGCGCTTTCATAGCCCTGTCCGCTGGGGCCGAGACCCACCGATGCGTTCACGACACCACTCGGCTCGATACGGATCCAGCTTGCCTCGTGTCCCGAACCCGGAATGCCGGCCGATTTATAAAAGCGCGAACCGTACGTCGTCGGCTCGACCACATTGCACAGGCCAAGCCCAAGATAGCGGCCGGCCGCCCGCGCCGCCTGCTGGCGCGCGCGAAACGCGTCGTAGTCGAAGGCTGTCAACACCGCCTCAAAGGTCTGCGACGGCGTGATGTCGGCCAGCGATTCGCCGGTGGCCGTGCGGTACGGCAGTTCTTCCGGCGTCAACAGATTGCGGCGGCGCACGTCGACCGGATCCAGCTTCAGTTCGCGCGCAATCGCTTCCATCGTGCCTTCCATGACCCAACTGGTGATGGACATCGGCGCGCGCATGGGTGCATTGCCGCATTTGTGACTCAGCACGACCTTCACGTCGAATGCGTAGTGCTGCAGCCGGTACGGTCCGCTCAACACCATCGCGACGACGCGCGCGAGATAGTTCGCCGGAAAGAAGCAATACGCGCCGAAGTCTTCGCGGATCTCCAGATCGAGCGCGAGCAGCGTGCCGTGCTCATCCACCGCGGCGCGCGTGCGGCAGAAGTCTTCGCGCGAATTGGCCGCTGCGGTCAGATTCTCGAGACGGTCTTCACGCCAGCGCACCGGCCGCTTCAGATGACGCGCGAGTGCAGCGACGGTCAGCTCTTCGCGGTACAAGGCGATTTTCTGGCCGAACGAACCGCCGACGTCGGGCGAAATCACCGTCACCTGCGACTCGCTGAGTCTGAGCCGTTGCGCGAGCTGAGTGCGCAAAGGATGCGGCACCTGGGTTCCGATGTGGAACGTCAGGTGGTCGCGCCCGGCGTCCCAGACTGCTGCGCAACCGCGCGTTTCAATGGGCACATGGGTCTGCCGCTGCTGCTGAAAGGTCGCCTCGACCACGCGGTAAGCGTGCTTGCTCACGCTATGCGGGTCGCCGTTCGAGTACGTCTGGTGCGACACCAGGTTGCCGGGCACCCCGGGGTCGACTTGCGCAGCATCGGCTTCGAGCGCCTGCCACATATCGGTCACCACAGGCAACGGCTCGAACTCGACCATGACCTGCTCCGCCGCATCTTCCGCGAGGTACCGGTCGGTGGCGACCACGCAGGCCACAAGATCGCCCTGAAAGCGCACGATGTCGGTCGGCATCGTCGCGAACTCGACCGGCAACAAGCCTTCAACCGGCGCAGCGACACGCATCGGCGTGGTCCACTGCGCCAACTCCCGTCCGGTGACGACGGTCACGACACCAGGCATGCCGGCAGCCGCCTCGGTATCCACTGAAACGATCCGCGCATGCGCATGCGGCGAGCGCACGAAGCTCACATGCAGGGCGCCCGCGATTTCGATATCGTCGAGATAGCGGCCATAGCCCGTCAGCAAGCGATAATCTTCGGTGCGCGGCACAGCCTTGTTGAGGTAGCGAAACGTCTGCTCAGACATCGACGCTCTCCCCCCGCATCCGCGCGGCCGCGCGCAGGATCGCCCGCACGATGTTCTGGTACCCGGTGCAGCGGCAAAGGTTGCCGGAAAGCGCCTCGCGCACCTCGGCCTCGGATGGGCTTGGGTGCTCGCGCAGATAAGCCTCGAAGGTCATCACGATGCCGGGCGTGCAAAAGCCGCACTGCAGGCCATGACATTCGTGCATCGCCTGCTGCAGCGGAGAGAGGCGGCCGTCCTGCGCGACAGCTTCGATCGTGGTGATCTGCACTTCGTCCATCTGAACAGCGTACGCGAGGCACGAGCGCGCCGGACGGCCGTCGATCAGCACGGTGCATGCGCCGCATACGCCGTGCTCGCAGCCGACGTGCGTGCCGGTCAGACGGCAGTCTTCACGAAGCGCATCGGAAAGGAGCTTGCGAGGCTCGCAATGCACTTCGTGACGGGTACCGTTCACATTGAGATAAATCGTTTTCTTTTCCATGACTCACTTCGAGGTCGTGCTGGCCGACTGCGTCGCGCGTTGCAACGCGCGCGCCGTCAGCGCCTTGACGAGATCGCGCCGGTAAGCGGCGCTGATGTCCGGTTGATCGTACGGATCGATAGCGCCGGCCACCGCGTCGGCGATTGCAGCCAGCGTCGGTGCATCGACTGGTGCACCGACGAAGTCCGCAGCAAGTTCGTTCAGCACGAGCGGTGAATCCGCCACGCCGCCGAGTCCAATGCGCAGGCTGGAGAATCTGTTGCCGTCGAGCACGGCTGTGAGTGCGCAAGCCGCCATCGCGAAGTCGCCGTGCCGCCTGCTAAAGACTTCAAATGCGTGCCGCTCGCCCGCGCGTGCAACCGGGAAATGCACGGCTCGAATGATTTCTTCAGCGGCGAGATCGGTCGTCATCACCGCAATCAGGAACGCTGTGGCCGGAACCTCGCGGCTGCCGTCCGGTCCGGCAATCTCGATGCGCGCACCCAGTGTGCTTGCGATGAGCGGCATTTGCGCAGCAGGATCCGCATGCGCAAGGCTGCCCCCAAGCGTGCCGCGCTGACGGATCGCGTAGTGCCCAATGGTCGCGGCCGCCTCCGCGAGCAGCGGGCAAGCGGCGCGCACCGTGCTGTTGGTGGCCACCTCGTGATGACGCGTCATCGCGCCAATGGATAGCGAATCACCCGTAAGCGCCACGCCGCTGAGTTGCGGCAACGCGTTGAGGTCGATCAGATGCGCCGGCTGCGCAAAGCGCATGTTCATCATCGGCGCGAGGCTTTGCCCTCCCGCGATGACTTTGGCGTCGAAGCCGTGCAGCGCGAGCAGCGACAGCGCATCTTCAAGCGTGTGAGGCCGGTGATACGAGAATACCGCGGGTTTCATGCGTTCTGCGCCTTCAGGTTCACGCCGCTCGCCTGATCGAAAAGGTGCAGACGGCGGCGGTTGATCGACAGGGACACGCGTTCACCGACCTTGCAGGAACGCTCCTTGCCAACACGAAAAAACATCGACTGCCCCAGACATTGCAGGCCGATAAACTGATCGGAGCCAACCGGCAGCAACGAGGCGATGTCGCCTGTCAGCGAACAATCGGTCGAGTCGCCATGCTCGTCGATGTCCTCGGCACGAATGCCGGCCGACACTGCCCGGCCACTGCATCCTGCGAGCAGGCGTTGCGTCTCTTCATCGAGGGCGAGCGCAAGATCGCCGCTGCGAAAATGCAAACCGTGGTCGCCTTGCATCAGCACGCCGTCGATAAAGTTGATCGGCGGGCTGCCGAGGAAATTGGCGACGAATTTATTGGCTGGCCGTTCGTAGATGTCGTCGGGCGAGCCGATCTGTTGCACGATGCCCTGGCGCATCACGACGATGCGGTCGGCGAGCGTCAGTGCTTCGGCCTGATCGTGCGTCACGTACACGAAGGTCGTCTGCATCGACTGATGCAGTGCCTTGATGCTCGCGCGCATCGACACGCGCAGCGCCGCATCGAGGTTCGACAGCGGTTCGTCCATCAGAAAGACCGCGGGCTGGCGCACCATTGCGCGGCCGAGTGCGACCCGCTGGCGCTGCCCACCCGACAGTTGCCCGGGCCGCCGGTCCAGCAGATGCTCGATTTCAAGCGACTGCGCGGCCGCGCGCACTCGCGCATCGATCTCCTGTTGCGGATATTTGCGCATCCGCAGGCCGAATGCGATGTTGTCGTACACGTTCTTGTGCGGATACAGTGCGTAGCTTTGAAACACCATCGCCACATCGCGCCGGTGCGCCGGCAAGCCATTGACTTCGACGTCGTCGAACCGCAAGCTGCCCTCAGTGACCTCTTCCAGTCCGGCAATCATGTTGAGCGTCGTCGATTTGCCGCAGCCGGACGGTCCGAGCAGAACGAGAAACTCCTTGTCCTTGATCTGCAGATTCAGGTTGTCCAATGCGACATGCCCGTTTGCATACTTCTTTCCCACTTGCCGAAATTCGATTTGAGCCATGACCTTTCCCTTTATCCCTTTACCGCGCCGGCAGTCAGACCAGACACGATGTAACGCTCGAACACCACGGCGATGATCACTGGCGGCACAATCGCGACCACGCCGGCTGCGTTGATGAACGAAAAGCTCGTCGTGAAATCCGATGTGAACGACGCGACGATGATCGGGACGGTCTGCGACGCGGCGGTCTGCGTAAACATCAAGGCGAACAGGAACTCGTTCCAGCTGGTCAGGAACGTGAACATGATGACGGCGACGAGCGACGGCACCGCGAGCGGCAAGAACACCTTCAGCAAAGCCTGAATCCGCGAGCAGCCGTCGACCCGAGCCGCCTTGTCGAGCTCGTCCGGTAGCGATTCGAAATAGCTGAGCAACATGAAAACACTGAACGGCACCGTAATCGCGAGATAAGTGATGATCAGCGATCCGACGCTGTCGAGCAGGCCGAGCTTGCGCACGAACAGAAAGAACGGCACGACGAGTGCAATATCGGGAATCACGCGGGTAGCCAGCATGAAATACACCGACAGATCGCGGCCGATATAACGGATCTTCGCCATCGCATAAGCGGCGGGAACGCTGACGAGCAGGTTCAGCAACACCACCGCAGCGGCAACCACGAGGCTATTGCGCAGCGCCGGCAACAGGTACTGCGCGGTGGACGGAATGAACGCGGCGTTGCCGTCGTCCGACGCTGTGCCGGTGCTCGCCGCGACGATCGCCTTGAAGCTGGACAGCGTCGGCGGATGGGGAATCCAGTGTGGCGGAATGGACGTGATATCCGCTTCGCGCTGCAGAGAAGACGACAGCAGCCACGCAACCGGCGCCAGCACATACAGCAACATCACGATTGAACCGGCCAGCAGCGCCAGGCGTTTGACAAAGAGAGAAGATGACATCGCTTAGAGCCTCTTGCCGAGTAGGCGAATGATGGCGTACGACATCGCAAACGTGGCAAGCGCGAGCACATACGCGACCGCCGCACCGGTACCGAATGACAGGTTGCGGAACGTCTCGACGTAGATGTGCCAGGAGAGCACGTGAGACGCGTCGGCCGGACCGCCCTCGGTCAGAATGAAGAAGAGGTCGAAGTGGCGCACGGCCATCATCGCTTCGTAAATCATCACGAGCATGAAGCCGGGACGCATTGCCGGCAGCGTCACGTGCACGAACCGACTCCACAGGTTGGCGCCGTCTACCCGCGCGGCCGCGTACAGGTCCGACGGAATAGACTTCATCGTCACCAGCAGCAGGATGGTCGCGAGCGGTACTTCCTTCCATACGAATGCGTTGCAGATCAGCGCCAGCGTCTTGTGCGTGTCGCCCAGCCACACCATGTACTGGCCAATCACGCCAAGCTGCAACAGCAGTCCGTTGAGCGCGCCGTACCCTGAGTCGTAGATCCACTTCCACATCAGACCGTCGACCACATACGGAATAGCCCATGGAATCAGCAAGGCGGTCGACAGGATGCGCCGGCCGCGAAACTCCTGATTCAGCAATAGCGCCATCAGCGTCGCGATAACCATGATCGCGAGGACCGACACGACGGTGAACCATGCGGTGCGCTCGACCGCAGCCCAGAACATTGGATCGCGGAAGGTCTGGATGTAGTTGCCCAGCCCGACGAACGACACGCTGTTCATACGCGTCAAATGAATGTCGAACAGGCTCGTCCAGAACGAGTAAAGCACCGGAAACACGGCTACTGCGAGCAGCACCAGCATCATCGGCGTCAGCAGCAGCATTGCGCTACGTTGGTCGGAGGGCGCCACGGAATGTCTGGCAAGCCAGCGGCGGCCCAGGGCTTGAACGCTCATATCGACCTCAGGCTTTGCTCAACGCGGTCCACTTCTGCGCGGACTGTTTCAGTGCGTCGGCTACACTCGATTGACCGAGGATCGCCGCTTGCCATGCCGTACCGTTGGTCTCGTCCCATTCGCCGAACCAGCGCGTGATCACATCCTTCTTGCGGGCCAGATCCTGCTGCTTCTGAAACATCGAGAAATCGCCGTATTTTTCATACGCGGTGCGGACTTCCGGGTCGTTAAAGAGCGGCTTCACGCCGAATGCCGTGCCGGTATCCAGGAACATAGCTTTCTGGAACGCGTACTGGCCGTCGAATCGTCCGCCGAACGCTTCGATCAGGCGCGTCGCCTCAGCGGCCCGCGTCTTGTTGGCGCCGGCGGCGGCGCTCATCGCGTGCATCCGCATCCACGCAACCGTGGCGTGCGAACCAATCGGGCCGGCCGGCATCAGCGCCTGTTTGATATGGCCCGCGACACGCGACTGGCGCGGATCGTTAAGCGCCTGAACCCGGTAGCGAGGCAACAGCGCGAACGCGTGATTGCCCGACGCCACGGCCTTGAAGCCGTTCAATTCTCCCAGTTCGACGCAGGCGGGCGAAACGATGTGGTGCTTGTTGACCGCATCGGCGACCCATTGCAGCGAAGAGACTGCGCCGTGCTTCGGATCGTCCATCACTGCCTTGCCGCTGTCGTCGACAAAGCGGCCGCCGTTGGAAAACACCAGCGAAGACATGAACTCGATCAGCCAGCTTTCGCGTGCCATCGACAGCATCAGCGGGTATTGCGAGAGACCCGCATTCTTGATCTTCAGCGATTGCGCGACCAGTTCGTCCCACGTTGCAGGAGGCGCCGCGATGCCTGCCTTTGCGAGCTTGTCGGCGTCGTACAGAAACGCCATGTAGTCGGTGTAGTACGTAAGACCGTACTGACGACCCTTGTAGCGCATCGATTGGGTGCAGAAGTCCTGCACTTCGCCGTTGTACTTGAGCAGTTGCGGATAGCCGTCGAGCGGCGCAAGCCAGCCCGCGTCGGCCCACTCGGGCAGCCAGCCGTCGGACACCCACAGCACGTCGATCGGCGCCTGGCCGACGAACTTCGTCACCATCGCCTCGCGATACTGTGCGAATGGGAGGTTGTTGTAGTTGACGTTTAGTCCAGATTCCTTTTGAAACGGCACGAGCATGCGCTTCACCGTATCGACGCCCGCCGACCAGGTATGGAGATTCACGCTGTCGGCAGCGAAGGCCCGTGACATCCCGCCCATCAAACCGGAAGCAGCGAGCCCGGCGCCCGCCGACAACTGTAGAAATCGACGACGACCGTTCCCGAATCTATTGACCTTACTCATGGTTCGCTCCGACCGCCTGCGCGGCGCTGTTCTCACGTGGCGTAGCCGCTGGTTCGGCTACCTCTTGAGACGCGAAGATATCTTCGAGAAAATAAATCGTCAACTGACGACATACGTTTTCCGAAAATTTTTTTACCTGTCGATGGCGCAGACCTGCTGAGCACAGCCGGCCGTTTCGTCGTACCTTTCCAGCCATTTAATCAGATGAATTTCTCTACTCAATCGCGCGGGTTTGCGCGTTCAGCCCGTGCTCCGCGAAATATTCGGCAGCCTTGGCCAGCACGCGTGCCGGACACTCGACACGCGGCAAGCGCTGCGGCGCCTTTTCACCGGCCGCTTGACCGGGGCCCGAGTTTCCCCGGCCCCGCAACCGGATTCCGCAACATCCTTCGGCTCGGCCTTCGCGACTCTCCCGTGCCTATCATTTGACAAATACATCTTCACCTGACGACTTATTTTTTTGATAGAGTATATCGTCACGGCGTAAAAAGCAGCGCCGCCAGCCACCCGGCATAGCCAAGTCCGTCTCAGGCTGTCGCGAAGCGAGCCTCATCTTTGACTGCGGACGGCTGCATGCACGTCAACCAGCGCTCCGCTTCCGCAAAGGACAATTCGACTCTGTGGAACTGGGCTTCACGGAAACCGTGGTGCCCGCCGTTTTGAGATGCCCTCCTTACTGCACGATGAAGTGACTTACCGACAGGCCGCTTCTCACATAGACCAGATATTTGAACCGGAACCTTCCATTCATGTACTTCCTCGCCGCCCTCATCTCCAAACTCGCCACCGGGCACGCCTTCACTCGTGCGGAGTCGAGCACCACGGCAACGCGCAGAAAGAAATCGCGCTTTCCCTGGCTTTAGTCGTCGATGGCGTTTCCGCCCGCGACGAGGTATGGCATTAGTTTGGGTAGTATCACGCGTTAGACGAATGCCTGGCGCCCGCGCAACCAGCTCATCGGCGCCACGCGCCAGCTGGAAAATCGGCTTCATGGTCGTGCCGCTGCGATACACGATTTGCATTACTATTTAATTCGGCATCGCTGAAAGGGATAACTTCACTCGTAATCCGCGAGCCATCCTCGCAACGCCGCCCTCTCCTCACCTACTCCCCCACTCCACCGCACTGCACTGCATATTCACGGAGCATTCCGCACCGTCGCGGCGCATCGAATCCCACGTCTGCACCAGCGCTTGGCATCGAATTCATGCTGCATCTTCGTGCCATTTTGTCCTCATTTTCCCTATCGGACAAAAACCGCCACATTTTCAGTTCATTCGGGACAAGCTGATTTCCGGCACAGACGGATGACGGCGACAGGCCTGGTACTCGCTCTATTGAGCCAGCCTCGATCAGCAACGGACTCTCTCATGAATCGCACACCCACACCGCGCAAGCTTCCCGTCACCATCATCTCCGGGTTTCTCGGCGCGGGTAAAACCACCCTCGTCAATCAGTTGCTGCAGCAACGCGCGCCGGGATCAATCGGCGTGGTCGTCAACGAATTCGGCGAAGTCGGTATCGACGGGCAACTAATCGTCGCCGAAGAACGGACGCTGGTCGAAATCAATAACGGCTGCGTGTGCTGCACGGTGCGCGCGGACCTCGTCGGCAGTGTGAAAGCGCTGCTGGCGCGCCCGCAGACCGGCGCGGCGCCCATGCAGCGCCTGATCGTCGAGACATCCGGACTGGCCGATCCGGCACCGGTCCTGCAAACGTTCCTCGTCGATCCCGACCTGCGCGAAGCCGTGAATCTCGAATCGGTCGTCACCGTGGTCGACGCACTGCATCTGCGCCGACAACTCGATGACGACATTGCGCGCGAACAGGTTGCCTTCGCCGACGTCATTCTGATCAACAAGCTCGACCTGATCACGAAAGACGCGCTAATCGCTATCGAACAAACAATCCGTTCATTGAATCCAACCGCCGCCATCATCACGTCGACCCGTTCGCAAATCCGCGCGGACGCTCTGCTGGGTATGCGTCGCTTCTCGCTCCCCACGCTGCTCACGATCGAGCCCGATCTGCTCGACGAGGGCGCTCACGACCATGAACACGACACGTCGATTCAATCGCGTGCGCTGGTCGAAAAGGGCGACCTCGATGCGACACGCTTTAACCGTTGGATCAATGAACTCGTGCAGCAGCAAGGCCAGCAACTGATGCGGATGAAAGGGGTCCTCAACTTCCACGCCGAAGCGCGGCAGTTCCATTTCCATAGCGTGCATATGTTGCTGGAAGCCGAACCCGGACGCGCATGGCTGAAGGACGAGCCGCGCGAGAACAAGCTCGTGTTCATCGGCCGCAATCTGGATTTTCCGCAACTACGCGAATCGTTTCTCAGCTGTATCCACTAGCCGCACTTACCTCAAGGAGCCTGCAATGAAGAAGACTGATGCGCTTACCGTCAGTATCGGCGTGCTCGCCGTCGTCGACACCTACATCACGGCAACGGTGTTTCCGGTCCCGGTGTGGGTCACGTTTATCGCGTGGGCGTCGTTCTTCGTGGTCGGCGGCGGCCCGCGCGGCTTCGTGCAGAGCGTTGCATCGAACCTCGCCGGGCTGGCCATCGCGTCGCTCTCGCTGTTGGCGATCGCCAATACCGGCCCGGCGCCGCTCGCCGTAGCGATTTGCGTCGGTGTCGGGAGTGCGGCGATGGTACAGGTGTCGAAACTGAAGCTACTCAATGTGCTGCCCGCCGTCGTGTGGGGCTTCGCTTCGACAGTCGGCACCACGGTCGCCACCGGTAAGGCAATCACCACGGTCGGCATCCAGAACCCCGCGTTGGTGGCCGCCGCCGCACTCGTCACCGGCGCCGTCTTCGGCATCGTCTCCGAAGCGTTCGGCGAAGCACTGAGCCACAAGCCTCAGCCTCAACTCAACTGACCTCACACTTCAGGAACCGCACACCATGAAACTACAGCACAACCTTGGCGGGCTCGAAAACCTCGGACCCGTCAATGTCGAGACACGGGTTTTCGTCGAACCATGGGAGAAGCGCATTTTCGGCATTCATACGGTGATGATGGCGGAAAGCACGCATCTGTCGGACGCGCGGCCAAAGTACCCGGTGGCGACGCTGCCTAGCACGTTCAGGAATACGTGGACCTGGGCGTCGCTGCGCACCGGCGCCGAAGGCATGCAGCCGTTCGAATACTTCAAATACCGGTACTACGAAAAGTGGCTGATGGGGATCACGCAATTCTTCGTCGATCAGGGTTATGTATCGGCCGACGAACTCGCGCAGAAGACCGCGCATTACCGCGCCCATCCAGATGCGCCGCTGCCTGCACAGCCGAATCCGGCAATTGCCTCGCAGATCAACGACTACCTCGCAAAAGGCGATTCGGGGCTGAACGCACTGAAGGAGACACCGCGTTTCGAACCCGGTGCCGGGGTATGCATTGCCGATCCGGCCGCCGTCGATCACACGCGTTTGCCGGGCTACCTGCGCAACAAGCGCGGTGTGATCGACCTCGTCTATCCAGGTGCCTACTCCTACTTCGTTTCAACCGGGCCCGACGGCATCGGCGAGCCAATGCCCGTCTATCGCGTTGCATTCGAGGCCGAGGACATCTGGGGCAAGGACAAGAGCGAGCCGAACACGACGATCTACGCCGATCTATACGAAGCGTATCTCGATGCATCGAACTGAATCTCTACACCCATCATCTGGTACGGAACTAACATGAGCGAACTTTTCAAATACGACGACGAGCGCGAGGCCGCCAGCGCGGCCAAGGTACGGGCGCTCGAAGCGCTTCTGATCGAGAAAGGCGTGCTGGGTAGCGACTCCGTCGATACCGTGCTCAGTCATTTCGAAACGATGGCTGGCCCGTTCAATGGCGCGAAAATTGTGGCGCGCGCGTGGATCGATCCGGCGTTCAGGGAACGCCTTGTCGAAGACACACCGAAGGCGATTGCGGAAATGGACTTCCCGGCCGGCATGGAAGGCGCGGAAGGCGAACACATGGCCGCCATCGCCAACGGCGACGGCGTTCACAACCTCATCATCTGCACGCTCTGCTCCTGCTATCCCTGGCCGGTGCTCGGTCTGCCGCCCTACTGGTACAAGGACCCGGTGTTTCGCGCACGCGGCGTGCGCGAACCGCGCGCCGTGCTGAAGGAATTCGGCGTGCCAGTTTCGGACGATACGGAAGTCAAGGTATGGGACAGCAGCGCGCAAATCCGCTGGTTCGTCATCCCGGAGCGACCCGCCGGCACCGAAGGCATGAGCGAAGCAGAACTTGCCGCGCTCGTCACACCCGAAGCGATGATGGGTGTGGCGCTGGTGCCCTCGCCTTCTGCATCGCCGCGGCCGGCGGTCTGATCATGTTTACCCGGTTCGAGGAATATGCCGCCTCCAGCATGCTTGGACATCCGGACTCCCCACCGCGCATGCAAGGCAAACTGCTGTTCGACAAGCCATGGGAACGGCAGGTATTCGGGATCGCGCTTTCGCTGTCGAAGGCGGGGCACTTCGAGTGGGAAGACTTCCGTCAGAATCTCATCGAGTCGATCGCCGAATGGGAAGACGGATACTGCGCGGGGCAACCGCCGTGGGATTACTACGAGCGCTTTCTGCTCGCCCTCGAAAAGACCGTGGCGCAGGCTGGCGTGCTGTCGGCCACAGATATGGCGTCGCTGAATCTGCGCGCGTTGCGTCCGTCCAGCAACTGAGCCGCGCCCTTGCTTCCGGCGTTCAGATCAGAACGCCCGCGATATCGCATAACGAAGTTTCATCAGGATATCTACCATGCTCAAGCAACTGTCCAATGTACTCACCGGATCCGATCCGCAGGTCCAGCGCAAGCTCTTCGGCATCTACGGCCTGCTGTTGGCGACTAATGCCGCCGCGTGGATCTGGGCGTTCGCTTCGTTCTGGGGCCACCCGGTCCTGCTCGGCACCGCGTTCATCGCCTATGGACTGGGCTTGCGCCATGCGGTCGATGTCGATCACATTGCCGCGATCGACAACGTGACCCGTAAGCTCATGCAGGAAAAGAAACGCCCTGTCGCCGTGGGGTTATTTTTCTCGCTCGGTCACTCGACCATCATCGTCATCGCCTCGCTCGCGGTCGCAGCAGTCGCAAGCGTGCTGAACACGCGCTTTGCCCAATACAAGGAATTGGGCGGACTGATCAGCACGTCGGTATCGACCGTCTTCCTGTTCGTGATCGCGTTCCTGAACCTGCTGATTCTGAAATCGATCTTCCAGGCATGGCGCCACGTACGCGCAGGCGGCGCCTGCGTCGACGACGACTTCGACATGCTGCTGGCCGATCGCGGCTTCCTCGCGCGGATCTTTCGTCCGATGTTTCGGCTCGTCGCGCGCAGCTGGCACATGTTCCCGCTTGGCTTTCTGTTCGGACTGGGTTTCGATACCGCGACCGAGGTGAGCCTGCTCGGCATGTCCGCGTCGCAGGCTTCGCACGGCATTTCGCCATGGGCGGTAATGGTGTTCCCGGCGCTTTTCAGCGCAGGGATGTCGCTGGTCGATACGCTCGACGGTCACCTGATGCTCGGCGCCTACGGTTGGGCGTATCTTAAGCCGATTCGTAAGATCTACTACAACATGACGATCACGCTGGTGTCGGTCGCGGTCGCGCTGCTGGTCGGCACGATCGAGGCCTTGGGCCTGATTTCTGACCACTTGAAGCTCGAAGGCAAGCTGTGGGATGCTATCGGTACGTTGAACGACAACTTCGGCACGCTGGGCTACGTCATCATTGGTATCTTCGCCGCGAGCTGGCTCGTGTCGATGGTGCTTTACCGAACCCGGCGCTTCGACGAACTCGAAACGAGCCGCTAAGCGAGCGCATGCGGCATGCGTCGCGCCAGCCTCGGCTCCATTTTGACTGACACCTATGCGCAAGATCACCGTCGGAATGGTCCTGTTCCCCGGATTCCAGTTGCTCGATATCGCGGGCCCCAAAGACGCCTTTGCGGAGGTCCGCATCCTCAGTCAGGGGGCGTGCGAATACGAAATGCTGACGATCGGAACGACGCGAGGCAGCGTGCTGTCTTCCAGCGGGCTGACGGTCATGCCGGACCGGACCATCTTCGATCCGTGTCCGCATTTCGACACGGTGATCGTGCCCGGCGGCCTCGGCGTATTCGAAGTACTCGAAGACTCGACGCTCAGCGAATGGCTCGCGAAGCAGCACAAGAGTACCAGGCGGATCGCCGCTATCTGCAACGGCGTTTTTGCTTTCGGCGCCGCCGGCATGATCGATAACCGGACGGTCACGACACACTGGATGGACGCCACGCGTCTTTCCTCGATGTTTCCGAAGGCGAAGATCGAACCCGACCAGATCTATGTAAAAGACGACCGCCTCTACACGACCGCAGGCGTGACCGCTGGCATCGATCTCGCGCTGGTCATGATCGAAGAGGACTTCGGCAGGAAAATGGCGCTCGACGTCGCGAAGTATCTGATCGTGTACGTGCGCCGCGCAGGCGGCCAGTCGCAGTTCAGCCCGTTGCTGGAAACCCAGGCCGCCAGCGATTCCCAGATCCAGTCGATTCAGCAGTACCTGCTCGACAATCTTCATCTGAATCATACGACCACGTCGCTTGCGCGTCGGCTCAAAATGAGTCCGCGCAATCTGTCCCGTATCTTCACCAAGGAATGCGGCGTCAGTCTCATCGCATTCCTGAACGACGCGCGCATCGACGCCGCGCGCCGCTACCTCGAAAGCACCCGCCACCCGATCGGCGAAATCGCGAAGCGTTGCGGCTTTGAGAGCGCGGATACACTTCGGCGCACGTTTAGCCGCCGGCTTCAGATCAGTCCCGTCGAATACCGGCAGCGCTTTCGCTCCGGCAATCCGGTGAACGAAGCGGTCCGCGAATCCGGCCGATAACCGGGATTCTTTCAATTTCACACACAGTCGACTAGCGCAGTGGCTGGCCGGTCACTGCATCAAGAAACAACTTGGAGTTCTCAGCCGAGCCGAAGTCGAACATGTTATTGATTGTGCCGGCCATGACATCGAATGAACCTTGCCCAACGCGCGCGCCGTTCAGCCAGTTGTCTTCGATGAAGCGAAGAACAGAAGTTTGGTCGGTCAGCGTATGATCGACGTAGTTTGCCTTCGCGTACGGCGAGACCACAAGCAGCGGGAGACGGGGACCATACCCGCAGCGGCCCTGCACCGGTACACCTGTTAGCCCATCGAGCGGTGTGCCTCGGCCGCAAGTATTCGGACCGTTGAGCGCGTCCTGCGTGCTTGTCGATCCGTTGACGACGTGAGATACGTGGTCATACCAGCCGTCCGAATCGTCGTAGGCGAGCACGACCGCCGTGCTCTTCCAGTCGTCCTGTTGCTGGAGAAAGTTGATTACCTTCGTCACGAACGCCTGCTCATCGAGGGGGTCCGAATTGCCCGCGTGCGCATCCTGGTACGCCGGCGCCTTAAGAAAATTGACGGCAGGAAAATTCCCCGCGCTCACCGCCGCGTAGAAGTCGTCGATGTCATATTGATGGTTTGCGCCACCGTCACTGCTGGTGCCGATTGCCGCAACGGACGCAGGACGCTCGTGCTTCGGATTAGCGGTCGACGCGTAATACTGGAACGGTTGATGATGCGGCACGTAGTCGACCTTATAGCCCTTCACCACCGGCGAATATGAGCTGCGCGCACAGCCGGTCGTTCCGTTCGCATTCCTCGCGCCGAGGTCGAAGCCACCTTCAAACCAGCCCCACGAGATATTCTTCGCGTTCAGCAGGTCGCCGACATTCTTCCCCTGCATACCGATTGTCGTGCCCTTGGAACAGACGTCGCCCGTCGGATCGAGGTCACCGACGACTGTCAGGCCGCCGGCGCCGTCGCTAACGATGTTCCGATTGGTCGTATTCGCGGGTGCCACCGTCGCCCCATTCGTCTGCCCGGAGATCAGGTTCAGCGCACCAGGCGTGGATGGGCCAAACGTCGTGTCGAACGAGTTGTCGTTTAGCGCGAAGTGTTGCGCATAGTTCCACAGCGCGGTAACGGTGTTGCCGTCGTAATACCCCATCACGAGCCCCTTTGTGTACAAGGCACTCGAGCCGCCTGTTGCCGAGGTGCGGCCGGTGTATTTCGGAAACAGGTCCATCGCGCCACTATCGAATGCCAATTGCTCCGGCTTGTAGGCGTGATCTTGTGACGCCGTAAGCGCCTGCGAGCGATCGAGACGGAATGGATCTGCAGCGCCGGAGCCGTTGGCGGCGTTCGTCGAATTCGGATTGGACCTGAGTAGCCCGTCCAGTAGCCCGTTGATCCGTCGCGTATTGGGCAATGTGCTGAAGGTCGGCTCACCTGCCGGGTTCAGCGCATTCGGGTATGTTCCAAAGTAGTGATCGAACGAAACGTTCTCGCCAAATATCACGACAAGATGTTTGATCGGGGTAGCCGTCTGCACTCCATCCTGGGGCCGTGGTACCGAGGCAGTTGCGACGCTCGACGTGACGTCGGCTTCATCACCATACGCTCCGAGCGAGACAGACAGGCAAAGCGCTAGTGCAGTTGCCAAGGGAAATTGCCGACGAACCAACATCATGTCTATGTCTACCTATTGAAGTGTTTCCCAATGCATCGCTTTGCGAACGGAACACGCCCATTCTCGCCTGCACCGGTGTCGTAACTGTTAAGCGACGATTACGAGTTCGTCATCTTCCATCGGAGCCGTCATCTCCGCGTGACTGAGATGACATGTGACCCACACTACAAATGCATATCCGCACCCTCCTCTCGCAAGCATATGCGCGATGAGAACACGGTGGTGTCTAAGCTTTTGCCGCCTCCCCGGCTACCATCCGCCGGCTCAATCAATGATCGTCAAGTGAAGATATTTATCGTACATCATTACGCTCACATCATGTTGAAGCAACATCGACACGACACCGATTCGCCATTTTACAGGCCTATCATGCTCAAAAACAGAGCGTGCAGCGGCTAAAAATAGTGTCGTCACATGACGACTACACTTCCTACTTCATTACCAACGATGACACGCTAGCGTCACAGTAGTTCCGTAAAACGTCTCCCTCGGCGAAGGTGAGCGCGTCGGACATGCGATTCATGATGTCGATCCGATCAACGTCGATGAATACCTGCGCTAGTTAGGCGGCTTGAATCATTTTTAGTCATCCTATCTAGTTGTTTACACGGCGCAATTTTCGAGAAGGTGCCGAACTTTTCACAGTCCCGACACTACAGACGTGGGCAACCAGTCGGGATGTTTGCAACGATTGATGGAGAATCAACATGCCGCACAGGCATATGGCAGGGTTGTTGGTCGGATTGATGAGTAGCACAATTATGACCGTCGCACATGCAGCGGACATGGCGACTTTGCAGGGTCACGTGTTGACAAGCGCGAACAAGCGTCCGCTTGCCGGCGCTCGAGTTCAGATTCGCGAGACGGGGACAAGTACCACCACCTCGGCTGACGGCGCCTTTCGTTTCACCGGGCTTCCGGTGGGCAGATACACACTGGTCGTCACGCCCAGTCGTTCATCCGCGGTCGAACGGACTGTGATGGCGCGCGCGGACGACACCGCAAACGACGACGTTATCGTGGACGCACCCGTTGCCTCGCTCGACCACGTGACCGTCGCGTCGCAGCGCACCGCGAACGTCGTCGCACGTGCGACTCAGCAGAGCGCTCCGAACATGGTGACCATCCGGACCGCCGACGACATCCGCAAGGCCCCCGACGTGAGCGCCGCTGAAGCCGCTGCGCGTATTCCGGGCGTGTCGCTCGAGACGGACTCCGGCGAAGGTCGCTATGTCAATATCCGCGGCCTCGACACCAACCTGAACAGCACCACGTTCGGCGGCATCCACCTGCCGCCGACCAACCCGGCTTCGGCCCAGAACGGGGGGCGTGCTGTCGCGCTCGATACGATTCCGGCCGGCATGATCGGGCAGATCCTCGTGACCAACACCAACAAGCCCGAACAGGATGCCGATGCGCTCGGCGGCACGATCGACATTTCGCCTCGCACGTTGCCCCCTTCGGGCAAGCCGTTCCTGGATGCCAAGCTCGGTTCAGGTGTCGAAACGCTGCGCGGGAGCACAGTTTCGGATGTCGAGATGACAGCGGGTGCGCGCTTCGGCGCGCACGGTATTGCCGGTCTCGGTTCGGGCATCACGTCATATTCCGACGCGCCGTTCACCTTCATCGGTACCTTTGCCTACAACCAGGACCACCGCGGCGTCGACGACGAAGAAAACGCCTATGTCGATGCGCCCGGCGTACCGAACAAAGCCTACGCGCAAACCGACCCGCGTTACTACAACTATCATCGCAAGCGCCTTGGCTACGGCGGCGAACTGGACTTTCAGCCTAACGCCGACAACAAGTGGTATTTCCGCTATTACAATTTTGGCTATACGGAGAACGTGAACCGGCAAGATCTCCAGACCAACTTCACTGGCAATCCGGTCCAGAATGCGGACGGCACGCTCACGGATACGGCGACCTATGCGAAGGGGTTGCGCGACGAGAAGGAGACGCTGCGAACGCAACTTTTTGCGCTGGGCGGTGAAAACAGGATCGGGCCCGGCAAGATCGACTATCGCGCCGGCTTCACCAGTGGAACCTACGACAAACCGTACGACCTGAATTCGACGTTCAACAACGGCGCCCCGGCCACGGTGACGTATTACCCCGGCTCTGACTTCGCGACGCAATCGATCGTGTCAGGTCCGAACCCGGCTAATCCCGCCGGCTACACGCTGGGCCAGATCGTCAACTCGTCGCAGTACGTCAAGACCGATGAGTGGTCGGCCAACGTCAACTACACGCTGCCGACTCACTTCACGAGTGCCGATGACGAACAGTTCAAGTTCGGCGCTGGCCTGCGCCGAATGACCTTCGCCAGCGCGCAGAGCAACTACACGTACTCGCCGGCCGCGGGAATCCCGCTGTCGCAGGCGGTGTTCGGCGCGCCGAACGTTTTCTACAACGGCATGTACAACATTGGGCCGTCCATCAGCGATGGCGTCATGAGCGGCATTTATGGCGCCGCTGCGGCCAACGGCAACGTAACGGGTAACCCGTTGAAGGACGCCGCCGCGTTCTCGGCCATCAACGAGAACATCTATAGCATGTATGGCCAGTATCAGTTCGGCTGGGGCCGTCTGGGGGTGCTGGCGGGTCTGCGCGGCGAATGGACGCAGGATGCGTTCAGCGGCAATCTGATCAACGGCAGCTCCGTCACGCCAAACCAGACGTCGAACAACTACTTCAACCTGTTTCCGTCCCTGCAGTTGCGCTACGATTTCACGCCGACGCTGGTGGGTCGAGCGATCTATTCGAGCACGATCGCGCGTCCGGGCTTTGCCCAGAGCAGTGCGTCGGTCATGGCCGATCCGGGGACGGGAACTGTGACCACCGGCAACCCGAACCTGAAGCCGACCACTTCACAGAACTTCGATATTCAGTTCGAGAAGTATTTGCCGCATGGCGGAATCATTTCGCTGGGCGCGTTCGACAAGTCAATGTCCGACTACGTCGTGGGCGAGACATCCACCGTCTTCAGCTCGCCTTATCTCCAGGGGTATTCGGGCCCCATCAAGCTCGTAAGCTTTGCCAATGTCTCGTCGGCACGTGTACGAGGCATCACCGCCAACTATGAGCAGCACTTCACGCAGTTGCCGGGGTTCCTGAGCGGCCTGGGCGCGGACGCGAACTGGACATGGACCAATTCACACCTGGACATTCGCCCGGGTGAAGACCACACGCTGCCATCTGGTCCGCGCAATTCGTATAACGCCAGCGTGTTCTACGAGCGTGGTCCGTTGGACATGCGCCTGTCGGCCTCCTATGTGGGCAAGAGCCTGTGGGCAGTGGGCAGTTCTGCTGCAACCGACGTCTACACCGCATCGCGCTTCTCGCTCGACTTCGGCGGCAGCTACCAGATCAGAAAGGATGTGGGCATCTATCTCGACGTGCGCAACATCCTGAACACGCCGTTGAAGTTCTACGAGGGCTCGCCGGACCGTCCAATCCAGCGCGAGTTCTACGGCCCGACCGTGATGGTCGGCGTGACGATCAACGAATAACTTTCTTAACACGGTTGAAAATAATGAAACTCAAAACATTTGTGCAATCTGCAATGGCAGTCGGTCTTTCGTCGACGTTGTTGTGCGGCGCGCTGCAGGCAGCACCGGTCGCCGAGCACGCGCAGTTCGAAGTCGCGAAGCACTATACGCTGGGTGGCACAGACGGCTGGGACTACGTTGGGTATGACCCGGTTCGCCATCACCTGTTTATCAGCCGCGCCAGCCATGTCCAGGTCGTTGATACCGACACGGGCAGGCTGGTCGGCGAGATCGAAAACACCGATGGCGTGCATGGCTTCGCGTTTGTCCAGAACCAGAAGCTCGGCTTCATCACCAACGGCCGTGCCGACACCATTACGGTGGTCGATCTCGACACGTTGCGAACCGTCGACACGATCAAAGCGGGTGGCCCGGACCCTGACGGCATCATGTATGCGCTCAACCTGAAGCGCCTCTATGTCAGCAATGGCCACGACAACAGTGTCAGCGCCATCGACCCCGCCACTCGCAAGGTCGTCGCGACGATGCCTGTCGGCGGTAAGCCTGAATCGCTCGTGGCCGACAACGACGGTCGAATCTTCGTCAACGTCGAAGACAAGGGCGAGATCGTGGCAATGGACGGCAAAGCGAACAAGGTGCTCGCTCATTGGTCGATCGCGCCTTGCGAAGGGCCGTCCGGACTCGCAATCGATACGAAGGCCGAACGGCTATTCACCGTCTGCGCGAACAACCGGATGATGGTGATCGATGCTCGCTCGGGGCATCAGGTGGCCCAGTTGCCGATCGGCGGCCATCCAGATGCCGCCGCCTTCGACCCGGTGCTCAAAACCGCGTTCAGTTCGAACGGCGCGGATGGAACGCTGACCGTGGTGCATGAAGACGACGCGGATCACTACACCGTGCTGCAGAACGTGCCGACACAAGTGGGCGCGAAGTCGATGGCGCTCGACAACGACACTCACCGCGTATTCCTGGTGTCTTCGAAATTCGGTTCGCCCCCCGCTGCGACGGCCGACAATCCGCATCCGCATGCGAGCGTCGTAGCCGACACGTTCAACGTACTGGTCGCACAACGCAAGCCGCAGAGCGTCGGCAACTAACGTATAGCCACTGCCTCAACCGCGCCACCGGCGGCATCGCAACGGCGATACCGCCGGTAACGTCGGAAGGTGACACATTCAAGACACAACGTAGAGGGTAGCACCATGCTTCGCAGCATTATCGATTCATCGGCTCAGTCATTCGGCTTGTTGCCTTTGATGGCACTGATCTTTCTGGCCGCGCTCGCCATCATCATCGAACGGCTGATCTTCTTTAGCACCTCCGTGCGCAAAGGCAGCAGCCTGGAATACGACCTCAAGCAGGTCGGCCGGGCAAGGGCCGACGACGTCCAGAAACTGATTCACCATTACCAGGGATCGGTACAAAGCGAACTGATGAAGTCCGCAATCGAATTGCAGGGCCAACCGGCCGAACACTTCGAGCGCGAAGTCGAAGAAAGCATCATGTTCCAGATGAGAAAGCTCGACCGCAATCTGTGGGTGCTGGATACCGCTGTGACGCTTGGGCCGTTGCTGGGCCTGCTGGGCACCATCATCGGCATGATCGGTTCGTTCAACATTCTGGGCGCGTCGGGAACCAGCGACCCGATGGCTGTGTCCGGCGGCATTGCCCACGCACTGATCGCCACTGCCTGCGGCCTGACGATTGCTCTAGTGGGCGTCGTGGCGCTGAACTACCTGAACAAGCGGGTACGGATGGTTCTTCTGCAAATGGATCTCATCAAGTCCATGCTCGTCTCGCGGCTCGCCGCGTGAACCGCGACCACCCCACATACCGGAGAACACCGTGAGAAACCATCGGGCTCACTACTTTGGCAATGACGAAAAACCGCGGATCGAGATCATTCCGATGATCGACATCATGATGTTCCTGCTGGTCTTCTTCATGCTGGTCATGCTCAAGATGATCCAGGGCACTGGCCTCAAACTGGAATTGCCGCAATCGTCCACGGCAGCGCGGCTCGACACGGTCGCCGTGACCGTGGGCGTGGAAAAGGACGGTGAATTGCACCTCGACCGTAATGACATCTCTGCGCCGCAACTGACAGCACGCCTCAAGGACATGGAGGCCACGAAGCAGGTCAATGTCACGATCGCAGGCGACAAGGGGGTCGAATATGAAACGATCATCAAAACCATGGATCTGGTGCGCTCTGCGGGGATCAGTTCAGTCGCGCTCGCGACCGATGTGGACTAGCCTCCGGAGTCAATCAGAATGAACATGAGTATCCCCGGAAAACCCCGTGGCGCGCTGTGGCCGACCGAGACGTCACGGCCACGAGCCCGCAACGCAATGTCGATCGCGATTGTCGCTGCGCTTGCGATCGAGGGCGCGCTAGTAGCGGCCGTGATGTCGATGCGGGTGCCGACGCCTACGCCAGCACCCGCGACGCCCGTTATGCAAATGCGGTTCGTAAAAGCCGTTACACCCCCTCCGCCCCCCCCACCGCCGCCAGTCATCAAGAAGATCGTGAGGCAGCAATCGGAGGCGCCGGCGCCCAGACCCATTGCACGACCGGCCGCGCCAGCACAACGGCACGTTGCTTCGCCAACCGTCGCACCGGTCGCGGTCGCAACGCAGGACGCGCCCTCCAATACGCAGGCTGCGCCAAGCATGCCCGGCCCCACAGCCGCGGCGTCCGGCAACACGACGGCGGCTCCCGCGGAGCCGGCCGACATTGCAATCGTTTGCCCCGTAGAGGCCAAGCCGGAGATGCCGCCGCGGGCGCTCGCTGAGGGAATTGTCGGCGCAGTAACGGCGCGCGCCACGATCAAAGGCGGCAAGGTCGTCCGTGTCGACATCGTCAAGTCGACACCCCCGGGGGTTTTTGATGCGTCGGTACGGCGTGCGATGACTCAGTACCAATGCAAGGTCGACGGCGACGATCAGGTTGTCGTCGAACAGTCCTTTGATTTCACCCAGACAGACTAGAAAATCGCGTCCTGCGCCTGGAACATCAACTTCGACGGCGACACTAACGTGGTCGAAGTCGCCCGTGTCAGCGGACGCTGAGCACCTGGAGTCCGGCCTCCGATGCCTGGGGGCCCTTCGTGTGAACGACGTACAACCTCTGTAGCGACGGAATATAGATCGAGGTCTTGCCACCGAGAGTGTCGATATGCTGCTCAATGGCGTAATGGTTCGAATCGACCTGTTTAACGACATCGAGGCCGCCGGCGCCAGTCACGTAGAGGCGATGATGCAGCGCGTCGAACGTCATGTCGTCCGAAATGTCTACGATATCGAGAGACTGTATGACCGAGCCGTTACTCGCGTCCATGACGAACAGCTTGCCGGGGTTACGTGACCCGATGAACAGCCGCCTCGTTTTCGGATCGAATGCCATGGCCGAATTGAGGCTTGGACCGGGAACATGCCAGATACTCGCCAATTTGCGGGTATTCAGATCGATAACACCGATTTCGTTTTTTTCGCGCATGTTCACGAACAGGCGGTGGGTGGAACGGTCGATGACCATCGCCTTCAGTTGTCCCGCAGGAACATCGATTCTCCCGACGACGGAATCGTGGGCAAGCGAAATCAAGCTGATGTAGGCGTTGCCCTTATGCGATTGCACACCTCCGTTGCCGACGTAGAAAATGCCGCCCGGTCGATCCGCGATGCCGGAATCCGGCTGCGGCTCGAGCGGAACGACTTTCTTGACCTTGAAGGTTTTCGTGTCGACAACCTTGACGTTCGCATCGCCCGCATCCGCTATAAGCAGTTCCTTACCGTCGTTCGCCAATACTATCTTGTGCGGAGCCCTCGCGACCGTCTTTACACTTGCAAGGTGTTGGCCGTCCGGCAATCCGAAAACCTCGATGGACCCGTACTTCTCGGCTGACACGTACAGACGGGAATGAGCCAGATCGACTGCAAAGTGGTCGAAGTCGCCGCCGGTGACGTCTGGTAGCGGCGTGGTCGAAAGAACCGCCAGGGGGCTGGCCGACGGTCTTGCTGCAAAGGATATCGACGCAAAGCTGAGGCATGCAAGGGCAAGTAGACGGGCGGTGATCGGCATCATTTTTGTCGGGTAGGCAGGGAGCGGAATTCAAAATGACACGCTACCGCATAGATCCCAACCACACGATAACGAATGGATTACCAACTTGAAATATTGGTCCGCCTTTTGTTCCTTAGCTAAGTCTTAACCAGGAAAATGACAATCCTGTAATCTGCAGGACGGCTTTGGGTAACGAAGTGGCCGTTATGCTGAGAACTAACCTCCCGCGATTAGGCGCGCGCGTACCCACGCGATTCCAGCCTCACGAGGAGTTCGACGTCTAGCAGATGGAGTGCCCACCCATGGTTTCTCGCCCACTCACACCGCCGTATTGCGTCCGAAGCTTGTCATCCGGCATGCGCCAGGGAACACGATGAACCAGTTGGCGTCGATACGCATCTTCGCCAAAGTCGCGGAGTACCTGAATTTCGCCGAAGCCGCCAAGCAATTGGGTATTTCCAATTCGGTTGTCACGCGCAGTGTCGCGACGCTCGAGGAACACTTAGGCGTTCGGCTAGTCAACCGGACTACGCGGCGCGTATCGTTGACGGTGACAGGCCAACTGTATTGGGAGCGCTGCATCGAGTTACTCAGGCAGCTCGATGACATGGACGAATGTATTGCCTCCGCGGTGGAACAGCCGACCGGTTCGCTGCGGATCGCGGCGTCGTCGCTGTACGCGACTACGGATCTACCGGACGTGCTTGCCGCTTACCGTGCCCAGGAACCCCGCATGAGTTTCGACCTGACAGTGTTCGACAATATGAGCGACGTCTCGGCCAGCGAGTTCGATGTCTGCTTCAGTGCGGAGCGTCACCTGCGTGATTCGTCGCTGGTGTGCCGACCGCTCGAGCAAACACGCGACGTGATTGTTGCAAGCCCAGACTATCTGGCTCGTCGCCCGGCGCCAAGTACGCCGGGTGAACTGGCCTCGCACGACGTGCTCGTCGCGTCGGATGCGCCGAGCCGCTACTGGGAGTTTCGCGACGCCCACGGCACACAACGCGTCGTCGTGCGGCCGATCCTGAACATACAAAGTCCTCAGGTCGTCAAGCGTGCGGTGCAGGCGGGACTCGGAATCGCGCGCTTATCACGTTCGTTCGTGCAGAACGAACTGGCCAACGGCAGCTTGCGTGCGTTGCTCGGCGACGTGACGCTATGCGGCGACGAACGCACTGTGTGGCTGCTGTATTTCGGGCAGCCGCACATGGCGGTTGCCTTGCGCAGTTTCGTCGATTTCGTCGTGGAGCGCTATCGTCTGAAACCGCTCGAAAGCAAGACCCGAAGCGACGTACGCGTAGGCTCCGCACAACACCAATCGAGCAATACTGAATTGCTGTGGGGCGAGATTTTGTAGGTCCTAAAGTGCGAACACCTGACGTCGGCTGCACCTGGACGCCGCGCGAAAAGCGCGGGCGATGCACCGACGCGGCGTTCTTACCCACAAGGATCCGCATTGATGAAAAAACTCCTGATTGCCGCGGTTGCCAATACCGCGCTCGGCTGTACGTTTGCCCCTATCAGCGCGATGGCGCAAAGCAGCGTGACGCTTTACGGTCTGATCGACGAGGGCCTGAATTACACCAACAATACCGGCGGCCATTCGAACATACAGATGGAAAGCGGTTTTGCGCAAGGCAGCCGCTGGGGCCTGAAGGGCTCGGAGGATCTGGGCGGTGGAAACAAGGCTATCTTCCAGTTGGAAAACGGATTCGACGTCAACTCAGGCAAGCTCGGGCAGGGAGGCCGGATGTTCGGGCGTCAGGCCTACGTCGGCCTGAGCTCGGCGCAATTCGGCACGCTGACGATGGGCCGGCAATATGACTCCGTCGTCGACTTCCTCGCGCCGCTCACGGCAAACGGCAACTGGGCGGGCTATCTGATGTCGCATCCGTACGATAACGACAACACCGACAACTCCTTCCGTTTGAACAACAGCGTGAAGTACACGAGCAATACGTACGGTGGCTTTACGTTCGGCGGTCTGTACGGCTTCAGCAACCAGGCAGGTGGCTTCGCGAACAATCGGTCTTACAGCCTCGGCGCGCAGTACGTGGGCAGCAATGTGACGGTGGCCGCGGCTTATATGCAGATCAACAATCCGGGCGGCACGACAGGCGGTTCGCTCGCAACCGACGACACCGACTTTTTTGCGGGCCGTCAACAAGTCTGGGGCGCGGGCATTAACTACACGATCGGACCGACGATGCTCGGCTTCGTGTATAGCCATACGAGCCTGAACGACGCGACCGGCTCGGTCTACGTCGGCAACTTCGCGAACACCGCAAGCAGCCTGAAATTCGACAACTTCGAACTCAACGCCAAGTATCAATTGACGAAGGCCGCGTATGTCGGCGCGATGTACAACTACACGATTGCCCATTTCAACAGCAATGCAGGCAATTCAAAGCCGAAATACCAGCAGTTCGGCTTGATGGCGGACTACAACCTGTCAGTGCGCACCGACGTCTATGTGCAGGGCTTGTACCAGCACGCATCGGGTGGCGGCACGGTGTCGGCCCCGTTGAATACCGCGTTTATAACGGGCGCGGATGCACCGTCGTCGAGCGCGAATCAGGTCCTCGCGCGCGTCGGTATCCGGCACGCGTTCTAAGCGCTTGCGCTTTGCGGTCATCGGGCAGTGTTTGCCCGATGGCCTTGCGCCACGCATTGCTTCGCGGGATCAGTTCGACGCCGATTCTGCTCTGCACGGCCGAAATGGGCCGCCTGATCGCTACCGCCGGTTCGGTCGCCATAAGATTGGCGCGACGCAAGTTCGACCAAGGTGAAAAGCGGGTCGATCGCCTACTTCCGCGTGATGTGCCCATCGCTTGGCGAGGCCGCCAGCGCGTCAGGCTCAGGAGCCAGCGCCGGAAGCAGCGCTGGCGCACTCGTGAGGAAGGCGCGCACGTGCATCGCAATCACCGCGTCGCTGGGCGTGGTGTTGTCGTTCGAATAAATACGGCGGCGAATCGCAAGGTGGGATACCGCGCCGTGCAGCAACCAACCCACCTCGGTCAGATGAGCCGGATCGGCCGGTACGCCGCGTCCCAATTCGTGCGCCGTCTCAGTGACAATGATCTCAAGCGCATGCGTCACGACGGCATTCGTGTACGTCGGCGCCATTTGCAGATCTTCAAGCGAAGAGTAGAGGAACAGGCGAAGCCACTGCCGCGTCAGCAGGGTGTCATAGTACTCGCGATAAAAAGTATTGAGCCTGCTTTCAAGGGGCACACTGCGGTCTTTCAGTTGCACAAACCACATCGCCTTGAAGGTTCCCACAATTTCGCGCTTGTAAACTTCGTCGATCAACGCAGCCTTGCTAGGGAACAGGCTGTACAGCAAACGTTGCGACACCCCACAAGCCTCGGCAATCGCACGAGTTTGCGCGGTCAGGCCGTGCTCGGCGAAATATTCCGCGGCCTTCTCCAGCACGCGCGCCTGACGCTCGGCACGTGGCAGACGCTGCGGTGCTTTCTTCATCGGCCGCTTGATCGGCGCGCGACCCGCTACGGTCTTGCTGGCCGGCTCTGCAATATCCCTGGGTTTGGCCTTCATAACGCTCCTGTGTCCATCGTCTTTAAAAATAAGTCTTCACATGACGACTTATGGTTTGGTAGAGTATATCGTCCGGGTACGAGGAAGAGTCTCTTCAGGCATCCGGACCCAGCCATTCATTATCTCAGGCTACCGCGAAGCGAACCCCATTTTGATTGCCGCCGACTGCAAACGCCTCAATCTGAAGCGTTCGAGGGCCTGTCGCACAACCCGGATTCCGTGTTCCGCTCATGTCTTTGTCAAGCCGCCAGCCAGTCATCATCGCGCTGATCGTCGCCAGTGCCTATTTCATGGAGAATCTGGATGCGACGGTGATCGCAACCGCCCTGCCCCACATGGCGGCCACGTTCGGCGTCACGTCCGTGAGCCTGAGTATCGGCATGACTGCCTATCTGCTGGCGCTCGCGGTCTTCATTCCAATCAGCGGGTGGGTGGCAGACCGCTTTGGGCAACGGTCGGTTTTCGGTGGCGCGATCATCGTGTTCACCGGCGCCTCGATACTTTGCGGGCTGAGTAACGGCCTCGTCGAATTCACCCTTTCGCGGATCCTGCAGGGAATCGGCGGCGCGATGATGGTGCCGGTAGGCCGCCTCGCCGTGCTACGCAGCACCGAGAAGCGTCACCTGATGCGCTCGATTGCCTATATCACGTGGCCCGGCCTCGCCGCACCGGTGTTAGGTCCAGCCTTGGGCGGTTTTATCTCGACCTATTTCAACTGGCGCTGGATCTTCCTGCTAAACATACCCATCGGTTTGCTGGGTCTGGTGCTCACCGCCCTATTCATTCCGAACTACCGCGAACCCACCCGCCGCCCCTTCGATGTGTCGGGGTTCGTGCTGAGCGGTATCGCGCTAACGTGCCTGATGTACGGCATGGTCCTGATCGGGCAACTGGATAGCGATTGGCGCATCACGACCGCCGCGCTGATCTGCGGCTTTGTCGCTGCAGTCCTGGCCATACGGCATTTCGGACGCGCCGAACATCCCCTGATCGATCTTTCGCCCTGGCGAATTCCGACGTTCCGCGTGACCCTCGACGGCGGTTCGTTATATGTCGTTTCGGTTAGCGTCTCACCCTTCCTGTTACCCCTGCTGTTCCAGTTGGGCTTCGGGTTGAATGCATTCGCTGCGGGTTTGCTGGTGCTCGCGTACGCGGCCGGCAATCTGGGCATGAAGACCGTCACCACGCCAATCCTCAAACGCTTTGGCTTTCGCAAGGTAATGATCGTCAACGGGGTGCTTACCGCGGCCACAATCGCTTTGTGCGGCCTGCTCTCGCCGGAAACGCCGCGCGCGCTGATCATGCTGGTGCTGCTGGCCGGCGGCCTGTGCCGGTCGATGCAGTTCACAAGCATCAACACGCTCGCGTTTGCGGACGTCCCGCCGCCGCGAATGAGTTCAGCGAGCACATTCTTTAGCATGGTCCAGCAGATGACCATCGGTCTGGGCATCGCATTTGGTGCTATCGCGCTGCATGTTGCGGTCCTGGTTCATGGAAATCACGCACAGCTGTCACTGGCCGATTTCCGGATCGCCTTCCTGCTAGTGTCTGCGCTGGTGCTGTTCTCGGTCCTCTACTTTATCGGCATAGAACCGGATGCAGGCCGGGAGGTGAGCGGCCATACGCGGACCGCACCGCGATAGCGCGGAATTAAACCGGGTGAATCCGCACGTCCTGATGGGCATAACCGTGGAAGTTGAACAGAGAGATCGTCCGTGCAGGAAAAAAGCGTTACCCCGTCCGCCTCGGTTAGTGTTATGCCAGTAGCAGACGTAGCAGTCCCCCGTAGCGCCTCGCAACAGATGCTGATCCTCGTGGGCATTTGCATCGCCGTGCTCGTGCTGCCGCTGAATTTCGGCGGTGCGGCCGTGTCCGCGCCGGCCATCGGCACCGCCCTGGGAGGCAGCCCAGTGGCGGTCAACTGGATTCTCAATGCCTTTATGCTGAGCTTCGGCAGCAGTCTGATGGCCTCTGGAGCGCTTGCCGATCTGTTCGGACGAAAGCGTGTATTCGCCATAGGCGTGGTGCTCTTCGCGTTGACATCACTTGGGATCGCCGCGGCGCCGACTCTGTTGTGGGTCGATTTTCAGCGCGCGCTACAGGGCATTGCCGCCGCGTTGGTCCTGGCCGGCGCGTCGGCAGCGCTCGCACAGGAGTTCGACGGACATGGGCGCGCCCGCGCGTTCAGCATGCTCGGCACCACCTTCGGCATCGGCTTGGCGCTTGGCCCACTACTCGCCGGGTTTCTCACGGAGACGTTCGGTTGGCGTTCGTTCTTCCTCGCGGATGCCGCAATCGGCTTGACCGGATTTGCACTCGGCGTTCCGAAGCTAAGAGAATCGTACGACCCCAATGCCACGGGTCTCGATTGGCCTGGCGCCGCCAGCTTCACCGCCGCGCTGACACTCTTCACATTCGGGCTGTTGCAAGGGCCGGAAAGCGGCTGGAGCAGCCCTCTTATCATTGGACTGTTCTCAGGCGCCGTGGCGATGTTCATCGCGTTCGTCTGGAGCGAAAAGCGTGCTTCCCGGCCAATGCTCGACCTGTCGCTGTTTCGCTATCCGCGCTTCGTAGGTGTGCAGGCGCTCCCGCTAGCGACGGCATTTTGTTACGTTACGCTGCTTCTAGTCTTGCCCACGCGATTTATCGGCATTGAAGGACATTCTGCGATCGACGCCGGCTTGATGATGCTTTCGCTATCGGCGCCGATGCTCTTTGTGCCTATCACGGCTGCATTTCTCACGCGATGGATGTCGGCCGGTGTCATTTCAGCGGCCGGCCTCGTCATAGCGGCGGTCGGTATGCTTTGGTTCGGTGGCATCGCGCCTGACGCGCCATCCGGTGCCCTGACGCTTCCGCTGTTCATCATCGGAGTCGGCGCCGGCCTGCCGTGGGGTCTGATGGATGGCTTGTCAGTCAGCGTCGTTCCAAAGGAACGCGCGGGCATGGCAACCGGCATCTTCAGCACGACGCGTGTCGCGGGAGAGGGCATGACGCTCGCAATCGCCGGTGCGATATTGGCGGTCCTCACACGTCTAAGGCTATCCGATACACTCGCAGCGTTCCCGCCCGTTTCGCGCGATGCCGCCGCGCAAGCCGCCCAGCGCGTGGCAACCGGCGATCTGCCCCATGCCGTCGCTCTTCTGCCCGCGCTGGGGCAGCCCATTCTCGCGCAGGCATACGATGGCGCATTCCGCATCCTGCTCCACATTCTCGTGGCAATCACACTGGCCTCCGCGCTCGTCGTGCTTGGGTTTCTCGGCCGCACGCCAGCCACTGCCAGCCCGACCGATACCGGCCGCACGCTTTTGGGCGGCGAAGGGGCGGTTGACTGAGTACACGTCCGGAGCGAATGGGTGATCTGTCATGCGCCCGCCTCGATCTGTGACGTTTCCT
Source organism: Paraburkholderia sp. GAS32 (assembly GCF_050434225.1). NCBI lineage: Bacteria > Pseudomonadati > Pseudomonadota > Betaproteobacteria > Burkholderiales > Burkholderiaceae > Paraburkholderia > Paraburkholderia sp. GAS32. Next base: position 170,595 of record NZ_JBNPVS010000002.1, on the reverse strand, counting down.
CACAAAGTCAATATTTTTCGTGCATTGTCGTACCCTCGGTCAGGGCGCCTAATCATCCTCGATGAGCATTCCGTAACGCGTAAATCTGGAGGAAGCCATGGATCTCGGGCCGCGCACACCTGCGATTTCCGATCGGTTGATGAAACGGATCGCCTGGCGGCTCGCGCCGCTGATGATTGTGATGTACATCGCGAACCAGCTTGACCGCGCGAACATTGGCTATGCGGCGCTGACCATGAACGCCGAACTCCACATGACGACGGCGCAGTTCGGTTTCGCCGCAAGCCTGTTTTTTCTCGGCTATATTCTGTTCGAAGTGCCGAGCAATCTGTGCATGCATCGGTTTGGCGCGCGGCTGTGGATGACGCGCATTCTGCTGAGTTGGGGTCTGCTCTCCTCGCTGACGAGCTTCGTCCCCGACTCCCGCTGGCTCTATATCGCCCGCTTCTTTCTTGGCGCGTTCGAAGCCGGGCTGTTTCCGGGCATGGTGTATTACCTCACGCTGTGGATGCCGGCGCGCAATCGCGTATGGATGATGTCTCTGTTCGTGACGGCAATCCCGCTGACCGGCGTGCTCGGGGCACCGGTGTCCACCTGGCTGATGACGCATGCGAACGTGTTCGGCATCACCGGCTGGCGCGCAATGATTCTGCTGGAGGGGATGCCTGCAATCGTCCTGGCCGGCATCGCCTATTTCTGGCTGACGGAAGACCCGTCCCGCTCCCGCTGGCTTTCCGCTGCGGAAAAGAGTGAAATCGCTGCGGCGCTGGCTGCCGAACGGGCCCAGGCGGCGGCCGCCACCTCGCCGTCCAGCGCCTGGAAGGCGCTCGGAAATCCGAAAGTCTGGGCGCTCGGTGTCGTCTACTTCGGCACCAACGCCGGCATCATCGGCTTGCTCTATTTTCTGCCGCAAGTCATCAAAACGTTTGAAAGCACTTTTGGGGTGAAGTACAGCCTCATGGATATCGGGCTGATCACGGCGATTCCATTCGGCGTTGCCGTTGTCGCGACGCTGATCTGGGGCCGTGTGGTTAGCCGCCATCAAGTCGGTGCCCGGCATGTGGCAGGCCCCCTGCTGGTGTGCGCGGCTGCGCTCTCGGTGGCCCTGCTGCTGAAGTCTCCCTACCAGTCGATCATCGCCCTATCGATCGGCTCCGCGGCCTGCTTCTGCAGCATCACGACCTTCTGGCAGTTGCCTAGCCGCATCCTCACCGATCGCGCCGCAGCAGCCGGCATCGCGCTGATCACGAGCATCGGGGTATCGTCAGGATTCTTGCTGCCCTATTTTATCGGTTGGGTGAAGGATACGACCGGCACGTTTGTCCTCGCATTTGTCGGCATTGCCGCGACGATGGTGCTCGCCTCGATCACGGTCACGCTGCTCGAAACCCGCTGGCGAAAAATTGGCCAGCCACAGCTTGCCAGTGAATAAGCGTGGCCAGCGCCTCGCCGTGCCAAGGACTATTATCGATGAATCCATTGCCCATTTCTTTTCGCCAGCAAGGATTCTCGATGCGCCGCGGTGTCCCTAGTCTCAGTGCGCTGCAAGCTTTTGAAGCCGCCGCGCGACATGAAAGTTTTTCGAAAGCTGCGGTCGAACTGTCGCAAACGCATGGTGCTGTCTGCAAAAAGGTCAACGAGCTCGAGGCTCATCTGGGCATCCCCCTGTTCGAGCGGGTACGCCAGCGCCTGGTATTGTCCGCGGCGGGCGCAGAGTACGCGCGGCGAATTCGCGTCCATCTCGACCAGATTCGCCGCGATACGCTCGAGCTGATGCGCCAGCAAAGCGAAGTGAAGATCCAGTTGGCCGTCGGCGTGACGTTCGCGTCTCAATGGCTGATTCCGCGTCTGCATGACTTCTACGAGCTCAACCCGGACCTGCAACTTCACATCATGGGACGCGACCAGCCGACGTTCTTCGACAATTCAAGCTTCGATGCCGCGATCTATTTCGGACAGAGCCTCTGGCCCGCGATGCCAGGACAGCCGCTCGTGAGCGACGACAGGATTCTGGCTGTCTGTGCGCCCGGGTTGATCGGCGGGCGCGAAAGCTTGAGTAGCGAAAGGATCGGCGCGCTGCCGTGGATTCACACACGCGATCTTCCGCGCGCGTGGCTTGCATGGTCCGAAAGCGCGTCCACGCAGGTCACCGAACATAGTGCGGCGAACCAGCACTACGACATGTTCATCATGGCAATCAACGCCGCGATTTCCGGACTGGGCGTGGCCTTGCTTCCGCGTATCCTGATTGAACGGGAGTTGCGCAGCGGTGCACTCGTCCAGGTGCATCGTCATTCGATCCCGAATCCGGAGACTGTCTACTACTCGTTTCCCGAGCAGAAACGTGACTGGGAGCCGCTTAAACGCTTCGATCAATGGCTATGCGCGGCCGTGCGCGACTATCGTGAAGGCTGCCAACGCGACCGCACGGCAGCCTTCGAAGCAACGCTTGCGCCAAACTGAGAACGTCCGAACGAGGACGTCCGTGTTCACGCGAGTTCGCGCAGATCAGGGCTGTCGCGCAGGAGTTGCTGGTAGAGCCCCTGGAAGTTGAGCCATGCGACGTAGTCGGACCCCAGTTGCGCGCGCGTTGCCCGCGCGTCCTCGTCCGATAACGGCTCAATGGGACCTGCCGCCTCGGCCAGCAACTGCACCTGGCAGCAACGCTCCATTGCGATGAAGCGGTACGCCGCGGCGTCGACCGATGAACCGACGGTCAGCAGGCCATGATTGAGCAGAACGGCGGCGCGCTTTGTGCCCATCGTCTCCGCGATTCGGCGCCCCTCTTCGGTGGCGAGTACGACTACGTCGCCGCGAAAAAGCACGTGATCGTCATAGAAGAGACAGGCTTCCTGATTGAGCGGAGCAAGGAGCCGTGCGCGCGCTGAAAATGCCCGGCCGGAAGGCGTATGTGTATGGGCTGCTGCAACGACATCGGGATTCGCGCCGTGGATACCGCAGTGAATCGCCGCAGCAGCGGCGTTGACGGGTCCGGTACCATGATAAACGTTGGCCTCCTCGTCGATGCAAACGAGATCGTCGGGATGGATTGACGAAAAATGCTGCGCGTACGGATTGACCCAAAACCGGTCGTGAAACTCCGGGTCGCGGACCGTGATATGCCCGGCTATGCCTTCGGCCAGCCCGAATCGCGCAAAGATGCGAAATGCCGCCGCGAGTTTGAGCTTGCGATGTTGCCGTTCATCGTCGAAGCTGGCGAATACCGGCGGCTCCGGCAAGCGTCCGCCGATTGGTTTCGGAATCTGCAACTCGCGGACTTCCGCATGGCCCATGACATACTCCTTCGTGCTGGTCGGAGTCTTGATTTTCGTCTGCACAGAGGAGACAGTCCATCGACGATTTGTCACAAGATCGCTTCTTGCGCTCACAACGCGCGGCCTGGTAATTCGACCGTGGCATCCAGATATGCAAGGACGCGTCCGAAGCCGAAGCTTGAAACAGGCGTACGTAAAAATTCAATCGCAAGTGATTCGATAGTCATGCGATACTCGTTATTTGACAAACCGCACCCGCGTCGGATGCTGTCCGATTAACTGAGGCATGCTGATTAACCAGGCAGGCCAACGATCATGTCAGCCACATCAGGCAACCACATCAGGCAACCACAAAACACCTCGCGGCCCCATACTTTCCCCATGGAAACAAATTGCGACGATGCGCTTTGCGCCGACGACAACGCGCAAAAGAAAACCGATGATCTTGCGCGCGACATCATTGAGCAGATCGCCGATAAGTGGACGATCCTGGTGATCGATGCACTTGGGACTGACGGCGAGATGCGTTTTTCGCGCCTACGCGAACACATCGGTGGCGTCAGTCAGAAGATGCTCACGAAGACGTTGCGCCAACTTGAGCGCGACGGCCTGGTTTCACGCCACGTGCATCCGGTGATACCGCCGCGCGTCGACTATCGGCTGACACCGCTCGGAGTCAGCCTTCTGGACAAAATCTGCGGCATTTGGGATTGGGCCGAAAGTCACATGACCGAAATGGAAGCGGCGCGGTTGCAGTTCGATCGCGGAGAAAAGCTGGCCCCCACCTCGCGGTCACCCGACGGTGTGACGCTTTAGCCGGCAACGTTGAAATCATGGCCGAGATCGCCGCGGCGTCGGAAGAGCAGAGCATCGGTATCGAACCGAACGACTGCAGCTTCGTGCGCAACATATGACAATAATGATTCAGGCGGTGCGCTTGCGTCGTGCCGGCGGGAGCGTCCATTCACCGCCCTCCTCAACGTGTTCCGTCAGCTTGTCGACGCAGTGAAAAAGCACTCGCTTTTCCTCCGCCGACAAAACGGACATGAGCTGCTCGTCGAAGATCTTGCCGATCCGATCGCACTTGCGGACGATTGTCTTGCCCTTCCTGGTCAAGTTCAGGTTGATGACACGTGCGTCCGCCGTGCCGGTAGAGCGCGTCAGCAAGCCGCGATTGGCTAGCGTGGTAACCAGCTTTGAAACCAGCGTCTTTTCAAGGTATGTCAGCTCGATCAGCGGACCGAGGGAGATACCCGGCTGCATATCGACGAAACGCAGCACGCGCAGGTCGCGCAGGGTGACATCGCATTCGGCTTCGTAGAGGCCAGACGCCACGCCCTTGGCCAACTCGCTTAGTACGTCGAGGCGGAAATTCAAATGCTCCAATCTTGGATACGGCGCCTTCGACATGTTGTTCTCCCATTCACGTACTCTGATTCAGTTGCACACTACAACATTTGAATTTTACGCGTTCCTTGCACGAAACATACCACCGTATGGTAACTCCCCGTACGTGCAGACAAGCCCGGCGCTCGCCACACGGCACGAGCATGCCGCAATGCGCGCAACGGGGCAGCGCGCACGATGACTGTGCAGCAAGCGGATCGATGCTGATTAGCCCCTCGCGCCTTCGTCAATCGCCTTGAGCACCAAACCGAAAAATTCGTCGGCATGCGCCGGGTTGAGCCAGCGCACCACCACCGCAAGTTCGCGTTCCGGTTCGATCCAGGTGAACGAACCGCCCGCACCGATTGCGAAATAGCTGGAGGCCGGTACGCTCGGAAAGACACTGCGCTGGTGGTTGAGCCAGACCAGGTAGCCATAGAACGGTGCGATCGCACACGGTGTCAGCATGCGCTCCAGCCACTCGCTGGAGACGATCCGCTCACCGTTGACGCTGCCCTGTCCCAGGAACAATTGGGCCACCTTGATCTGGTCCTGGGCGCTGATCGACAGGCCGCCACCCCAATGCGTGCCGCCCGGAACCGACTGCACGCGCTGCCCGCCCACCTCCACCCAGGCATTGTCGTAACCGACCCATTGCCAGTTCTCGCTCGCGCCGAGTGGCCGCATGATCGCTTCGCGAAACACCTCTGGCAACGGGCGGCGGAACAGGTACAGCAGCGCCAGCGAAAACTGGTTAATGCGCACGTCGTTGTATTCCCAGTAGGTGCCGGGAGCCCGTAACGGCCGTCGATCTCCTTTCTTGCCGTCGGGCTCCTTCCCGAATTTCACGTATCGGTAGTGGTCGGCCTCGTCGGGTAAGCCGAAACACACACCTTGCCATTCGCTCGTCTGCTGCAGCAGATGCGCCCAGGTCACGCTCGCGTTGTGCTCGCCGTCAAAGCCGATACCAGGCACGCGCACGTGCACCGGCTCATCGACATTGGGCATCAAGCCGCGATCGTGCGCAACGCCGGCGAGCAGTGCGAGATAGGTCTTGGCGATGCTAAAGGTCAGGTCGGCACGATCAGGTTCGCCCCACGAAGTGAGCGGCCGGCCGGCCCGCGTGATGACGCCGGACACCGGGCCACGCCCATGCACCGGTCCGAGCAGCCGGTTCCAGGGTGGCGGGTCGTCCGGATGTACGCCCCATACGCCATCGACCTCGCGGTCCCAAGGCGTTTCATGATCGATCGCGAATTGCACAGCATGCTGGAGATTGGCAGGTTGCATGAGGGTCCTTTACCGGGCGCAAAACAGCTTGACGAGGTTCACCCAATAACTCGCACCGATCGCAAGCGCGGCATCGTTGAAATCGTAGTGCGGATTGTGGAGCGGTGCTGCCGGCGTCGCCTCATCAACGCCCATCCAGATGTACGCGCCGGGCTTTGCGTGCAGCATGAACGCAAAATCTTCCGAGGCCATCGAAGGCACACAACCTCGCCGTACGCTGGAGGCGCCGACGGTCGCTTCGGCAGCCGCAGCTGCAAGATCGGCTTGAGCGGCAGTGTTGATGGTGGCCGGATACGCGTAGCGATAGTCAAGCGTCGCGTTTGCGCCCAGGGCGCGCGCAATACCCGTGGAGACTTCGCCGATCGACGAGCGGATTCGTTCCTGCACGTCACTCGAAAAACAGCGCACAGTGCCGCGAATGACCGCACGGTCAGGTAGTACGTTCCACGCCTCGCCACCGTGAATTTGCGTGACGCTAACGACGCCTGACTCCTTCGGGGAAATTCGTCGGCTTATGATCGTCTGCAATGCGGTGACGATCTGGCTAGCGCACACCAGCACGTCGCTCCCCTCCTCCGGCATCGCTGCATGCGAACCCTTGCCGTCGACGACAATCTCGAACGTATCGAACGATGCCATCATCGGACCGCCGTTGATCGCAAAATGTCCGCGTGGGATGCCCGGCCAGTTGTGCAAACCAAACACGGCGTCGCACGCAAAGCGCTCGAAGAGTCCCTCTTCGACCATCATCCTGCCACCGCCCGCCGGACCTTCTTCTGCCGGCTGAAAAATCACATGCACCGTGCCGCGCCAACCGGGGTCGCGGCTCAACGCGACAGCGGCGCCGAGCAGCATTGCAGTGTGGCCGTCATGGCCACACGCATGCATCTTGCCTTCATGTTGCGACCGATGCGCGAAGCTATTGGCTTCAGCGATCGGCAGCGCGTCCATGTCGGCCCGTAAGCCGATGGCGGGTCCGGCGCTTCGGGTCATGGTGCCCACCAAACCGGTTCGTCCGATGCCGCCATGTACCTCGAAGCCATACTGTCGCAATACGCCGGCGACGAGATCTGCGGTTGCGACCTCCTCGAACGCAGTTTCCGGACAGGCGTGCAGTGCGTGCCGCCACTTCATCATCAGGTCGATCAGGTCGCTATCCATCGGAATTTAATCCCTTTCAGTAGAAAATTAAGGAGACGAAAAAACAGAGAATCGACGAAGCCGTACAGCATCAGCGCAGATTCACGTGGGCGAGATTCCAGGCAAGGTGGCCGTGGCGGATGCATTACGAGCGCCTGGATGCGCGGGCGAACCACGCGCGGCGCATCGGCTTGAGTGCGGCGATCGCGAGCACAGCGGTACAACTATCCAACGCGATAGCCGTGCCGAACACCGCGTCCCAACCGCCCGTACGCTGGTGGAGTAGCGCGGCCACCGGTCCGCCCAGGATCGAACCGACACCTTGCGCATAAGACAGGCACGCGTAGTTGACGATCGCATGTTTGCTGCCAAAGGTGTCCGTGAGCGTCGAAGGGAAAAGCGAAAAAATCTCGCCCCAGCCGAGAAAGACGACGCCCGACAGCAGCACGAACAACAATGGGTCGTGCCGCAACGTGAGCCACAAGGTCATCGCTACCGCTTCCATTCCGAATGCGATCAGCATCGTGTGCTCACGCCCGATCAGATCGGAGATCCATCCGAACATCGGCCGCGTCACGCCGTTCGCTATGCGATCAATGGTCAACGCAAGCGGCAACGCCGCGAGGCCGAACACGGTGACACCCGCCATGCCGAAATCTCGCGTGAAGACTGCCATTTGCGAAGTCACCATCAGGCCGGAGGTCGCCATCATCGACATCATCACAAACATCAGCCAGAACAACGGCGTACGCAGCATGTTGCCGGGCCGCGTGTCGGGTACAACGGTGGCGGCTCTCTGCGGCCGCCAGTCCGCCATGTAGCCAGGCGGCGGCAGCCTCATGCCGAGCGCGGCAAGTATGCCGATCACGCCGAGGATCACACCATAGACGGCCAGCGTATGCTGATAGCCGTACCTGGCGATGCTATGGGTGATCGGAAACGTCGTGAGCATTGCGCCCATGCCGAAGCCCGCCATCACTACGCCTATCGCAAAACCGCGACGGTCTGGGAACCAGCGTGCCATCAGCCCGATCGTGCCGACCACGACAATACCTACGCCGATTCCCCCGAGAACGCCATAGCAGAGGTAAACGGACAGCAGAGACTCCGCGCGGCTCGTCAGTACCCAGCTGAGCCCCGTGATCGCGCCACCTGCGGCGAGCAACCAGCGCGGCCCAAAGCGCTCGATCAAATAGCCCTCGAGCGGCGACAGAAACGTCTGGCAGACAATGAGAATCGAGAAGGTGACCTGCAGACCCGGCAGCGACACGCCGAGCTGCGCTGTCAGCGGGTGCGTCAGCAAAGTCCAGATGTATTGGGGATTGGACGCGACCATCGCACATACGAGGCCGCACAATAATTGCCACCAGCGGCTGTGTAGTGAGAGTGCAAGCGGCGCGCGGGTGCGGGCGCCGAAATCCTGGGTGCTCATGCTTCAACTCCGTACGAATAAGTGACACGAAATGACCCAGGCCGCGCGCTGGCATGGAGGCTCGACACCACGCTCCTCGACAACGCGCTCAGTACATCGAAGGGTAAGGAACAGAGACACGAGACGCAGCCGCGGCATGTCCAGCACGTTAGTCCTCAAGATGCCGGGTAATCGCAGCGGAAATAAATGCGGCATCGTCCAGATTGGCTGTCGGCAGCCCGGCGCGATGCCCCCATATCGACGAAATAGGAAGGAGCCTGGCGTTTCGCATTTGCTCGACCTCGAGACGGTTGTCTTCCACCTGGAAATACAGGTCGGTTTCGCTTGGCATGATCAACGCCTTCGCCGTAATCGCTTTCAGCGCCGCGTGAAAATCGCCGTTATATTTGGAATTGGCCGCGATGTTTGCGTGTTGCCATGTCCATAGTTGAGCCAACAGGTTGTTGCCGTCGCGCTTCAGGAAATTCTGTTCCCACGACATCACCAGATAATCCTCGAGCGAGGAAAAACCGGCCTGCCGCCACGCCTCGTTACGATAAAACGTCTGCGACATCGCCATGGCGGCGTAATTGCGGCCCATGGCCCGCAGACCGCGTTCGGGACGTTCGACGAACGTTCCGTTTTGAAAACCGGGATCCGTCGTCAGGGTCGCGCGCACGCCCTCGATGAATACCTGATTGTGCGGCGAGGTCTTTGCCGCGCCGCAGAGCACGACTAGCCGCCTGACCATCTGCGGATACATCGCTGCCCATTGATACGCCTGCAGCCCGCCCATCGACCACCCGCACGCCAGTTGCAAAACTTCGATGCCGAGTTCTTGCGTCAGGAGTTGGTGTTGAATCGCGACGTTATCGGCGATCGTAAGATTCGGCCAGCGGCTTCCGCTAAAGGGCTCAGTTGCGTTGCTGGGCGAGGACGACAGTCCATTGCCGAACAGATTCGGAATAACAACAAAGTACCTGTCGGTGTCCAGCGCCTTGCCCGGACCAACCATCCACTCGATGTCATAGTGGTGCGCGGAAAACGGCGTCATATACAGAATGACATTCGATTTTTCTGCGTTCAACTTTCCGTAGGTTTGATAGGCGAGCCTGGCATCTCTGAGCGTGATACTCGATTGCAACACCACGTTTCCAGCATTAAATACAAAATGGTCTTCCATGGGTAGGTATCCTTATTGAAGATAGTCGATGGCATGGGTGCCAGCGACGCCGGCGCCCGTCATACTGCAGGCCGCACCACGCTTGCGTCCGCTTCGGCGGTCATCCCCGTCAACGGCGGGTCGGTGACGATAGACTTGAGCGCGGCGACCGGCTGCAACAGTTTCGTCAGATCGGGCCGCGGGCGCCGCAGCGCTTCATCGTGCCGCCAGGCCGTCTCGAATGCCTGGGCGATGTCGAGCAGGCGACGATCACCGCGAAACGGCCCGACCAGTTGCAGGCCGAACGGCATGCCGGCCTGGTCGAGGCCGCACGGCAGCGACAAAGCCGGATTGGTCGTCAGCGTGATCACATAGGTAAGCGCCAGCCAGCGGTAATAGTTCGCGAGCGGCCGCCCGTTGATCTCGGCCAGATAAGTTTGCGACCATGGAAAGGGCGAAATTGGCGAAGTTGGCGAGACGATCAGGTCGTAATCCTGGAACTTTCCCTGGAAACGGCGAAACAGGCGGGTCTGTTCGGCATGCGCCCAGACCACGTCGGCGAGGGACATTGATTGCCCCATTTCGTAGTTGCTTCGCGTGTTCGGCCCGAGCGAAGCGGGATCGCGCTGGTAGGCATCCTGAAAACCGGCGACGAAGTTCTGCGCGCGGATCACGTCGAAGCAGCGGTCGATTTCACCCACATCGATCTCGAGCGGCTCGCAGACCTTCACGTAGCGGGACAGCCCGGCAATCTTGGCACGGAAGGTCGAGCGCAGCGCTTCGTCGACCTCGCAGACGCCGAAGTCCTCCGTGTAGGCGACGCGCAGCGTGCAGAGGTCGACCCGTTCACGCTGTGCGAAGGCGGAAGGATCAGCATCCTCGCCCAACGGGTCGCTAGCGTCGAGACCGACACTCGCCGTCAGCAGCAGGCGTATGTCGGCGATATCGCGCCCCATCGGGCCAATCACCGAGATCGGCGTCCAGCCAAGCGGTTTGCTGTCGTTCGGCACCAGTCCAGGCGAAGGCCGGAAACCAACCACGCCGCACAGCGCCGCGGGGATGCGCAGCGAGCCGCCCATGTCGGAGCCGGTACAAAGCGGCAGCATATCGGTGGCGAGCGCGGCGGCCGAACCGCCCGAGGAACCGCCAGCGTTCATCATTGGATTGAAGGGATTGCCGGTCGCGCCCCACACGACATTACGTGTGTTGGCGCCCGCGCCCATTTCCGGCACATTGGTCTTCGCCGCGACGATCGCTCCCGCAGCGCGCAAGCGGGCCACCATCACGCTATCGCGCTGCGGCACGTTCGAGCGAAACAGCGGCGAGCCATAGGTGGTGAGTAGGCCGGCCGTCTCATCGAGATCTTTCACGCCAAGCGGCAGGCCATGCAGCAGGCCCAGTGGCTCACCGCGCAACACGGCCTCCTCCGCGCGCTTCGCCTCGGTGCGCGCACGCTCGAAGCAGGTCGCAGCGATCGCATTGACAGCGGGGTTCAGCGCTTCGATCCGCGCGATGCATGCCTCCAGCAATTCGACGGGCGACACCTGCCGGCTACCTATCAGGCGCCGCGCCGCGTCCGCGGAGAGCGAAACCAGAGAGTTGTCCATACTTGCCCTATTCCTTTACTCGTTGTCAAGCGGCGCCGAACGCGAAGCCACGCCCTGGCGCTGCCGCGAGCAAGGCCCGCGTATATTCGTGGCGCGGCGCAAGGAACACGTCCTGGATCGCCCCTTCCTCAACAATCTCGCCGCGCCGCATCACGATGACCCGATCGCAGATCTGGCTGGCCACCCGCAGATCGTGTGTAATGAACAGAATGCCGATCCGCAGACGCTGCTGAATGTCATCCAGTAGTTCGAGAATTTGCGCCTGCACCGAGACGTCGAGTGCGGAGACCGCCTCGTCGGCGATCAACACTTGTGGCTCGCATGCCAGCGCCCGCGCAATCGAGATGCGTTGCCGCTGGCCGCCGGAGAATTCGCTAGGGTAGCGATTCAGCGCATCGGGCCTGAGCCGTACCAGCGTCATCAGTTCTTCGGCACGTTGCCACGCCTGAGCGTACGGCACACCGAAATTCAACGGCCCTTCGACGATCGAGGCACCCACTGTCTGGCGCGGATCCAGCGACCGGTAAGGATCCTGGAACACAACCTGTACGCCGCGCCGGAACGGATATAGCGCGCGGCCGCGCGCTTTGGCCACCGATCGGCCGCCGGCGAAAATATCGCCGGCGCTCGGCTCGATCAGCCGCGCAATGCAGCGCGCGACAGTCGATTTTCCCGAACCGGACTCGCCCACGATACCGACCGTTTCGCCCGGATGCACCGTCAGCGAGACATCACGGGCCGCCCGCACCTCGCGCTTGCGGCTGGGCCAGGAACCCGTCACATACGTCTTCCCGATCCCACGCGCGTCTAGCAGCGGATAGGCTTTCTCCACCGGGGCGCGCGTACGCGGCACCAGCGTGGGGACGGCTGCCAGCAACATACGGGTATAGGGCTCGCGCGGTTGCTGCAACACCTGCAACCTGGCGCCCTGCTCGACCATGTCACCCAACCGCAACACAACGACACGGTCAGCAATTTCGGCGACGACGCCGAAATCGTGGGTGATGAACAGCACGGCGGTTCCGCTCTCAGTCTGCAATTCACGAATCAGCTTGAGAATCTCGGCCTGGGTCGTGACGTCGAGCGCGGTGGTGGGCTCGTCGCAGATCAGCAGCGACGGCTTCAGGATCAGCGCCATCGCAATCACGATGCGCTGGCGCTGTCCGCCCGACAACTGATGCGGGTAAGACGCGTAGATACGCTCCGGTTCCGGCAGCCTGACGTGGGCGAAGATCTCGAGAATGCGCCGGCGCCTCTCGCCGACGCCGGCACGGCTATGCTGTGCCAGCATCTCGTCGACCTGCGCGCCGCACGTCATGATCGGATTGAGGGCCGTCATCGGCTCCTGGAAAACCATCGCCATCTTTTCGCCGCGCAATTGGCGGATGCGGTCCGGGCTTGCTGTGAGCACGTCTTCGCCGAGCAGTTCGATGCTGCCGTCCACCGCCTTGAGCGCCGCCGGCAGCAAGCCCATCACGGCCTGCGCGATCACCGACTTGCCCGAGCCCGACTCGCCCAGCAGGCAGACAATCTCCCCCTGCCGCACGTCGAGCGAGACATGCCGGATTGCATGGGGCCGGTCGGCTCCGACCGGAAGGGAAATGGTCAGGTTATTCACGGCGAGGACGGTTGTGGCCGGCCCGGCGGCGGAGGGTGCTGCCGTTTTGAAGTCGAAGTCGCGCATCGCGTCAGCCCCCCCGTTTGTTGAATTTCGGATCGAGCGTGTCGCGCAATCCGTCGCCCATGATGTTGACGGCCAGCACCGTCAGCGCCAGGAAAACACCTGGGAACAACACGGTCTGAGGATATTGGTTGAACTGCATGCGGCCGTCGGCCATGACGTTGCCCCACGTCGGAATATCCGGTGGCAGGCCGACGCCGAGAAACGACAGGATCGCTTCCACCAGGATCGCCGACGCGCACACGTATGTTCCCTGCACGATCAGCGGCGCGATTGCATTCGGCAGAATATGACGCCACAGAATCTTGACGGTCGGCGTGGCCAACGAAATGGCGGCCTCGATGTAGGGTTCCTCGCGAATGCTCAGTACGATCGAGCGCACCAGCCGTGCGACGCGCGGAATTTCGGGAATCGTGATCGCGACGATCACCGTGACCAGCGTCGGCCGCCAGAGCGCCATCAGCGTAATCGCGAACAGGATGCTGGGAATCGCCATCAAGCTGTCCATGGCGCGCATGATGACGTCGTCGAGGCGGCGAAAATACCCCGCCGCCACGCCGACCAGTGCGCCGAAGGTGAGCGCCAGCAGTGCCACCGTGATGCCGACCGACAGGGACACGCGCGCACCATAGGCGACCCGGCTCCAGGTATCCCGGCCGAGACTGTCGGTGCCCATCGGGAAGAAGTGCTGGAACGTCGCGCCTGACAGATCACTGAATTCGGCTGTCGCGCCCGGTAAGAGGTTGGCGCTCGCGGGATCCATCGCGGTCGGGTCGATCGTGCCAAGCCACGGTGCGGCGACGGCTACGAAGACCAGAAGCGCCAGTGCGCCGCATCCCAGGCGCACCGACCAGTTCCGCAGCACGCGGCGCCACAGTGGTGTGCGCGAGCGTATAGCAGGCGCCACCTCCACGTTGGCAAGAATGGCGACCGGTGCGGCAAGGGTCGTCGGATCGTGATCGTCGCTCATGTCCAATCGTCCTTTCACTCAATAGCGGATACGCGGGTCGAGCAGCAGATAGCTCATATCGACCAGCAGGTTGATAAGCACGTAAACAAAGGAAAAGAACAGCGTGATGCCCTGTACCAGCGGGAAGTCGCGCGCCAGTACCGCGTCGACCGTGAGTTGCCCGAGCCCGGGGATCGCGTAGACGGTTTCGGTGACCACCACGCCACCGATCAGCAAGCCGACGCCAATGCCGATTACCGTGACGATCGGTACCGCGGCATTGGCCAGCGCATGGCGAATCAGCACGCGTGCTTCGGAGATACCTTTGGCGCGGGCGGTGCGGATGTAGTCTTCAGTCAGCGCCTCGGCAACCGCAGCGCGCGTCACGCGGGCAATCAGCGCAAGGTAGACGATCGACAGCGTAATGGCGGGCAGGATCAGGTGCGTGAGCCACGGACCGATGCCCGCGCTCAGTGGAGCGTACCCCTGCACCGGCAGCAGCTTCGCATGCAAGGCGACCGCCCATATGAGGATATAGCCGACCACAAACGACGGCACCGAGAATCCCATCACCGAAAGTCCCATCAGCATCCGGTCCAGCCAGCCTCCGTGCCGCGAAGCCGCGATCACGCCGAGCGGCACCGCGAGCAGGAGCGTCATCATCAGTGTCAGGGCGGACAAGGACACGGTCGGTGCGATGCGTTGCGCAATCAACCGGGTAACCGGCTGCTTCATGTAGTACGAGTCGCCAAGGTTGCCCTGCAGCAATTGCCCGGTCCATTTGACGAACTGCACCGGCAGCGGCCGGTCGAGCCCGAGGCTCGCGTGGATCCGCGCGATGTCGGCACTAGTGCCGTTGTCACCAACAAGCGCCGCAGCCGGATCGCCCGGCGTCAGGCGCAGAATCATGAACACGATAAGGGCGACAATGACCAGCACTGGCGCCGTCGACAATACGCGCCGGAAAAGAAAGAAAGCCATGTCGATTACGCTCCAAAGCCGGTTTGCGGATAGACGGGCTCGCGTTGCCCTGCGAGACGGCGGCCGGCCGGCGAATAGCCAGCCGCCGACACGGGTTAGCTCTTGCGAATGTTCCAGAACACGTTGACCGGAGCTGGGACAACGCCGCTGACGACGCCCTTGCGGATCACCGAGTAGAAATCGAAGTCGCCCAAGGGCGCCAGGATGCCGCTCTGGTAGGTTTCCAGTTGGATCGCCGAGGCGATCTTCTTGCGCTGCACAGGATCGTTGTTGACGAGGTAATCGTTCTTGAGCTGCTCAATCTTGTTGTCAGTCGCCCAGCCGAACCAGCCCTTTTCGCCATTGCCCGTCAGCGGAGTGAAGAACAATGGATTCATCGTGTCCCCGGGCGCCCACCCGGTAATGAACAGGTTCCAGCCCCCCTTTTCGGCCGGCGCCTTGCTGGTTCGGCGCGTCACGAGCGTAGACCAGTCCATGGCCTGCAGGTCGACATTGAAACCGGCCTGCTTCAACAGTTGCGCCATGACGGGTGGAAACTTGTTGAGCACTGCGTAATCAGACGGATACATCAATACCACCGGCTTGCCATCGTAGCCCGCTTCCTTCAGCAGATTGCGGGCCGCCGCGAACTGGGGCTTGCCGGTGAAATAGGCAGTCTCTGTCGACGCCAACGGCGAATCGCATGGGTAAATCGACGAACACGTCCGGTACAGATCCTTGTTCACCAGTTGGGCACGCATCAACGCTTCCTGGTTGATCGCCATAATTGCCGCCTGGGCAATCTTCGGGTTGTTGAACGGTGGCACGAGATGATTCAGGTGCAGGTCGAAGAGCCCGGCGGGAGTCGGCTTCACCAATTCCAGCTTGGGATTGCTCTTGAACGCGGCGTACTGCTCGGCGGGCATCCATTCGATCATGTCCACTTCACCGTTCGCAATCGCATTGGCCTGCGTCTGTGCGTCCTTGAGCACGATCCATTCGACCCGGTCGACATAAACATGCTTGCCGCCTGCGGTACCGGAAGCCGGTTCAGGCCGCGGCACATAGTTCGGGTTCTTGATGTACACAATTTTCGCACCCGGGCGATACTCGTCCTGTTTGAAGATGTAGGGGCCGGACCCGGTGTAGTCAGAGATCTGTTGGTCCGCCGGCGTATCGGCGACCCGCTTCGGCATGATGAATGCGGCGCTGCCCGACGGCTTGCCGAGCGCGTCGAGGACCATCGGAAAGGGTTGCCTGAAGGTCATGCGGAAGGACTTGGCATCGACCGCATCGAACGACTGCAGTGCCGCGAACATTCGCTCGCCGAACACGTCGCGCTTGCCCCAGCGCGTGATCGACGCGATAACGTCAGCTGAGGTGACCGGCTTGCCGTCGCTGAACGCGAGCCCCTTGCGCAGCGTGAACGTCCAGGTCTTGCCGTCCGGCGAGCTCGTATACGTGTCCACCATCTCCGGTTGCACCACGCCCTTGGCATCCACACCGAACAGCGTGTCGTAGATCATGTAGCCGTGGTCGCGCGTGATAAATGCAGTAGTCCAGATCGGATCGAGGATCTTCAGATCGGCTTGCGGCACGATTCGTAATACCTTGGATGCATCCTGCGCGCACACCATCGTCGCGGCGCTCGCAATCAGCGCCCCAGCCACGCATCGCGCAAACAATCGCTTCAACATGCTTCACCTCATAAGAAGAAATGACACAAAATGATTCCGGCGGCGCGCTTGCGTCGGATTAGCGGCCTTGTCCGTTCAGGTACTCCAATCCCGGATATGGCGCCTGAGACAGGTTGATCTCCGATTCAACGTGCTACATTAATTGCAACTTGCAACAATTGAAATTTACGCATTTATAGGCACGAAGCATGCCACCATGCGGTAAATCCAGTACGTATCGGCAAGTGGGGCACTTGCCACACCGGCACGAGCACACGGCAATGCGCAGGACTTGTGCAAGCGAGCGCGAGGACGGTGCATCACGCAGTGCAAGATTGCTGTCGCACCGATTCCGGGCGCGACAGCGGCGCTCCTCGTCGGTGCCGAGTCTTTGCACGTTATTTGAGGTACGGCCTAAGCTGATACTTTCCACACACTCGAAAGGAACGCTTCGATGAACAATCCGAGCATCGTTGTCGGGGCATTAGGCGGCACGATATGCATGACCGCCGACAATGCCGACGCTGGCGCGTTGCCACGTCTTTCCGCTCAACAATTGGTGACTGCGGTCCCAGGTCTGGCTGATATCGCGCAGATTCACGCCGAGACGCTTTTGCAGTTACCCAGCCCTTCGCTGAACCTTGCGCATGTGCTGGACAGTCTGGTGTGGGCAGAGTGCATGGTGGCTGCCGGCGCCGCCGGGATCGTGCTGACCCAGGGGACCGACACGCTTGAGGAAACCGCCTTCCTGCTCGATCTTCTGTGGACACATCCGCAGCCGCTGGTGGTCACAGGTGCGATGCGCACGCCGCTGGCCGCGGGTGCGGATGGGCCCGCCAACATTCTTGCCGCGGTGGCCTGCGCAGCGTACGGCGCCAGTCGCGAGCGCGGTGTAGCCGTGGTGATGAACAACACGATCCATGAGGCGCGCTGGGTGCGCAAAGCGAACTCGATGTCCGTCGAGACCTTCGAGTCACCGGTCGTGGGGCCGGCAGGCATGGTGCTCGAGGGTATGCCCCAGTATTTCCGTCCACCGTCCAGGCGCTATTCGCAGCGGTTTGCAAAGCCCGACCTGTCGGTCCGAGTGGCACTCGTCGAAACATGTCTGGGCGAGACGGGTGAGATGCTCGATGCGGTCGCCCAGGCGGGATATCAAGGGATAGTGATCGCGGCCTACGGTGCAGGGCATGTTTCGGATGACGAAGCACAGCGCATCGAGGCGTTGGTGCCGCGACTGCCGATCGTCGTCTCCAGCCGCACGGGATCGGGATCGACGGCAGCGCGTACTTATGGCTTTTCTGGTTCCGAAATCGACCTGGCCCGCCGCGGTGCGTTGTTTTCCGGGTGGCTCGGGCCACGCAAGGCGCGCCTGCTTCTCTGGCTGCTGCTCGCCACGGGCGCGCCGCGCAACGCATGCGCCACCGCGTTCGAATTCTGGAAGCGCGTCGACGATACCGACTAGACGTTCTGATGTAACCGCGGTGGTACGGCGCCTCAATTCTGGAGGCGGCTCTCGCACCGATTCACAATCCCGAATTTCTTGCAATGGCCTTTCGCCGTCGACCGTCCGCGTTTCGCCCTGAGGCGGTGCGTCGCCGATCTAGTTGTGCCTGATGCACCTTCCTTGCGCGCATTTGCACACTTTCCGCACATGGCAGTGTGCTCACCTCCACTTGAAAATACCCACTTCGCACTTGTATATGGGGCTCTCGCACGATGGCACGCTTTGTGCGAATCGAATCAATATGGATATTTCAATTGTTGCGTTTTGCACCTATATTTCGCCGACAACCGACGAAAACAGCA
Source organism: Paraburkholderia sp. GAS32 (assembly GCF_050434225.1). Classification (NCBI taxonomy): domain Bacteria; kingdom Pseudomonadati; phylum Pseudomonadota; class Betaproteobacteria; order Burkholderiales; family Burkholderiaceae; genus Paraburkholderia; species Paraburkholderia sp. GAS32. The sequence goes on along the minus strand of NZ_JBNPVS010000002.1, from coordinate 152,252 downwards.
ATTAAGTGCTCCCCAGTCAGACACTTCACAACCGTCAACCAACCGTGTACCGACTCTGCGCGGAGCGGGCACGCAAGCGAAGCGCGAAGTGATTCAAGTTCAGCACGAGGATCAGCATGTCAGTACAACTAGCGTTGCGAAACATTCGAAAATCCTTTTCCGGCAAGCAGGGCTCGGTCGATGTGCTGGGTGGATTGTCGTTCGACATCAACGAACGGGATTTCGTCAGCATCATCGGCCCGTCGGGCTGCGGGAAGACGACCGTGTTCAACGTAATCGCCGGCCTCCTGGAACCCGACAGCGGCGAGATCGTCTATCGAGGGCAGGCGGTCACCGGCTTGCGCGGCAAAGTCGGCTACATGATGCAGCGTGACCTGCTGTTGCCGTGGCGCACCGTATTGCAGAACGTCCTGATCGGGCCCGAGTTGTCCCGCATGCCGGTTGCGCAAGCGCGCGAAATAGCGATGGAATACCTGAACACCTACGGCCTTGCGGGTTTCGAAAACGCCTATCCCCGCATGCTGTCCGGTGGCATGCGCCAGCGCGTCGCACTGATCCGCACCTTGATCAACGACCCCGACATCATCCTGCTCGATGAGCCGTTTTCAGCGCTCGACTATCAGACCCGGTTGTATCTGGAAGGCGTGCTGATGGAAGCGGTCGAGACGTTCCACAAAACGGTCGTACTGGTCACACACGACATCGACGAAGCAGTCGCGTTGTCCAAGCGTGTGGTGGTGCTAGGCGGCCGGCCTTCGCAAGTCAAAAAGGTCTATGACATCGAGATCGGCGCGCGCACGCCGATCGGTGCGCGCAGCGATCCGAACTTTTCCGGCTACTTTCACGCACTGTGCGCGGAACTCGATATCCAGACCGAGGTAAAGGCAGCATGAACCATTCCGCATCCATCAATAACGCGAAAGTCTCCGCAACACGCAGCCAGACGCGTTCAGGCCCCGTGCTGAATACCGGATGGGGGCGCACAGCCCTGCAGCTCGTCGCGGTGATTGCATTCTTTGCGATATGGGAAGGCGCTGCGCGGCTTGGCTGGGTATCGAACTTCCTGGTCGGCTCGCCGACAAAAATCTACGACGCCCTGGCTCGCTCCGCCGAATCAGGCGACCTTTTCGTCGATATCGGCTACACCATGTTCGAAGCCATGCTCGGCTTTCTGTTCGGCACGGCGGTCGGCTCGGTCTGCGGCCTCGCGCTGTGGTATTCGCCGTTCGTCGCGCGACTGATCGAGCCGTTTATCGTCGCGATCAACAGCGTCCCGAAGATCGCTTTCGCCCCGATTGTGATTCTCTGGTTCGGCACCGGGCTCGTTTCGAAAGTCGCGCTGGCGATTTCGCTGACTGCGATCGTCGCGCTGATAGCCGCTTACGAGGCAGCGAAAGAGGCCGATCCTGATCTTCAGGCACTCCTCGTCACGCTTGGCGCGAACAAAAACGATGTGTTCCTGAAAGTCGTTATTCCGTTCACGCTGCCTTATGTGATCTCGACATTCCGCATCAACATCGGCTTTGGTCTGGTAGGCGCAGTGGTGGGCGAATTCATTTCGTCAGAGAAAGGGCTTGGCCACATGATCTTTACCGCCTCGAGTCTTTACGACCTGAACACCGTGTGGGCCGGCCTCTTCGTGCTGATGGCGATTGGCTTCGTGTTGTATTTCCTGATCGACCTGGTCGAACGCAAGCTGCTGCCGTGGCGGCAGGTATCGAATGCACCGACGCTACGGGTTTGACGCCGTTGCCACTCGAGGTCGAATTGTTTGCTTTTCGCCCGTCAATCTAACCTTTCTCTGGACCTGAAGATGGCAATCATTGCAAAAAGAATGCTGGCTGCACTGACAACAGCAGTCGCTGTTTCTGCCGTTAGCATCGCAACGCCCGCCTTGGCCGCCGACAAAAAAGCTGTTATTTCGCAGGCTTTTCAGTCGATGCTGTATCTGCCGCTCTACGTCGCTATCGACGGCGGCTTCTTTACCAAGGAAGGGCTAGATGTGACAAAGCAAACCGCGGGCAGTCCGAGCGCGGCATTGTCGGCCGTGTTGTCGGGAAGTGCGGACTTCTCGCTGCATGGTCCCGAATGGACCGCGGTCGCCGCCGAAAAAGGCGCGGATGTCGATGTAATCGCCAACGTTGTGAACGGTGCGGCGGTGTGGATCGTCACCTCGCCGGACAGCAAATTCACCGGCATCAAGGACGTGAAGGGCCAGGCGGTCGTATCGGGTCAGATGCCGACTACCAGCACGTCGCTGTTCTTCAAGTTGCTAAAAGAGAACGGCATGTCGCCAGCCGACGTGAAACTAACCCAGGTACCGCTCGGCTCCGAGATCGGCCCACTGGTTGCAGGCCAGTCCAAGGTTGCGGTGATGTATGAACCCGGCCTTGATCAGGCCGTTGCCAGAGGCATGAAGGTAGTGCTCGGCTTTCCGAAGTTATATGGCGAATACGCATTCTCATCGATCTCGGCGAAAAGGAGCGTGGACCCCGATGTGGCGGCGCGGTTCGTGAAAGGTATGGAGCAGGCACTCGTCTTCATGCAGACCAATCCCACGGAAACCCTGGCGATCGCCCGCCGCGAGTTTCCAGGCCTTGATCCGGAGATCGTGAACGCTGCGGTAAAACGCATGCTGAACGAAGGCGTGTATCCCAGGAACGTCGACATCACCCCGAAGGCGCTGACGGTTGCAATGGATACGCAGATCTCACTCGGTAACTTGAAGCAGCAGCCGAATTACAGCACCTTCATCGTGCAGAACTACATTCATCAAGCACTAGCCGCGAAATGAGCCATTCTTCCCCCTCCCCCACCATCCGCGAAATCCGTGACGCGATTCGCTCGGGAACGCGCACCATCGATCAGACTGTGCAACAGGCATTTGATGCGGCGCAACGGCTGCAGCCTGAGTTGCAAGCTTTCATCCATCTGCCGGCGGCGCCGATAGTCAATCGCGCTGCTCCCCACGCGCCGCTCGCGGGCGTCCCTGTCGGCATAAAAGACCTGATCGATACGGCCGATATGCCCACCGCGTACGGATCGCCGGCCTACGAAGGGCGCAGGCCCGACAAGGACGCATGGGTGGTCGCCCGTTTGCGCGAAGCCGGTGCCACGGTACTCGGTAAAACGGTCACCACCGAGTTCGCCTGGCGTCAGCCTGGCGCTACGACCAACCCGTGGAATAGCGATCACACGCCTGGCGGCTCGTCGAGCGGCTCGGCTGCCGCCGTTGCGGCAGGCATCGTGCCGCTCGCGCTCGGCACACAGACGTTCGGATCCGTCATCCGTCCCGCCGCGTATTGCGGTGTGGTCGGGGTAAAGCCGAGTTACGGCACGATTGCGCGGACCGGCGTGTTGCCGTTGTCAGGGTCGCTCGATCACCTTGGCGTTTTCACAACCAATGTCGCTGATGCCGTTCATGCGCTTTCGATTCTGGCGGGGAGCGATGCGGACGATCCACATGCCTCGCATAACAGTCGCCAGGAAAGATATCCAGGCAATGCGACAAAGCGGCCGCCACGGATCGGCGTGTTGCGCGAGCAGATCGGTGGACCGATCGACAAAGCGCAGCAACACGTGCTGAATCAACTCGCCATACGCTTACGGGCTGATGGCGCAGAAATCGTCGGCGCCGACTTGCCTGCCGAACTGCTCGACGCTGCACGGCATGCTTCGATCTTGGTCGCAGTTGAAGCGGCGCTGATACATGGCGAACTAGTAGACCGTTCGCCGGCTCTTGTCAGCGCACCGATCACGGCTCTGGTCGAGGAAGGCCGGGCTTTGCCCGCGACTGAATATGCGAAAGCGAAGGCCTTGCAGGTACAGATGGCGGTTCGCTTTGACCAGTGGTTCACCGAAGCAGCGGGACTGGACGCGCTGCTGGTAGCGCCCGCGTCGGGCGAGGCGCCCCGCGGGCTTGACTATACGGGCGATGCGGCGTTCTGCACGCCCTGGACCTTCCTCGGCGTGCCGGCGGTGACGTTACCGGTTGGCTTCGGTCCGGGGGGGCTGCCGCTTGGGGTGCAACTGGTCGGTGCGAGTCAGCACGATGCCGCGTTGCTGTCGCTTGCCGAGTGGGTGGAAGGGAGAACCGGCTGGAACATCGCAGTTGCTTCACGCTGATGCCGGCTTCGTTGTGTATAGGAAGTATCACGTGATCATGCGAACCCGTAGCGGCTGAGCGGGTAGCGAAGATCGATTGATTGTTTGAGGAAACATGTCAGCAGAATTTTTAAATCCTGTGCGGGGCATCCGCGGGATGGCGGTCACACCCCATGCACTGGCGTCGCAAAGCGCGCTCGCGATCCTGCGTGACGGCGGCAATGCCGTCGAGGCGATGATTGCCGCCGCGGCGACCATCGCAGCGGTGTATCCGCATATGAACAGCATCGGCGGCGACGGCTTCTGGTTGATTTCGCGGCCGGGCGAAGAGCCCGTCGGCATCGAGGCATGTGGAGCGGCGGCATCGGCGGCGACGATCGACGCCTATCGCGCACGCGGCCTGCAATCGATCCCGTTTCGTGGACCGCTGGCAGCGAATACGGTGGCCGGCACCGTGTCCGGTTGGGCGTTGGCGCATCGTTGGTCCACTGACACCCTCGGTGGCAAGCTCCCGGTCGCGCGCCTGCTGGAAGATGCGATCGCCTACGCGGGAGGCGGTATTCCGGTCACGCGCAGCCAGTCCGAATGCGTCGCGCTCAAGCGGCACGAACTCGGATCGGTCGCGGGATTCGCCGAGACGTTTCTGACGGGCGACAACCCGCTGCGCGTGCCGGCTGTCGGCGAGCGTTTTGTGCAGCCACGCCTCGCCGCGACGCTCGAGCGTCTCGCCCACGCGGGTCTCGACGACTTCTACCGGGGCGATCTCGCACGCAGCATCGCGGCCGACCTGCGTGCCCTCGAAAGTCCATTGTCGCTCGCCGACCTCGAACAGCATCGCGCAAGGCTGCGCACGCCGCTGGCACTCACGCATTCGCTCGGCACGATCTACAACATGCCACCGCCCACACAAGGTCTTGTATCGCTGCAGATTCTCGGTGTGCTCGACCGTGTCTTGCGCGACGATATGGATCCGCTCGGGCCCGAGTACGTCCACGCATGCGTGGAGGCGACCAAGCTCGCGTTCGCCGTCCGCGACAAGCACATCACCGACCCGGATTACATGGACATCGATCCGCAGGCGCTGCTCGCGCCGCCGGTCCTCGACGCGATGGCCGAGCAGATTTCGATGTCGGCGGCGGCCCCGTGGGGCCGCGGTCTCGGACCGGCCGACACAGTATGGCTCGGCGTGATCGACGCCGATGGCGTGGCCGTCAGCTTCATCCAGAGCATTTATCACGAGTTCGGCAGCGGCCTCGTGCTTGCAGATTCGGGCATCAACTGGCAAAACCGCGGCTGTAGCTTCTCGCTCGATCCCTCTGCGCGCAATCCGCTTACGCCCGGGCGACGGCCGTTTCACACGCTGAACCCGGCACTCGCGCGTTTCGATGACGGACGCACGATGGTGTACGGAAACATGGGCGGCGACGGCCAGCCGCAATCGCAAAGCGCCGTGTTTTCGCGGATCGCGCACTTCGGCTGGAATCCGCAAGCCGCTATCGATGCGCCTCGCTGGCTGCTAGGCCGGACTTGGGGGCGATCCAATGAATCACTCAAGCTTGAAGCTCGGTTTCCCGCCGACACGTTCAATGCGCTGCGCCGTCTCGGCCATGACGTCGAGCAGATGCTGCCATACGACGAAGCAATGGGCCACGCCGGCGCAATCGTCCGGCACGGCAACGGATGTCTGGAGGCAGGCTATGACCCGCGCAGCGACGGGGCCGCGGCTGGCTGGTAAGCGCGCCGGCTAAACAGCGGGCGGCCGCGCTGCCCGCACCCTTTTGAATCGACCGCCCGCGAGCGTTCGCGCCGACGGCAAGGACGGCGCACGTCCTCCATCTGTTGATATTTCAATCCGAAACGGAGAAGCACTTTGAACACCCGCACGCAATCATTGAAAGGCGCCGCCTCGCCCGTCGCGCAAACAGCCGCGCATACCCGCTGGATCCAACTCGGACTCGGCCTCATTTGCATGATGACGATTTCGAGTCCGCAATATGTATGGACTCTGATGACGAAGCCGCTCATGGCGAAGCTCGGCATCGCGCTGCCGGAACTGCAAGTGACCTTCTCACTGCTGGTGCTGCTGCAGGCATTTTTCTCACCGTTCCAGGGTGCGCTGATCGACCGTTTCGGGCCGCGCATGCTGATCTCGATCGGTACGTTGCTGGCAGGCGTGAGCTGGGTGTTAGCCTCGTATGCGCACAGTGTGTCGATGCTGTACCTGACGTATGGCTGCATCGGCGGTCTCGGTACCGGCATCGTCTACGTCGGCGTGGTGGGATTCGTGGTTCGCTGGTTCCCCGATCGACGCGGCTTCGCCGCCGGCGTAGCGGCCGCGGGCTACGGCATGGGCGCCATTGTCACCACCTTTCCGATCTCTGCGTCGCTGGCAACGCACGGCGTCGAATCCACGCTGTGGCTGTATGGGGTCATTTTCGCCGTGGTTGGCCTGCTCGCCTCGCAAGGCCTGCGAGTGCCATCCGCGGCCGACAGTATCGGCTCGGCAGCAAACCGGACAGGGGTCGCGACGCGCGACTTCCGCCCGTCCGAGATGCTCAAGACGCCGCTGTTCTGGCTGATGTTCGTGATGATGACGATGATGTCCACCTCGGGCCTCATGGTCACGTCGCAGATGGCAAGCTTCGCCGCTGACTTCGGCGTCAGCAAGGTACTGGTCTTCGGGCTCGCCGCGTTGCCGCTGGCACTGACGATCGACCGCTTCACGAACGGTCTGACCCGTCCGCTGTTCGGCTGGATATCGGATCGTCTGGGGCGCGAAAACACGATGTGTTTCGCGTTCGCGCTGGAAGGTGTGGCGATGGCGCTCTGGCTGCTGACGCGCGACAACGCGGTCCTCTTCGTGCTGCTGTCCGGCGTGGTGTTCTTCGGCTGGGGTGAAATTTTTTCGCTGTTCCCTTCCACCCTGACCGACACGTTCGGTACCCGCTATGCCACCGCGAACTATGGCTGGCTTTACATCTCGTTCGGGATTGGCTCGATCTTCGGCGGCCCGCTGGCCGCGCTGCTGCATCAGCACACCAGCAGTTGGGTACCGGTGTTCGGCTGCGCGATTGTGCTCGATCTGAGTACCGCCGTCCTTGCAATGTTCGTGTTGAAGCCGGTGCGCGCGCGTTTTGTCGGGGCTCGTAGATAGCGTATCTCTTCGCGCCGAATGACGGCCCTGCGCGGCACGGTCGGCACGCCCCGACCTGGCTCGTGGGCAGTCTCGGCGACGATCTCAAGTGCATGTGTAGCGATACCGTTCGCATAGGTCGGCGCCATCCTCAAGTCTTCACTCGAAGAGTATAAGAAGATCCGCAGCTACCGGCGCGTCGTAGTACTCGCAATAAACGTACTGAGCCTGCTTTCAATCGACTATCCGCGGTCTTTCAACTAAAAAAACCGTATTGCCGCTTGACCGCCGACAGAGCCCTCCCGTCCCGTCAAATCGCTTTTTGACATCGTTGGGTTTGACCTTCATGACTCTCCGTCCCTCAATAATTATCAGATAAGTCTTCACATGAAGACTTGTGATTTGATAGAGTATATCGTCCGTGGGCGCGAGCCGCTGACTCGCCCCAATCCGCTTTTCGAGACGTCCTGATCTTCATGGCCGCGTCACGCCGGATTTCTGGAATGGCCCGAGATCCACTCAAGTTACAGGAGCAAGTCTGACCGCGGACGACGCCCCTTCTACAAAACGGCATGTCACAACACCTGAAAACAGTACGACCGCTCGTTATTGCATCGGTCATGGCGTCAATGGCAATGGTCGCTATCGAAGCGACCATTGTGTCTACAGCGATGCCACAGATCGTGACTCAATTGGGCGGGCTGCATCTTTATAGCTGGGTCTTCTCCTCGTTTCTGCTCACGCAGACCGCGATGACGGTCGTATTCGGCAAGCTCGCTGACCTGTACGGTCGTAAGCCCACCATGCTCGTTGGCATCGCGATCTTTCTGGTGGGATCAGTGCTCGCGGGTTTTGCACGGTCCATGCCCGCAATGATCGCGTTTCGAATGATTCAAGGTGTCGGCGCTGGAGCGATCCAGCCTGTTGCGCTCACTATCGTGGGCGACCTGTATCCAGCACGCGAACGAGGGAAAATTCAGGGTTATCTCGCCAGTGTCTGGGCCATCGCTGCGGTCGTCGGACCGATGGCAGGTGGCATTCTCATTCGCGACCTTTCATGGGCCTGGATCTTCTGGATCAATATCCCAATTGGCCTCGCCTCCGCCGCCGGCTTCATCGTCTTTCTACATGAAGAGGAAAGGCGCGAACGCCCTTCGATCGATATCCTCGGTGCAACGCTCTTCGCTGCATGCATCGGCGCTCTCATGGTGGCGCTGACGAATGCCGGGACATTCGTCAGTACTTGGACCATCCTCGAGTTCGCTCTGTTCGTGATATGCGGCGCACTCTTCATTCTCCAGGAGCAACGGGCTGCCGACCCCATGATTTCGTTTTCCTTGTGGGGGCACCGGCCAATCGCGGCCTGCAATGCAGCTACTGTCCTTTCGGGAATGGCGCTAATGGGGCTGACCAGCTTCCTTCCCATGTATGTACAGGGCGTCTTGGGCAGGTCCCCGGTGGTGGCAGGCCTCGCGTTGACTATGATAATGGTCGGTTGGCCAACCGGCGCTACCATTGCAGCACGCTCCTTCCATCGGCTCGGACTGCGGCGCACCCTCATCGGCGGCAGCGTGTTCTTGCCGATTGGCGCCATGGTCTTCGCGGCCCTGACCCCACAGAGCACACCGCTGTTTGCAGGAATCGGCTCGTTGATTATGGGCTTTGGAATGGGAGTAGTTAGCGTGAGCTCACTTATTCTGATCCAGGAAATCGTCAAACCGTCGGAACGCGGCAGCGCGACGGCGTCCAACCTCTTCTCCCGTAACCTCGGCAGCACGCTTGGCGCAGCCGTGTTTGGTGCGGTTCTGAATTATGGGCTTGCTCATTCGACCGGCACCGCAGCGGTTACCTCCGATCAGTTGCGACAGCTTCTTGGCTCGGTACCGGCCAACGCTATCGTCAACGCTGCGGTGAGACTTGCGCTCCACCAGTCCCTCCATCTCACGTTCTCTTCCATCCTGATGATATCGATCGGTGCGGTCGTCTCCCTGATGCTTGTACCCACCATCAATCTCGTGCGAAGGAGCGAACCCGCAACCAATTGATACGCAGGCCTGTTCCTCACCCAATCCCCTTTGACCCAGCGCATGATCGTCGTCTGTGCGAACAACAGACCGCTCCCGGCCATCATTTCGACGAGCTCTCGAACGCGGAACCTGTAACGCGCAATGCCACGTGAAAAAGAAACCTGCACGAGGCGTGCACCCGTGATCAGCGATTTCTATCGATTGCCCGGGCCACTTTCGATTATCTGCACTCGGAACCACGCGCCTATACTCAATTTCAAGCAGCACGGAACGGGCGCCTGCGGCGTGGCAGATAACCGGTCCATACATCGCCGATGCGCAACGCGCCGGGCGTGTATCTGACATTCAAACAGCGAATCAGGAGAACAGGCATGAGCAGAGCACCTGCAGCGGTCGTGGCGTACGCCCAGCCGAAGACATCAGTTCGCTGGAAGATTTTTCTCATCATGTTGCTGCTGGTCACGGTCAACTACATCGATCGTGCATCCCTGTCCGTCGCAATGCCGATGATCGCAAGCGAGTTCACGCTTACGCCGGTCATGCAAGGCATCATTATGAGTTCGTTCTTCTGGTCGTACACGCTGATGCAGATTCCAGGCGGCATGGCGGTCGACCGCTTCAAGCCGCGCCTGGTCCTCGCGCTGTGCACTTTGCTCTGGGGTGCCTTCCAAGGCCTCGGTGCATTGACGACCAATGCGATGTCCTTGCTCGCTACGAGGCTCGGACTCGGCGTCGCAGAAGCGCCCGTGGCCTCAGCGGGAGGTGCGCTCAATGCAATGTGGCTCACGCAGCATGAGCGGGTCCGTGGCGCATCGCTGATGGATGGCGGCTCGCCGCTCGGCGCAGCGCTTGGATCGGTGCTGATCACCTGGCTGATCGTGGTCGCGCACTCATGGCGAACCGCATTCGCGATCGCCGGCGTCGGCACGATCCTGTGCGGCGTCGGCGCCTGGTACTACATCAAGAATCAACCGCACGAACATCCCGGCGTCAATGAAGCCGAAGCGGAACACATCGAACTATCCCGGCGCAAGGAAGATGAAAAGGAAGCGAAAAACCTGTCAGGCAACTCGCTCGATTTCTTCAGGTATCGCTCAGTGTTGCTGATGTTCGTCGGCTTCATGTGTTGCACGACGCTTTACTACGGCCTGTTGACCTGGATGCCCACCTATCTGCAGAAGGTGCAGGGCTTCAACATTCAGCAGATGGGCGGCGCCAGCTTTGTGATCTTCTTCTGCGGGTTTATCGGCGAACTCTCCGGTGCCTATGTTGCCGACAAGTGGCTCGCCAGCGGCGCCGCGCCGAACCGCGTCATGCGCACGATTTTCGGCATCGCCGGCGTGGTTGCCACGATTGCGGTGTTTTCGGTGGCACATGCGACGAGCCCCACCATGGTCGTGATCCTGCTGTCCATCACGCTCTTTTTTCTGCGCTGGGGCGGTCTGTACTGGTCGATCCCCGCGATGCTCGCCTCGCGCAACAAGGTGGGCACGCTTGGCGGACTGCTTAACTTCGGCGGGAATATCGGCGGCATGGTGATCCCGATTGCGATCGGCGCAATCGTTCAATTCACCGGCTCCTATTTCCTCGCGCTGATGTGTTTCGCCGCAATGGGCGTCGGCCTGCTGCTCTGTTCGATCGGAATCGACTATGAAACGAAGATTCCGGTCTGAACGATCGTCGCGCCTCGCGTGAACAACGTTGCTACTGAGATTGGAAAATGGGAATAGCAAAAGTCGAAGACATCATTGGCCAAACCGTCCGGCGCGACATTGGCCGCATGAAGCGGTTCGTCGAAGGTCAGCTGGAAGCGGCCGCGCGTTCGATCATGAGCACGCCGAACGCCCACGTCGGTATCGTGACCGGTTTCTTCATACGCAATGCCGTCCCGCCCTCGCCGGAGACGGACGGACTGGGCGGCATGGCCCATCTGGCCGCCGCACTTTCGAACCTCGGCATACCGGTCACAGTGATCTCGGACGCGCCATGCTGCAAGGCCGTCTGGGCAGTCACCACGGAATTGCCGAAAGACGTGGCGTTCGAGATCACCTCGGTCAGCGCGGCATCGGTCAAGTCGCTGAGAGCCAGGCTAAGCGAGGCCGAACGTCCGATCACGCATATGGTCGCGATCGAGCGGGTGTCGCCCGCGAGCGACGGCAAGCCGCATCGTGAGTACGGCGCGGACATGTCCGACGATACCGCTCCGCTGCACCTTCTGTTCGAGGATCCCGAGTGGCCGCGTCCGTGGGTCACGATCGGCATCGGCGACGGCGGCAATGAAATCGGCATGGGCGTGCTGCCCGAGGAAATCGTCCACGACGACATTCCCAACGGCCCGTTGATCAGCGCAGCCATTCCCGCGGACTATCTGATTGTTTCCAGCGTCTCGAACTGGGGCGGCTGGGGATTGGTATCCGCAATGGCGATGGTCGCGCCGCGAGACGCGGCGAGGCGGCTGCTCACCGATTTCACGCCGGAGCGCGACCGGGCGTATCTCGCCGCGGCCGTCGACGTCGGGCAGGCGGTTGACGATAGCCGCATCGACCGCCCCGCGACGCCGAAGATGAGCGTCGACCGGCTGTCGTGGGAACAGCATGCAGAAGTGCTCAGTCAGCTCAGGGCGCACGTCGACGGATACCTCGCAGTGCCGTCGCACGCGTGAGCGCGACGCCCTTTTTATTTCTTAACGTACCAACCATGTCCGACCTTTCGAGCACCACTCTCCAACGTGCGCCGTCGTGGGCAGCCAGCTTGCCAGATGAATTGCAGACACCGTGTTTCATCGTATCCGAGCGCGGCATCGTCGATAACCTGTATGCGACTGCCCGTGCGTGTGGAGGGGTTGAGCGGCTCATGCCGCATGTGAAGACGCATCGCGCCGGATGGGTCGTCAAGCGGTTGATTCGCGAAGGCGTAACTGCGTTCAAGGCCGCTACCGTGGCGGAAGTGGCGATGGTGCTCGAGGCCGGCGCGAAACACGTCGTCTGGGCGTATCCGACCGTGAACCGCGCTCATATCCGTACCTTGCTCGCGCTGGCGCACGCTCATCCGGACTCACGGGTCGACGCGCTCGTCGACTCGGCGGCTGGCGTAGCCGCGTGGCGTCTCGCGACGAACGGGGCGCCGTTGACCAATCTCGCCCTGCTCATCGATCTGGATGCCGGCATGGGCAGAACTGGCGCGCCGATAGCAGCGGCGACGCTGCAATTGGCCCGCGAACTGGCCACAATCGGCTGCTTTGGAGGATGGCATGTCTACGACGGCCACATCCATGATCTCGACAGTGCCGCACGCCGCACGCGGGTGGCCGCCATCGTGGAGAAAGTGGCGGCGCTGACGCGCGCAGCCGATGCAGACGGACTGTCGACGAGACTCATCGCCGGGGGCAGCTATACGTTCGATCTGTGGCCGCGCACGCTCGCCGATTTCGTATCCCCGGGCAGTTGGACCTATTCGAGCGCTCAACACGACCTGGAGTTGCCCGCGCTCGGCTGGACGCCAAGTGCATATGTACTGGCAACGGTGATTTCACGCAACAGCACAACCGCCACGCTCGATGCGGGCTCGAAGGCCATCTCGCCGGACAAGCCGCTGGCCGAGCGCTTTCGCTGGGACGGCAAGATCATCATGATGAGCGAAGAGCACGTTGTGGTCGAAGACACCGATCTGGCTGTCGGCGACCGGGTGATGCTGCTGCCGCGCCACGCTTGCACGACTGCCTATCTCTACCCTAGCGCGATGGTGCTTAACACCGAAGGGTCGTGGGAAGTGCGTGAGCAACTCGGGAGCCGTCGCTAGGCCGCGAGGCCCGCAGCGGGAGGCGTCGACTGAAGTGATACAACGCGATTTGCCGCGCACGTCATGCGGCAAGTCGGAAAAACGCCACATCAAGGCGATGGGAAAAACATGAACGACAGTGGCACGCGCCGCGCATTGCGTGGTGTCAATCCACCCGACCTCAAACCAGGCGGGCACTATTCTTCAGCGATGGTCGCGGGCGACTTCGTCTTCCTGTCTGGCCAGACGCCGCGCGACGCCGACCGGAAGGTGATCGGCGACTCGATCGAAGAGCAGACCCGTGCGACGCTCGCCAATGTCGAGCGGGTACTGGCCGCCGCCGGCGCCGGACTGGATGACGTCGTCAAGGTCACAGTCTATCTAACCGACTTAACGCTTTTTAGCCGCTTCAACGCACTCTATGCAAGCTGGTTTGCCCAGCACAAACCGGCGCGAACGACGGTGGAAGCCGGTCTGCAGGGTGTGCTCGTGGAGATCGACGTGGTTGCCTACATCGGCACGCGCTGAAGCAGACGGCGCACCGTACGCACGCACGCACGCTAGAAGCCGTAGAGCCTTGCAGGATTTTCGACGAGGATTCGATGCCGCGTCGATTCGTCAGGTATCCACAGCGTCAGATCGTCCAGCAAGCGGGCGGCGTCCGGCTTGTTATCGGCCGCTTGCGTCGGATGAGGCCAGTCCGATCCCCACAGCATCCTGTCCGCGGCAAGCTGGGCAAACCTGAGCGCGACCCTTCCGGCGTCGGCGTAGACCGGCGCTCCGCTTCGCGACACGAGATAGGGTCCGCTCAATTTGACCCAGGTACGGCCGTTGGCCAGCAGCGCCTCGACCATCCGGAACGCGGCATGCTCCGCGCCGCCCGGTTGCGGAATCTGCCCCATATGATCGATCACGAGCGGCGACGACAGATTAGCAAGCAACTGTCGATGCGCGAGTAGCTGTGCAGCGGTGGCATTGACCTGAATGTGCCAGCCGAGCGGTTCGATCCGCTTCGAGAGCGGCTCCATCATCGATACCGTGACGCCAACCAGGTATTCGAGGTTAAAGCGCAGCCCGCGTACGCCCGTATCATGAAGACCGGCCAGCTCACCATTCGTCACGGTGACGGGCACGGTCGCGATGCCGCGTGCGGTCTTTCCGAACTGCGACAGGGCATCGAGCAGGCAACGATTGTCGGTTCCATACGTAGACGGTTGAACGACGACATGTCGCTCGACGCCCAGCCTCCGCTGCAGCGCGCGATAGTCGGCGACCGTTGCGTCAGGCGGCTGCAATTGCGCAGACGGATCGACTGGATACCGCGCATCGTAGATATGGTGATGACTGTCGGTCGCCTTCGGCGGAACCGGAAAGCACGGCTGCCCGGTACCGGCGACGCGCGCCCGCTCCTCGAGGAAAGAAGATTCGCCGGATGAGGCCGGCGTAGTCGCGAGGTCGGTCGCCCAGTTGCTGCGGCCAGGGTCTATGCCGTCTTGGGGTCTATCACGGTGGCCTTGCTTCTTTTGCTTCAAACGGCATCTCCTTTAGCCGGCGGGTCGATCGGAGCTACGGACTGCCCTGCTGCAAAATGACCAACGACGCACTACGTTACGGCGCAACGAAAAGAGTGGACCACTATACGCATGCAATTTTTCCGGGAGATAATCAAAGTTAGCGAGACCATCTGATAGAAACCTTCGATCATGCGCATTTCTCTTCAGCAAATTGAGACCTTTTATTGGGTGGCGCGGTTAGGTGGATTTCATGCGGCGGCGCGTCATCAGCACCTCACGCAGCCGACCATTTCGGCACGCATCCAGGAGTTCGAAGAACATCTCGGCGTGCAGCTCTTCACGCGCAGTCGGACCCGCTCCGAACTCACGCTCGCAGGCCGCGATGCGCTCGCCAATGCGGAACAGGTGCTAAAGCTCGCCGAAAAGCTCGAACAGATAGCGAAGCGTACCGACCCCATGTACGGGCTTCTACGTCTCGGCGCGATTGAGTCCATCGCCCACGCGGGGCTTGCAGATCTACTGACGCAACTCAAGACGCGATATCCGCACATGAAGATCGAACTCACGATCGATGTGGGTGTCACACTCGGACGCAAGCTTGGCGCGCACGAACTGGACATAGCGATACTGAACGATTCCACCGATGCGCCTCACGTGGTCGAGACCGCCATCGGCTACACCGATCTGCACTGGGTTGCGTCGCCGCAACTCGTGCCCAACTGCAATGTCGCGCCTCATGATCTTGCGTCGGTACCGATCATCACCGTCTCGCAACCGTCATCGAACCATTCGCTTGTAATGAACTGGTTCCGCAGCGCCGGTTGCAATCCGGACAACATCAGCTCATGCAATTCCCTGACGATGATGTCGCGGCTGGTCGCGGCCGGACATGCGGCGGCCGTGCTGTCGCCCGCAATCATGCTCGCGGAGATCGATGCCGGGCTGATTCACGTGCTGAACACTGAACGGCCGATCACTCAGCAGGGGTTTTTTGTCGCCTATCAGGAAGAGTGTCTTAGCGGCGCGGATACCATCGTGGAGCTGGCAAAAGAGGTGCTCACACGCAGTCGCGTGCTGATTCCGGGGTAGTCGGCGCGAGGGCGCCGTTAAGGGTTCAACGCACCGGCAAGCATGAATCAATCGGAGTACACAGTCATGAACGCATCACCGGTGGTGGTATCACGCACCTATGCGATGCCCGAGCGAAGCGATCGTCTGGATTTCTACATACGCGACCAAGCGTCGCGCCCCGCGATTGAAGAGCCGCACAAGCACGAATATTTTCAAATTCAGATCAACCTCGGCGGGGACACCGAACAGCATATTGGCGGAGTGCGCAGGCCCTTTCCTGCGGGTGCGGTCGCCTTTATCCTGCCGCATCGCTTGCATCTGATACCGCACCCCGCGCATTCGCGCTTCATTGTCATCAACTTTACGCAATCGTTTCTGCGCGCCAATACGGACGGAATCGCGGATCCCCTTGACCTCGAGGATGTGTCGATCACGCAGGCTCCCGAACTCGCCCCATTCAGGCTTCAGGAGTACATCGACTTCATTCTGGAGGACGCCGATCTCGCCGAAATCGAGCCGGTTCTGTCACGCATGCTGGAGGTCAATGAGATGCGGCGCTTCGGTTCAACCGCTCTTCTGCGCGGATACCTTCTTCAGCTTATCGGGATCGTATGCCAGCGACATGCGGATCAGCTGCTTCGGCTCTCCTCGCGCAATGCCCAAAGACTCGGCCGACGAGACGCTCTGGTCCGCGTGGACCATCATGTCAACGCACATCTCGCGAGCGACGCACTGTCTCTGACCTCTGCCGCCGCCGCTGCGTTTCTATCGCCGAACTACCTTACGCATCTGATCAAGAAGGAGACAGGCAGGACATTTGTCGAGTGGGTGACCGAGCGACGCATCGCACGCGCAAAGGATCTGTTGGCAAACGACAACCGGCGCATCAAGGACATTGCGTTTCTGGTCGGCTATCGCGACGAAGCCTATTTTTCGAGGCGGTTTCGTCAGTCAGTCGGTCAATCGCCGAGCGACTTTCGCGACATGCACCGGCGTGCGGTTCAACGAGACGGTGGCGCGACCGCGCGCAAAGGAGCATCGTAAGATCGTCCTGGTGTTCAGCGGATTTGTCCTGCACGGCGCGTTCGCAGGGCGATATCGTCGGTAGGCCAATACTACTCGCGAGGCTTACCATGACCGAATATTCAGTGACACCACCCACGATCACCTCCGTTGCTGTCAGCGGCTCGACGAGCCGCTTTCCCGTGCGCCGCGTGTTCTGTGTCGGGCGTAACTACGCAGAGCATGCGCGCGAAATGGGTGCCAACCCGGACCGGGATCCTCCGTTCTTTTTTTCCAAGCCTGCCGATGCCGTCGTGCCAGCGACCGGCGTGCTTCCGTACCCTCCCCTTACCTCCGACTTGCACCATGAGATTGAACTCGTCATTGCGCTCGGCAAGGAAGGAAAGGCCATCGCCCCCGAAAACGCACTCGATTTTGTCTGGGGTTATGGTGTCGGAGTCGATCTGACACGCCGGGATCTCCAGGCGACGGCGAAGAAACTGAGCCGCCCGTGGGACTGGGCGAAAGGCTTTGATGCGTCTGCGCCGGTGAGCGAGATCAAGCCGGCGTCCGAGTTAGGGCATCCGTCCAGCGGACGGATATGGTTGTCCGTGAATGGCGAAGTCCGCCAGCAAGGCGATCTCAGCGAGATGATCTGGCCTGTCGCGGACATCATCAGTTACGTCTCTCAGGCCGTCACTGTGCAGCCGGGAGACCTGATTTTCAGCGGAACACCCGCCGGCGTAGGCGCACTCCGCCCAGGCGACAAGGTCGCAGGCGGAGTGGATGGCGTTGCGAACTTCAGTTTCGAGGTGGGCCCGCTAGTCGGATGAGCCTGCTTTAACGCGACGCAATCGTCCGACGGGGCCCGCCATGCTCAATCGATCCGGAGCGGATCCCCGTCGAATTCGACAAGGCAGCCGAAGCCGCCATGAAACAGCGCTTCACGCGCATCTTCCACCTTTCCCATGGCCTCGATCTCAGCCGCGTGCAGTTCGGCATCGTCTTGCGGCACGAACCCGAGATAACGCACGTTGGCATTGTCCCAGCGATTGCGCGCGTTATTGGATACGCCATACACGACCGCGAAGTGAAAGTCCGGATAGTCGATACAGCGGCGCGCCACCTGCACCATGTCGCGATGGCTGATCCATGTGAAGAGGTGCCGCGGTGCGGTTGGCCGGTCGTCCGGGCGGAACGAGCCAATCCGGATGCACGCAACCGACATGCCATGCTTGTCGGCGTACATCCGGCCAAGCGCCTCGCCGAACACCTTCGAGATGCCGTAGCGGCTATCAGGGCGCGGCTCGACGCTGTTATCGATCATCCGGTCGCGACGATGAAAACCCACTGCATGGTTCGAGCTCGCGAACACCACGCGCTTGACGCCCGCTTGCCGCGCCGCTTCGAACACGTTGTAGCAACCCTCGATGTTCATATCGCGGATGCGCTCCCAGCGATCCTCGTCAGGAATGCCGGCAAGATGCACGACAACATCGACACCCTTCATGGCCGACAGAAGATCCTCGAGCCGCGTGATGTCCGCGGTCACGATTTCCTCGCCTGCCTGCGCCTCCGCCTGCGGCGCAATGTCGGCGAGGCGCAGTGCATAGTGGCCCTGGAAACCGGCGCGAAGCACACGTCCAATGTGACCGGCCGCGCCGGTAATCAGTACTCGAGTCATTGATACCCTCTCTGTGATTCAGGTAAATACGGTTAATCGGTTTCGCCTTTCTGTACGGCGTAGCCGGCCGAGCGGCGGTGATGCGCTTCAAGATATGCATCGCGCGATGGCACCAGGTGCTCCCGGCATAACTTGATCAACGATTCCCGGTCGCCGGTTCGGAGCGCCTCGATCATCTGGTGATGCTCGGCGCGAGCCTTCTCCAGATACTGAGGAAACACGATCGATACCGAACGGATGGCATGCGTACGGCGCTCATACTCGTGAATCGCCTCGGTTAGAACCTGGCTTTCCGACAACGCAAAGAACGCATGGTGAAAGGCCATGTTCGCGCGGAACACACGCCGCAGATCTCCGGCGACGGCTGCTTCGTCGTGCTCCGCCTGTATTGCCGTTAACGCATCGAGCGCTTCGCTAGTGACCGGAAAAACGATGCGCCTCGCCGCGTCTGCTTCTAGCAGTTCGCGTAGCGCATACAGTTCGGTAACCTCGCGCGGCGTAAACGACTTGACCACCGCGCCCACATTCTTGCGGCGCTCCACCAGGCCGCGCCGCTCCACCTCCGCCAGCACCTGGCGTGCGACGTGGCGCTTCAGGTTGAAGCGCTCGCACAGATCGTCTTCCACAAGCCGTTCCCGTGGATGCAGAACGCCAAGGACGATCTGCTCCTCGAGCTCGTCTGAGACGCTGCGCAGCGTCTCGTCGACATTGCGGTCGCGTTCGACCGTCTTCGCAGTGGGTGCATCGGAGCGTTTGGGCTTGGCAGCGTTGCTCATAAAAGGGTCCGCAAAATGATCTAACCCGCGAGCCTATACGAAAATATGACCTTTATCCCTTGTTTCCGCTGCCGGGAACGGTCGCGTTAATCCGGGTAGCTTGCAAAAAGTCGAAGTCGCAGCCCTCGTCGGCCTGAGTGATCGTCGTCAGGAACAGTTTGCGATAACCACGCTCCTCGGGATCGGCCTGGCGCGCCGGCAACGCGGCGAGACGAGCTGCAATTTCCTCGTCGCTGAGGGCAAGTTCGATAGACCGTTCCGCCACGCTCAGGCGAATCCGGTCGCCCGTTTGTACGATCGCAAGCGGACCGCCGATCGCCGCTTCGGGTGTGACGTGCAGGACCACTGTACCGGACGCCGTGCCGCTCATGCGTCCATCCGAAATGCGCACCATGTCTTTGACACCCAGGCGGCCGAGCTTGCGCGGGATCGGAATGTAGCCCGCTTCCGGCATTCCGGGTGCACCGACCGGACCGATCCGCTTGAGCACGAGTACGTCGTGCGCTTCCACGTCCAGTTCCGGATCGTCGATACGGCGAGCCAGATCCTCCGCGTCCTCGAAGACGACTGCCCGCCCTTCGTGCTCCATCAGGCTGGCGCTTGCCGCTGACTGCTTGATGATCGCGCCGCCCGGCGCGAGATTGCCACGCAACACCGCAATACCGCCTTGCGGAAAGATCGGGCGGTCAAACGGGCGGACTACGTCTTGCGGGAAGCTCGCGGGGGCGAGATCCAGCTCCTCACCGAGCGTACGGCCCGTCACAGTGAGCGCGTCGAGATGCAGCAGGCCTTTCATCTCGCGCATGACCGTGGTCAAGCCGCCGGCGCGATGCAGGTCTTCCATGTAGTGCTGTCCGGACGGTTTCAGATCGACGAGGACCGGCGTCTCGCGCGCCATCCGGTCGAGCTGCTCAAGGTCGATGCGAATCCCGAGCCGGCCCGCAATTGCCGTGAGGTGAATGATGCCGTTGGTCGAGCCGCCGATTGCGAGCAGCACCCGCAACGCATTTTCGATCGCCTTGGGCGTCAGGATTGTCGCCGGACTCAGGTCCCGCCCGATCATCGCCACGGCCTGCGCGCCAGTGCGCTCCGCAATGCGGATGCGATCGGCAGTCACGGCAGGCGCAGACGCACCACCCGGCAGCATGATGCCCAAGGCTTCCGCAATACAGGCCATCGTGCTGGCCGTTCCCATCACCGAACAGGTCCCGACCGTCGCGACGAGCTGATTGTTGACCGCTTCGATCTCGGCTTCGTCGATCTGGTCGCCGCGAAAACTCGCCCAGAAACGACGGCAGTCCGTACATGCCCCCACCCGTTCGCCGCGATGCGAGCCCGTGAGCATGGCGCCCGTCACCAGTTGAATAGCGGGCACGCCCGCCGCCGCCGCACCCATCAACTGGGCCGGGACGGTTTTGTCGCAGCCGCCGATCAGCACCACCGCATCCATCGGCTGGGCCCGGATCATCTCCTCCGTGTCCATCGACATCAGGTTGCGCAGGTACATGCTGGTCGGATGCGAAAAACTCTCGGCGATCGAAATCGTCGGGAATTCGACAGGCAGCCCGCCAGCCAGCATCACGCCGCGCTTGACCGCCTCGATCAACTGCGGCGCGTTGCCGTGGCATGGGTTGTAGGCACTGCCCGTGTTCGCGATAGCCACGATCGGACGCGACAACGCGTCGTCGGTATAGCCCGCTCCCTTGATGAACGCCTTGCGCAGAAAAAGCGAGAAACCTTCATCGCCGTAGTTCGTCAGGCCCTGCCGCAAGCCGCTTTTCTTCTCGCCCATTTTCGCTCCTAAATCTTCGATGAGATTATCAATAATCTTGACGGGAATCTTACCGATACTTATAGTCTGTCCGCAAGCGATTCTTTTTTGTTGCGGTCGATGCCGCTTATCAACTCTCTCTAACAGCATTCCGCCGAGGTCTTCATGAAGCATGTCGTGGCCTATCGTTCGTTGCCTCCTGCCGTGCTGGGGCTTCTTCGTGAGCACTGTTCCGTCGAGCTGGTCGACGTTTCCTCCGGCGATCTCGCGCCATTCAGGCGCGCCCTGGGCACAGCTCATGGCATGGTCGGCAACAATCTCAAGATAACGCCGGAGATCCTTGATGCGGCGCCCTTGCTTGAGGTCGCGTCCACCATTTCGGCCGGCTTCGATGCGTTCGATGTCCCCGAACTCTCGCGCCGCGGCATCGTTCTGACGAACACGCCTGAAGAAGTCACCGAAACCACCGCTGACCTTGTGTTCAGCCTGATCCTCGCGACCGCCCGGCGCATTTCCGAACTCGCCGACTGGACGCGGCGCGGCCGGTGGACGCGTACTGTCGGCGAGGCGCAATTCGGTGTCGACGTGCATCACAAAACCCTCGGAATCGTCGGGCTTGGGCGCATTGGCAGCGCGGTCGCCAAGCGCGCCGCCCTCGGCTTCGGCATGGACGTGATTTATTCCAATCGCTCCCGCAACCCCGAAGCCGAGGAGCGCTACGGCGCGCAATGGCGGCCGCTTCCCGAACTGCTCGCGACTGCGGATTTCGTCTGCGTGCTCGTTCCGCTATCGCCCGCCACCGAGCGCCTGATCGGCAGCGCCGAGCTCGGGACCATGAAGCCGTCGGCCATTCTCATCAACTGTGCTCGCGGACAGGTCGTCGACGAGGCCGCCCTCATCGCGCATCTCCGTGAAGGCCGCATTCTCGGCGCCGGTCTCGATGTGTTCGAACGCGAACCGGTGTCGCCGGACTCGCTGCTGCTCGAGTTACCGAACGTGGTAGCGGTGCCGCATATCGGTTCCGCTACGCAACAGACGCGCGAGAACATGGCCATGCGCGCGGTGCGCAATCTCATCGACGCACTCGACGGCCAGCTTTCCTCGACCTGTGTCAATCCCGAAGCGCTCCACGCCCGCTCGTCTGCGCAACAGATCGCCGGCTGAATGGCGCGAAAAGCTCTCACTTCAACCGAAAGGAACATCCGATGACCTCAGTCAACCGGCCCCGCGGCGTTTACTCGCCCGTGGTCACGCCGTTCACAAGAGACCTTCTTCCCGATCACGACCGCTATGTCCGTCATTGCCGATGGCTTATCGAACAGGACGTCGGACTCGCCGTTTTCGGCACCAACTCGGAAGCGAATTCGCTCGCAGTCAGCGAGAAAATGAGGCTGCTCGAAACGTTGGTTGGCGCAGACATTCCGGTCGATCGCCTGATGCCGGGCACCGGCTGCTCGGCACTCACCGACACAGTCGAACTGACACGCCATGCGCTTTCGCTGGGCGTGAACAATGTGCTGACGCTGCCGCCCTTCTTCTACAAGGGCGTCACCGACGAAGGCTTGTTCCGCAGCTATGCGCAGATCATCGAGCGCGTGGGTTCCGACGCACTGCGCATTTATCTGTATCACATCCCGCCCGTGTCCCAGGTGCCGCTCAGCCTCGCGCTCATCGAGCGGCTGTTAGCCGCTTTCCCGGGCGTGATCGCCGGCGTGAAGGACAGTTCGGGCGACTGGAGCAACACGCAGGCGATGCTCGAGCGCTTCCAGCCGCATGGCTTCGATGTGTTCGCCGGCAGCGAGACCTTCCTGCTGGCCACCATGCGCGCGGGCGGCGTCGGCTGCATCACGGCAACCGGAAACGTCAATCCGGCGGCTATCGTGCAGTTGTATCGTCACTGGCAATCGGCCGACGCCGATGCCCGTCAGGCAGCACTGGATGCCACGCGTGCGGTGTTCGCCAAGCTCCCGATGATCCCTGCGCTCAAGGCAGCGATAGGCGTCTATTCGAACGATGCCGACTGGGGCGTCGTACGTCCGCCTCTCGTCGATCTGACGCAAGTGCAGTGCGATGCGCTCGCCACCGCACTCCGCGAAATCGACTTCTCGATGCCGGGAATCGAAGTCACCGCCTGATGCCGTGAAGAAACACCCGCCGGTTGCATGCGCATCCGGCGGTCTTGTCTGGCTATTCACTGCTTCGGCTTCACGCCCAGTCGTCCAGCGCGTATTCGTTCAGCGCGGCTTCATCGAAGTCGAATCCGAGGCCTGGACGAGTCGGCACGGTCAGCTTGCCGTCTGCGAACGACAGTTGTGTATCCACTAGCCGACGGAAATTCAACACCTGATCGTCAGGAAAAAATTCGACGTAGCGCGCATTGCTCGTCGACGCCACCAGATGCACGTGCAGATCGTGGAACCAGTGCGGACACATCGTCACACCCACGGCTGCGGCCGACGCCGCAATCCGTCGCCATTCGCTGATCCCGCCGCATACCGCCGCGTCCGACTGAAGGATCATGGCCGCGCGCTTGTCGAGCAGCTCCTGATGCCGCCAGCGCCCTGCTTCTATCTCACCGGTCGCAACGGTCACCGGCGTGCGCCGGCTCAGTTGCGCATGGCTCTCGATGTCGTCCGGACTGAACGGCTCTTCTATCCAGTACGGGTTGAACGGTTCGTACCGGCGCATGTATTCGAGCGCGGTCGGAACGTCGGTCCAGGCGTTGTTGGCATCGAGCATCAGCAGCACGTCGTCGCCGATCGCTTCTCGTGCTGCCCTGATCCGCGCTTCCTCGCTTCGCGGATCGAGCCGCCCCACTTTCATCTTCACGGCGCGAAACCCCTGTGCCACGTATCCCGCCATCTCCTCGCCGAGACGCTCGGGCGTCTTGCCTTCGAGGTAGTAACCGCCGCTGGCATAGGCCGGCACGGTGGCGCTGCATGTGCCGCCGAGATAGCGGCTCAACGGCAGGCCCGCAGCGCGCGCATTCCGGTCCCACAAGGCGATGTCGATGATGGACAGCGCCCGCATGACCGAGCCGGCACGCCCTTGCAGCAGTGACTCGTCGTACATGGCGCACCAGGAGCCTTCGACATCGAGCGCGGAGCGCCCGCGCAACAGCGGCGCAAACAATTCGCGCACGGCATACGTGACCAGCATGCCGGCGCGGTTGCCGCTGTAGCAAAAGCCGATGCCGTAATGGTCATCGGCTGTTGTGACGCGCACGACCGTGTAGTCGCGGCCAGTGACGAGCCGGGTCGAGAATGCAGTGTGGCGGTCAAGCGGCACGCGGATGGTGCGCGCCTCCACCGAAACGATCCGCGAACGTGTCTGATAATCGGTTTGCTCAGGTTCAACGATGACGTGTTTCATAACAGTAGATCGACTCGAAAAAGATAACGATGCTCACGGGACCGATCGTGCGGCCGCGCGCACCGTCCCGCCTGCGCCGCCCTGACGGCTTGCGTGGCAGGACGGAGCTTATGTGGCGGTCGTATGCGTCTCGGCTGTTTCGGCTGCCTCGCCTGCCGCGCGCCGGCCGATGACCAGCAGCATCGCCAGCACGCCGACCAGATCGACCGCCGCGCCGAGCATGAAGCCGCTGCTGTAACCGCCAAAGTACTGGACCGCAAAACCCATCATGGTCGGACCGACGATGCCCGAAATATTGCTCATCAGGTGAACAAAGCCGCTTACGCCCCCGAGATGCCTGCCTGGCACAAGTTCGTGCATGGTGGCCCAGCACGCTTGCGACGAAGCCGTCAGGAACAGCACGGCGAACGCGACAAGCAGGACTGCGGGCATCACGGAATCGACCATGCTGACGCCCACCAGGGCGAGACCCGACAGCGCGAGCGGCACGATCGCCGAGACCTTGCGCGCCATCAGCTTGTTGCTCATGCGCTTGAAAAATGCGTCGGCGACCAGCCCGCCGCCGAAGTATCCGATTCCGCCACATGCCCACGGCACCGCGCTCAGAAAGCTCATGTGCTTCATGTCGAGATGCAGCGCGTTGGTGAAATAGCTCGGCATCCACGAGATGAACACGAACAGCGTGTAGTTCACCGCGAACAGGCCGACGCCAAGCGCGAGCGTGCTCGGACGAAACAGGTAGCTGCGCAGCGGTGTGCTTTCGTCGCCGCCTTCTGCCGGGTGTGCCGCGCTGCGGCTCGCTTCGACCATCTCGCGTTCGGCCTCACCGACCCGCGTGCTTTGCGCCGGCTTGTCGGTCGCGAAGATACGCCAGGCGACGATCCACACCAGCCCGAACGCCGCGATAATCACAAACGACGTGCGCCAGCCGTAGGCAATGGCGACCAACCCGACCACCGGTCCAGCAATCGCGCTGCCTACCGTCTGGCCCGAAAACGTAAAGCCGACCATGGTCGCGGTTTCATGCCGGGGAAACCAATTGGTGATGGTCCGGTTGGTCGTCGAATTCATCGGACCTTCGCCGAAGCCGAACAGCGCCCGTGAGATCAGCAGCGTGCCGAATCCAGTCGCGGCCGCAGTTAACCCGCAGAGAATGGACCACGCCCCCATCGCCCAGGAGAAGACCCGACGCGGTCCATACTTGTCGGCGAGTTGTCCGCCGACGAATGCGAAGATGGAATAGCCGAAGAAAAAACTGCTGAACACGACGCCGAGTTGCGACGGCGAAAGGTTCAGCTCCTTGTTGAGAACAGGCGCGACCACGCCGAGCGCCGCGCGGTCCATGTAATTGATCGCGCCCGCAATAAACAGCAGCAAGGCGACGACGTAGCGATACTTCCCAGTCTTCATGTTGTCTCTATTCCGTGTAATTAACGATACCGACCGTTGCTATCTGGCACTTCTTTCGAGTGCCGTAAAGGTGCTACCTGTTGACAAGTCTGGCGGGAAGCTGCGTCAAGATGAGGCATGCGGAGACAATCAGCGACCCCGCAATCAGGAACAGGCTCGAATCGAGTGAGTGCGTGACCGTCTTTAGCCACCCCACAAGCGTGGGGCTTACGAAGCCTGCGAGATTGCCCGTCGAATTGATCAATGCGATGCCGGCGGCCGCACCGGTGCCGCCGAGAAAAGACGTGGGCAACGCCCAGAACATAGGTAAAGCCGTAATCACGCCCGAAGCAGCAAGCGTCAGGCCAAGCAACGCAATATACGTATTGCTGCCCGCGTAGGCGCACATCACGAAACCCACAGCCGCCATGCATTGCGGCAACACGACGTGCCAGCGGCGTTCACGCGTGCGGTCCGCGTGGCGGCCGACCACAATCATCAGAATCAGGGCGGCAAGATAAGGCACGACAGTGAGCAGCCCGATGGTGAAGGCGTCCGTGATTCCCGAACTCTTTATGATGGTCGGCTGCCAGAAGCCAACGGCATAAGAGCCCATCACGATACCGAACAGAATCGCGCACAAGGTCCAGACTTTGAGCGACGTGAAGACCTCGCGCACGGAACCGTGGCTTTTGGTGCGTGCTTCCGCATCGATTTCCGATGCAATGAAGTCGCGATCCTCAACCGGCAGCCACTTTGCGTCCTTCACCCGGTCGTCGAGGAACCAGAAAATGACGGCTGCCAGGATCAGCGCGGGGACGGCCTCCAGAATGAACAGCCACTGCCAGCCGGCAAGCCCCGCGTTCCCCGCCAGGCGCTGCATGATGAACCCCGATATCGGGCCGCCGACAATGCCTGCCACCGGATTGCCCGCCATCAGAAAAGCGATCATCTTGCCGCGCCGGTGCGATGGAAACCAGTAGGTGAGATACAGCACCAGTCCCGGGAAAAAGCCCGCTTCGGCCACACCCAGAAAGAAACGCAATACGTAGAACATCGTGGGCGTGGTGACCCACGCGGTCGCGGCCGAGAGCACGGCCCACGTAAGCATGATCCGGGCGATCCAGCGGCGCGCGCCGAGCCGGTGCAGCAGCAAGTTGCTCGGGACCTCGAAGAAGAAATACCCGATGAAAAAGATACCGGCGCCGAAGCCGTACATCGCCTCACTGAAGTTCAGATCGCTGAGCATCTGGAGCTTGGCGAAGCCCACGTTGACCCGATCCAGATAGGCCACCACGTAGCAGACGAACAGCAAGGGCATGAAGCGCCAGGTCACTCGCGTGTAGATCGAGTTGCTTGCCGCGCTGTCAGGTATTTGTATTGCCGGGGTTTGGGTACTCAAGGGCTGTCTCCGCTAATTTTGTTCGACTAGCTACAGGGCGGCGGTTTTACTTATGGGTGTAAATGGCCGTTCGCCCTCGCGATGCGCTGCGCCACTGCGGACTCAACTCATGATGCCGATCTGCCATGGCACGAATTCGTGATCACCCAGCCCGAGCAATTCGCTTTTTGTGCGCTCGCCCGACGCGGCTGCAAGAATCGCGTCGAAGATTCTCTGGCCCGTGCTCTGGACCGACGCAATGCCATCCAGGATTCCGCCGCAGTTCAGATCCATGTCTTCAGTCAGACGGGTGTACATCGGCGTGTTGGTGGCGAGCTTCAGCGATGGCACGGGCTTGGCGCCGAACATCGAACCGCGCCCTGTGGTGAAGGCAATAAGATTTGCGCCGCCTGCAATCTGACCCGTCGCGGAGACGGGGTCGAAGCCGGGCGTGTCCATGAAAACGAGTCCAGGTTGCTTCACCCGCTCGGCGTATCGATACACTTCCATCAGCGGGCCGGTGCCGCCTTTCATCGATGATCCAATCGACTTTTCGAAGATGTTCGCCAGTCCGCCCACCTGATTGCCAGGGCTGACCTGGCCATTGATCTGAACGTCTCGACCGACCGAATACTCGTCTTTCCACCAGCGGATCCGCTCAACGAGCTTCTCGCCGACTTCGCGGCTGACCGCACGCCGCGTGAGCGTATGTTCCACACCGTAGATCTCGGGTGTTTCGGAGAGGATGGCCGTGCCGCCATGACGGACCAGCAAGTCCATCGCCGCGCCAAGCGAAGGATTTGCGGTGATCGACGAAAAGCCGTCCGAGCCACCGCATTGCAGACCGATCTTCAGGTGGCTTGCGGAAACCGTCGTGCGCTTCGCGCGATTGGCATCGGGTAACAGCGCCTTTACCGCAGCCACGCCGGCCTCGATGGTCCGGCGGGTGCCGCCGCTCTCCTGCATGATGAACGTGTGCAGCCGCGAACCAGCCTCCAGACCTTCCTGATCCATCAGTCCGGCCAGTTGATTGCGCTCGCATCCCAGCCCGACAATCAGCGCTGCGGCGAGATTGGGATGGCGCGCGTAACCCGCCATCGTTCGGCGCAGCAGCGCCATCGGCTCGCCGCTCATCTCCATACCGCAACCGATCGAATGCGTGAACGCAACCACGCCATCTACATTGGGGTAGTCGGCCAGCCGTTCGGGCGTGAACCATTCGGCGATCCTGTGTGCGACCGTGGCCGAACAATTGACTGTCGACAACACGCCGATGTAGTTGCGCGTGGCAACCTCGCCGTTATCGCGCACGATGCCCTGGAACGTGGCGCGCTCGGCTTCGGGCACCATCTCGACGGGCCGATAATCCGCGCCAAATGCGTAGTCGCGGTCGAACTCGCGGAACTCGACGTTATGGCTATGGACCATCGTGCCTGGCGCAATATCCGTCGCGGCGAAACCGATCACCACGTTGTATTTGCGAACCGGCTCGCCTTTTTTGATGGGCGTCGCCGCGATCTTATAGCCTGCGACCACCTGGCTGCGGCAAACAAAATCTTCGGCTGGAACCGGCGTACCGATCGCGACGTCGATGCGCGCAATCACCACATTGTCAGCGGGATGCAACCGGATCACTGGCCCGGTTGCGCTCTTGCTCGTCACCTCAGTCATCAGGCATTGCCCTTCTAAAAATTTTGCGCCGGGCGGTTAAAAAAGAGGGCGAGAGTAATCGCTTTCTTACATAACCACTACGGCCGATACGCCGCTGCTTGAAACTCAACAATTTCAAGCATCTTATGGCACTTCATTTCCAAATTCAAGAGAAAGCGCTTACTCAATTTCCTTTATACTACCGGTCGCGCCTCCGCATAGGCGGAAATGCCGGGCACCCGAACAGGAGACTGAGATGTGGCAACAAGCTGAGCGATACCCCGACCCCCGGGTGATTTCGCTAGACCCTTCCTTCGATAAATACCGCGTGGCCTTTTCGGCTGTCGAACGGCTGGCTACCGGCTACCGGTGGACCGAAGGTCCGGTATGGTTCGGCGATGGACGCTACCTGCTCTGGAGCGACATTCCGAACAACCAGATGCTGAAATGGGAGGAGGAAACGGGCGTGGTCAGCGTGTTCCGGAAACCTTCCAACTACGCGAACGGCAACACCCGCGACAGGCAGGGGCGACTCGTTACGTGCGAGCACGGCCGCCGCGTCACACGCACCGAGTACGACGGCAGCATCACCGTCCTTCTCGATTCCTTTGAAGGCAAGCCGCTCAACTCCCCCAACGATCTGGTGGTGAAATCGGACGGCTCGATCTGGTTCACTGATCCGCCGATGGGCATTTCCGGGCACTACGAAGGAATCAAGGCGGAGCAGGAACTCCCGCACTCCGTATATCGGATCGATGGCGTGACAGGCATTGCGTCCGTAGTCACGCGCGACTTGAAAGGGCCGAACGGCCTGTGCTTTTCACCCGATGAGAAGCTGCTCTACATCATCGAATCGCGCGGTGTTCCCAACCGGATGATTCACGTTTATGAAATGGACGCGGACGGTCGCGGCATCGGTAAAGGCCGGATGTTCTACGACGCGGGAGTCGGCACGATCGACGGAATGCGCGCGGACATCGACGGTAATTTGTGGTGCGGCTGGGGCATGGGCAATGACGAACTCGATGGCGTCATGGTCATTTCGCCACAAGGAAAGATGATTGGCCGGATCGCCCTGCCCGAGCGCTGCGCGAATTTGTGTTTTGGCGGACGCGCACGTAACCGGTTGTTCATGGCGTCGTCGCAGTCCATTTATGCAGTGCACGTCAACACGCAGGGCGCGCTGGGTGGATAACCCGGTCCGCCGCGAAACGTATCCCGGCCACCGGCATGCGCCGGTGGCGACACTTCACTTCGAAACACAGACTTGATAACCCTGACATGCAAAGCAAACCCGTATTGACCGTTGTAGAAGCTACGCGAATCCTCGAAGCCGCGCGCGCGGAAGCAGAGAAAAACCAGTGGGCAGTCACCATCGCGGTCGTGGATGACGGAGGCCATCTGCTGACTCTGCTCCGCCTCGACGGCTGTGCGCCGATAGGCGCTTACATCGCGACCGAAAAGGCCCGTACGTCAGCGCTCGGCCGACGTGAATCGAAGCAGTACGAAGACATGATCAACGGCGGCCGAACCGCGTTCCTGAGCGCACCGCTGGCCGGCACCCTGGAAGGCGGCGTCCCCGTCATGGTCGACGGGCACGTTGTGGGCGCAGTCGGCGTGTCGGGTGTCAAGCCGGATCAGGATTCGCAAGTGGCCCGAACCGCAGCAAACAGCCTCAACGGCTGATTGATTGATACTTGAAACTGTTGGAGCACATGATGGGTGAAATGATCGAGCGCAACGGGCTGCGTGTTGCGGCTGTTCTGAGCAAATTTGTAGACGACGAGGCGTTGAGCGGGACTGGCATCGACAGCGAAGCCTTCTGGAAAGGCTTCGCTGCCCTCGTCCACGACCTCGCCCCGAAGAACCGCGCGCTGCTCGCAGAACGCGATCGTCTGCAGACGGAGCTGGACCAGTGGCACCGCGCAAATCCGGGGCCGGTGCGCGATCTGAAGGCATACCGCGCATTTCTCGAGGGCATCGGCTATATCGTGCCGGTGAGCGCAGCCGTTAAGGCGACCACCGAGAACGTCGACACCGAAATCGCCGGGCAAGCCGGCCCGCAACTCGTCGTGCCGCTCTCGAACCAGCGCTACGCGCTCAACGCCGCGAATGCGCGCTGGGGCAGCCTGTACGACGCGCTTTACGGCACCGACGCGATCCCCGAAACCGACGGCGCGGAGCGCACCGCTTACTTCAACCCGGTCCGCGGTGAGCGCGTGATCGCGCGCGCCCGCGCATTCCTCGATGAAGCGGCGCCGCTCGCCAACGGCTCGCACGTCGACGCCATCGCGTACCGCGTGGAATGCGGCAAGCTCGCCGTCACGCTCAAGAACGGCTCGTCGGCATTGAAGGTTCCCGCACAGTTCATTGGCTATCAGGGCGACGCAGGCTCCCCTTCCGCCGTCCTGCTCAAGCATCACGGCCTGCACTTCGAGATCCAGATCGACGCAACGGACGCCATCGGCAAGACCGACGCGGCGCGCGTGAAAGACGTGCTGATGGAAGCGGCTGTCTCGACGATTATCGATTGTGAAGACTCGGTTGCCGCCGTCGATGCCGCCGACAAGATCCAGCTTTACCGCAACTGGACCGGCCTTGCGAAAGGCGATCTGACCGAGCAGGTCACGAAGAACGGCAAGACCTTCACGCGCCGCCTGAACGCCGATCGCACATACACCGCGCCCGATGGCTCGACCGTGAAACTGCATGGCCGCTCGTTGCTGTTCATCCGCAATGTCGGGCATTTGATGACGAATCCGGCGATCGTCGATCGCGACGGTCATGAGATTCCCGAAGGCATTCTGGATGCCGTGATGACATCGCTGGGCGCGATGCACGATCTGCAAAGCAAACTCAATTCGCGGACCGGATCGATTTACATCGTCAAGCCGAAGATGCACGGCCCGGCCGAAGTCGCGTTCTCCAATGAGCTGTTCGGCCGCGTCGAAGATCTGCTGGGGCTGCCGCGCCATACCATCAAGATGGGCATCATGGACGAGGAGCGCCGCACGAGCGTCAACCTGCAGGCGTGCATTGCGGCGGCATCGGCGCGCGTGGCGTTCATCAATACGGGCTTCCTGGATCGCACCGGCGATGAGATGCACAGCGCAATGGAAGCCGGTCCGATGATGCGCAAGGGCGACATGAAGTCGTCGGCGTGGATCGCCGCTTACGAGCGTAATAACGTGCTGGCCGGCTTAAGCTCGGGATTGCGCGGACGCGCGCAGATCGGCAAGGGCATGTGGGCAATGCCCGACCTGATGCACGCAATGCTCGAACAGAAAATCGCGCATCCGAAAGCGGGCGCGAACACGGCTTGGGTGCCGTCGCCGACTGCCGCGACGCTGCACGCGCTGCACTACCATCAAGTTGACGTTCAGGCCGTGCAGCAAGAGTTGGAAAGGACCGGCTACGACAGCGTACGCGATGAACTGCTCGATGGCCTGCTGACGATTCCTGTCGTCGAAAAGGCGCAGTGGTCGGATGAGGAAATCCGCGAGGAAATCGAGAACAACGCGCAAGGGATTCTGGGTTACGTGGTTCGCTGGATCGATCAGGGCGTCGGATGTTCGAAGGTGCCGGATATTCACGATATCGGTCTGATGGAAGACCGCGCGACGCTGCGCATTTCGAGCCAGCACATTGCAAACTGGCTGCATCACGGGGTGGTGTCAGAAGCGCTGGTGAACGAAACGTTCAAGCGCATGGCGAAGGTGGTGGATGCGCAGAACGCCAACGACCCGCAGTACCAGCCCATGAGCGGTCACCTGGATACATCGCTCGCGTTCAAGGCGGCGAAGGCGCTGGTTTTTGAAGGACGGTCGCAGCCCAGCGGGTATACGGAGCCATTGCTGCACAAGTTCCGACTTGGCGCGAAGTGGTAGGCGCAAATCGCAGTCGAAACCGTGGGCCGCCGACCTAGGTGCTGCGAGGACGCGCCGTCGTACCACGCACAATCAGGTCGGTCGGCACGATGTACTGCGAACTGACGGGCCGTCCTTCGATCCGGGCGAGCAGATACTCGGCGCTGCGCGCGCCGATTTCATCGGCGGCAAGCCGCATGGTCGTCAGCGGCGGCGACGTGAAGCTGGAAAACTCGATGTCGTTGATGCCCGCGATCGACAGGTCGCCCGGCACGTCGATACCCGACTCGCGCGCCTCGGCCAGCGCGCCGATTGCAAGCAGATCGGTGCCGCAGATTACGGCCGTTGGACGCTCGGGACCGTTCATCAGCGCCTTCATCGCCATCTGGCCTTCAATGATCCTATGTGGCATCTCGATCAGATGCTCGTGGCGCAACTGCAGCCCGCGCGACTGCAGCGCCGCGCGCACGCCGATGATGCGATCAGCCGCGCGATCGCTGTGCTGCGTCATCTGGGTAATCATGCCGAAGCGCACGTGCCCGAGTTCGAGCAGATACTCGGCGAGGCGCCGGCCCACTGCGACATTGTCGAACCCGACATAGGGGTGATCGTGATCGACGGTCCAGCCGTTGACGAGCGGAATCTGCTCCTTTTCGATCAGTTCATAAAGCGCGGGCGAGTGGTTACGGCCCACAAGCATCAGACCGGCAATGCCGTCCGCGATAAGCGCGCGCACCTGCTTCAGTTCGTCCTCCTGGTCGTAGTACGAACAGCCAAGCAGCAACGTATAGCCGGCTTCTCCGATGCGCTTTTGCAGCGCAAACACACCAATCGCGAAGTTCTGGTTTTCCAGCGACGGAATCACCGCGCCGATCGTCTTCGAGCGCTGCGACGCCAGCGCGCGTGCCGCCGCGTGCGGCGTGTAGCCGAGGGTCTGCGCGATCTCACGCACGCGGTTCTGCAGTTCGGCCGCTACCGTCGCGTTGCCGTTCAACACGCGCGAAACGGTCGCAGTCGATACGCCCGCTGCGCGTGCCACGTCCATCACGGAAATTGCATTCGATTTGCGACGCGGCGCTCTTTTCTTTGTTTCTGTGGTCAACTTGCACCCTGCCCGATGTCGAGGCGCACCATCGCGCCTTCCCTGTGCCGCATACTATAACGCGGAGCATCGGGAAATGGCGGCCGCCGGGTGCGCACCTGC
Source organism: Paraburkholderia sp. GAS32 (assembly GCF_050434225.1). Lineage (NCBI taxonomy): Bacteria > Pseudomonadati > Pseudomonadota > Betaproteobacteria > Burkholderiales > Burkholderiaceae > Paraburkholderia > Paraburkholderia sp. GAS32. The sequence goes on along the minus strand of NZ_JBNPVS010000002.1, from coordinate 118,531 downwards.
TCCTGGTCGATCCTCTCCGTGTTTCCGTCGAACGACACGAGACACCCGCAGCCACCGTGAAAGAGCGCCTCGCGCAGATCTTCTGTCTGCCCTGTCGCCATAATCTGCGCGACTTCTCCTTCAACGCGTGTCTCACCCCCGCTCAGTCTGGCGACAATCGCGTCTCAGGCCTCCATCAGTGATCCGCCCACGCTGCCGCCCGCCGCGCCGGCGTTCCGCTGCCGAGCGCCTCGATCAGATAATCGACGAACGACGCGATCCGCGATGAGATCGCCGTATTCCGGTAATAGACGGCATGAATCGGCTGCCGCACGTCCTGCGTGTGACGTGTAAGGATCTGCATGAGCCGCCCCGCTTCACGGTCCTGCGTGGTCATGAAATCCGACAGGCAGACGATCCCGTTGCCTTCGAGCGCGAGTTGCCTCAGCGTCTCGCCGCTCGACGACCAGACCGTGGGCTCGATATGGTACGGTTCACCATCGGCACCGAGCAGCGGCCAGACATTCAGCGATTCCGGCTGGTTGAAGCCGAGCAGTGCGTGCTTGCCGAGATCTTCGATCTTGCGCGGCTGGCCGTTCACCTCGAGATAGTTCGGACTCGCGAGAATGCGCAGCCTGCTGTTGCCGACGAGCCGGCTATGCAGCGTCGAATCCTTCAGCCGTCCGATCCGGATCGCGACGTCGGTGCGCCGCTCGAGCAGATCGATCACGCCCTCGTTGCTGTTGAGTTCCAGCTCCACCTCAGGATAACGCTCGCGGTATCCCTGCACGAGCGGGACAATCACATGCAGCATGAACGGCGACGCCGCGTCGACCCGCAACCGCCCCGACGGTTTCTCGCGCCGCGCCACCATCTGTTCCTCGGCACTTTCCACCGACTCGATGATCGCCCGTGCGTCCTGCAGGAACGCCCGCCCCTCCTCGGTCAATTCGAGCCGGCGCGTGGTCCGGCGCAGCAGCGTCGTCTTCAGCTTCTCCTCGAGCCGGCCGAGTGTACGGCTCGCGGCCGACACAGTCAGGTCAAGCTGCTGCGCGGCGGCCGTGATCGACCCAGTGTCGACCACGGCCGCGAAGGTTTGCAATTCGTCCAGTGTGATTTTCATTGTTGATTTCAAATCAAAACAATTTCGTTTATAACCTAGTTTTTCCGCAAAAGTAAAGAGCGCACACTGCGCCGACCGCTCGCTCGATGGCACCCTGATCAGTTTCCTGTTGCTGCTGATCGCCGCGGCAAGCGTCGCGTTCGTCGTGCTGCAGGTCGCCCGTCAGCGCCGCATGCAGGTAGACGCAAACGCATAGCACAGGCTACCGGAACGCATTCCAATATTTGATTTGAAATCAAATATGTTTGACGGATACAACCGTTTTTCGCATGGATGAAAACCGGCAGAATCCCATCATCGATTGAGCAGTTCGCATCCAACAATTGGAGTACATCATGAGCACGATTCCCGCATTTGGCGTTGGGACATTCCGCCTGCAAGGTCAGGTCGTCATCGATTCGGTCCGCAACGGCCTTGAACTCGGCTACCGCGCGATCGACACCGCGCAGATCGCGGCGCTCGAGCGCAATGGCCGCGAAGTCAATCCGGACGGCCTCGCGCCGACCTGGGATTGAGATTTTTACGATCGTTCAAGGCTACCCATGCGAATCACTATTCCATCCCGTATCGGATTCGGCACTGCGCCGCTTGGTAACATGTACCGCGCGATTCCCGACGACGAAGCGCTCGCCACCGTCGACGCGGCGTGGCAAAGCGGTATCCGTTACTTCGACGCCGCGCCGCTCTACGGCGCGGGTCTTGCTGAACTGAGGCTCGGCGAAGCGCTCGCGGCCCACCCAAGAGACCAATATGTGCTCGGCACAAAGGTTGGCCGCCTCATTCTCGACGAACACGAATCAACCGCAGAGCGCGATCTAGGTGAGAAAGGCGGATTGTTCGAGTATGGACTCCCTAACAAGATCGTCTACGACTACACGGAAGAAGGTACTTTGCGTTCGATCGAAGCAAGCCTGAAGCGGCTGCGCACCGACCGGCTCGATTACGTGTGGATTCACGATCCCGCTGTCGATTTTCATGGCGACAACTGGCGCGCGGTATTCGAGGAAGCGATGTCCGGCGCCGCAAAAGCGCTGACACGCCTCCGTGACGAAGGCGTCATCAAAGGATGGGGGCTCGGTGTGAATCGAGTGGAGCCGTGTGAACTCGCATTGGAGCGCGCCGATCCGGACGGTTTCCTGATCGCGGGCAGATATACGCTACTGGACCATGAAGCGGCGCTGCGCAAGCTATTACCCGCCTGCGAGACACGCAACCTCGGCATCGTCGTCGGCGGCCCGTACAATTCCGGCTTGCTGGCGGGTGGCACTCACTTCGAATATCAGTTGGCGCCACAAGCGATGATCGATCGTGTAGCGCGCATTAAAGAGGTATGCGCCCGATTCGGTGTGGACATTCGCGCGGCAGCGTTGCAGTTCTCACTTGCCCATCCGGCCGTTGCCGGCATCATCCCTGGCGCAAGCCTTCCGTCGCGAATCGTCGAAAATCACGCGCTGATAGCAGCCCCCATTCCCGCAGCATTTTGGGAGCAGTTGAAGTCCGCGCAATTGATTGCCGCGCATGCGCCGACGCCTGATGAAGTTACCCCCGTTCTCTGATCATACGAATGAAGAACGGTCGCTACGGTGCGGCCGTTCCGTTCGCAGCCAGCCTGACATCTCTGCCGTTCGTCCGAGCAGCCGCCCTGACTGGCAGCCATAGCGGGGGCACCGCACCACGATTTTATGAAATCCTGGCAGAGCCTGCAGAAGCCACAATCTCAACTCCGGCTACGCCTTCGTCTGAAAAGCATGGCAGCACGTGCTGCAACCGCGTGGGCGCAACGCAGTGGCCAGCCCCAGCTCGTACTTCATCGGGTGGACAGAAAGCTGAACATCCCTGCTCCTTCTCGTGATTACAAGCTCTTCGTTCCGTGCGCTGCCGGATGGCACCCGGTCATGATCTACCCCGCATGAACTCCCACACCAGCCGGGAACGGCATGCAAACCTGCCGGCAAACTCCGGACCGTTATCAACGGTGATAGAAGCAGGCAATCCACGAATCTCACTCAAGCGCTGCAATAGGCGAGACACCTGAAATCACGGTCGAGCTTTTTGCAAAATAGAGTCTACTGGGCGCAAGTACGCAGCAGAAAACATTTTGCTTACCTCTGTCCCTGAAGAGCGTTCAAACCCCTCGATTGGCGCATCGTCGATCTGCACGCGCTAGAACGTATAGGCGACGTTCAGGAAGACGTTAAGCGGATTGAGCCGGAGCGTGGATTTGGAAACGATCTGCGTTCCCGTTGCGGTCTGCCCGTATAACGTAAGGTGGGTTTTCACCGGAACATAGCCAAGAGAGGTTCCGACCGACCAGTGTTTTGTAATCGCGTAATTTGCCCCGACCTCGAATACAGGATTCCACGATGAACTGAGTGTCGCACGTGCCGAGCCGCCTGGACCAAGGCTATCAGTGACAAACTGGCTATTGGTTGTCCGAACCTGGGTGAACCACGTATAGTTCACGCCGAGCCCTATGAACGGACGGAATTTCGATTCGGCTGAAAACAGGTGGTATCGAAGTTCGATGGCGGGCGGCATGGGCCTTGTTGTGCCGAGCTTGCCATACTTCTGCAGCGTCCCGTCGCCAATCAGATTCACCTTCATTGGTAGTCCAAAAAGCATGGCGACACCCATGTTGTCCGTGACGTAGTACTCAGTGGTAATTCCCACCGTATCGGTTGAGCTCGCATGCGCTCCGCTACCAGATAGCTGCTGATTCACTGCTACCCCGCCAATGCTTTCCACGGTTAATGGCGTTGCGTCACCCTGCGGCGCAATGTGAAGCCATCCCGTCGACAGCGTTATGCTTCCGGCCGACTGCGCATCGGCATTGTCGATAAGCCCAGCCGAGCAGATGCAAGCCGCCATACCGACCGAACTGATCGCGCGTTTGTAATTCCTCATGCCTCTTCTCCTGTCTCTTTGTCTGGAAATTTTTGTGAATCAGCGTATTTCTGTTCGAACTGCTAAATTGATTGTTGTCCGCCTTTCGCATAGCTACACCCCCGCCTACTCCCATCGCCCTGCACTCTAGTAAGAGTGCATTGCCAGGCGTTCCGTCTCGGGCGGGAACACGCACCACGTACCGTCGCGGTGCCGGAAGAAAAAGAATCCAAGCGGGCCTGTCGGTAGTAGTAGCTCAATACGCACGCACGGTTTCTGATTCGAGCGCGCGCGGCTGAATCGGATAACCCGAACCGGCGTCGAGGAAGTCGGCCCGAGCCACTTTTCAACCTGCGAACGCAAAGACCTTTCCGATGCAATACTCATCCTCTTTCCCTTCCAAACGAATAGGTATACTAAATTTAATACACTGACAGACATTTCAACGTGGCATCGCGCCGGGTACTTCCGATCAACCTCTAATCCGGTCGCACGACCGAACACGTCCCTTTGAGGTCGTGGCTCGTGTCACGTTGGCCTGCCCTACGCATCTGTTGCTGTCGGGTCCGTCCCCGTCGGTTGCTCCGCCCGTGCTGGCCTCGCGGCGGCCGAGATCGAAAATGCGAACGGAAAGCGTCCGAGCGCGGAAGTCGCCAATGCTTCGAACGCGGGGTCGCCAAGTTCGACGTGAAGTGAAATTCCACGCGAGATGTCATCAATGAGGCTAACGATTGCATCCTCGACGCCAGCCTCTACGAGGGCCGACTCCAGGGCGTCTGCCGTTTCGCGCCGTTTTAGCGCAGGCTTGAAGATCTTGCCGACGCCCGTCAGCGGCATCGCATCCACGATCCGTATCCCCTTTGGCAACGCGGCGCGTTCGTTGATCTCGTGACGCAGAAACTCGGCCAATTCCGCTTCCGTTGCCGTTGTGCCCGGCTTTAGCTGGACATAGGCAACCGGCAACTCGCCCGCGTGCATATCGGGACGGCCTACGGCTGCCGCGATCTGGACTGCGGGATGGCGATGCAGTGGTTCTTCGATTGCCGCAGGGTCGATGTTGTGTCCGCCCCGGATAATCAGCTCCTTCTGCCGGCCGGTGAGCCAGAAGTAACCGTCGGGGTCGCACCGTCCGAGATCTCCGGTATTGAGCCAGCGGCCGCCGTCACCACTTTCCATCCAGATGCCACTATTCTGCTCCGGCCGGGTATAGCCAACGAACACGTTTGGCCCGGAGATAACCAGCTGGCCGACCTCATCCGCAACGCAATCTCGTACATACCGGCCGGTTTCATCGACCACCACTGCTTTCATTGCCTGACCAGGCAGACGAAGACCAATCGAACCGACCCTGCGCTCGCCAAGCGGAGGGTTCACGCTGCTAACGCAGGTACCTTCCGTGAGGCCGTAGCCCTCAAGGATTCTTATTCCTGTACGATCCTGGAAAGTGCGAAGTAATTCCACCGGCATGGGGGCCGCGCCACACAGTCCATACTCGAGCGAGCTGATATCGTGCTCGCCAACTGGAACGTCCAGCAGCGATCCGTAGAGCGTCGGGACAGCGCTGAAGAAGTTGATGCGGTAATGCTCGACAATTTCCCAGAAACGCTTTACAACGCCTTCGCCCCGATAGCCTTGCGGTGTGCCGAGCACGACGTGGGCACCACGCGAGAACGCCAGCAGACCTGTCACCATCACGGCGTTCACGTGGAAAAGCGGCAGTCCGCAAAAAATCGCTTTTCCCGGACCAATGCTTTCGCCGAAGAATTGACCCGCGTTCCACGCATTGGCCACTTCGTTGCCGTGCCGTCGAACCGCAATCTTCGGCAGCCCGGTGGTACCGCCCGTGCAAAAGAACGACGACACATCATCCATGCTCAGTCGACGCGTGCTGCTGAGCGCCACCCCGGACTCCCCCGCGATGGCGGTGCTGAAATCGTGGATGCCGACATGCGCAGGAACGGCACCGTGAACGCCGCCAGGCCCATGCAGTTTCGAAGACTCGCCACGTTGAAGCATCCGGGCCGCAAATCCCTTTTCACCCGGCATGCGGTCGGCCGGATTCACGAGCACCAGATGCTGAAGGGAAGGCACCTTGCGCAACACCGCTTGCACCTTTTGCCAGAGGTCAGTTCCGGGCAACGGTGCCAGGGTCACGAGCACGCTCGCACCTGAGGCGTTCAGCAGTTCGCCGATGGCTTCGCCCTCAAGCAGCGGATTGATCGCGCAGACAATCCCGGCGGCTTCCCCGCCCCAGATCACCAAGTGCGTTTCAGGGAGGTTGGGCAGAACGTATGCGACAACCGAGTCGCGGTGTACTCCAAGGCGCGCAAACATGTTTGCGGTTCGCGTGACATCGCGCACGAGTTCACCATACGTCCAGCACTCAGCGTTCCGATGGTCGTCGGCCGTTGCAAAGAACGAAAGTGCGGGTGCCACTGGATTGATGGCGGCGCCCCGGCAGATCATCTCGTAGGTACTCGACGGAAGATCCGCCAGTTGCCCCTGCGTTTCAATGGCAAGGACATCGTGTACGTTTGCGACGCCTTTCATGCCGCCTGTTCCATAACGACGTTGTGCTGTACGCCCAGATCGATCGAGCGGTCATGGCTGGCGATATGCGCCTCCACGACGTCACCCACGCGCAGATACTGAGGCCTTTCCTCCTGCATCTTCAGGAAAAGCCGCCACTTTTCCGCCTCAGGCAGTTGCGCCGCGGCGCGCTGCTTTTCGGGTGACGGAATGATCAGCGCACAACCGGAGGGCGTGCCGGTCGCGAGCAGGTCCCCGGCGCGCAGGTCGTGTAGGGCGGAAAGCTCCGTCAAGGTCTCCGCCGGGCCGTAGACGAGGCCCGCCGTGGAATCATTCTGGCGGACAGTTCCGTTTACCGTCAGCGTCAGCGCGAGCTCCTTCAGCTTTGGAATATCCTGTTTCTCCAGGAGGCAAAGGTAAGGGCCGACAGGGCCAAAAGTGCGATAGCTCTTGCCCTTGTAGAACTGCATCTGTGGAATCTGGATATCGCGCGCGGAATAGTCGTTGACGATCACGGCGCCCGCGATGTAGTCATGCAGGTTCCCGTCGGTGACAGTTTCGCGCGACGTAATGTCGCGTTTGAGGACAAGACCGAGTTCGATCTCGTAGTCGAGGAACTGCACCTCGTTTGGCTTAACCACGGGCGAGTCGGCCGGAACGATGCAGCTTGTTGCCTTCGTGAAGATCATATTGAATTTCTTCACATCCGGGTCCATGCCGGACTCGATCATATGCTGGCGATAATTCGCGCCCTGGCAAATGAACTGCTGATTGGCGGTCACGGGCGACAACCATTGCACTTCCGATTCGGAAATCGTCGGACCGCTCAGCACGAACAGCCGTTCGACCGGATTGGCCTCGATAAACTCGGCGGTCGTCTTGAACTCGCCGGGAATCGGCGTGATAGTGCCATTAGCGACCACACCCCACTGGGCGCGGCCATGGTGCAGGTAATGCAGAACGTGAAGTGCCATTTATCGATCTCCGGATTCTATGGAAGGGGTTGGTTCAAGCGAAAAGCTTTGCCAGCATCCGCAGCTTGCTCAAAGTCAGGTCGGGGCTGCGGCGCAGGTTCCTGAAGAGCGCCACGATGCTCGAAAGCGTGAATCTGGGTTTTGTGAAACTGCGCGGCATTGTCGGTCCCCATTGCGCCATCGCCTCACGGCTCACGACATGAACACCGGTCGGCGCATCGGCCGTAAAGAGATCGCCGTCGCAATAGTGCTCATGCTTGTCGCCCCACGGGTCCTGCCAGTAGTCGAAGATCTGGCTGCCCAGGATATGACGGCCAATTCCCCAAGCGTGCGTCCAGCCCTTCTCGCGCAGGACGCGCTGGCCCATGCCGACCGCGTCGGCATCCACGACTTCGTAGGCACTATGGCTGTAGATGGGCACGAAGCCTTGTGCAAGCGCGAGCGTATGGTGATCGGCCGGCTTGTCGCCGAGATCGAGCCGCATGAACGCGACGACCGGCGAGCCATCGGGAAGTACCTGCACATCGCTCGGGATGAATCCAAAATGCCGCGTATACCATGCGCAGGTTTCCTGGTAGTCGGCGAGTTCGAGCACGACATGTCCGAGCCGGATAACTTCGGGCGCGCACTCGGGCGGTCGCTGCGTCCCGTTAATTCGGACGGCCGCATCCACGGAGTTGAACGGCAATGGCGGCCGATGGGATAGCGTCGAAGCTGGCGCCTGGCCCCATATTGCATCGACGCGAAAGCCAGAAGGATCTGTCAGTCGTACTGTATAGCCGCCGCCTGGCAACTGCGACCGTTCGACCTCAGAGGCGCCGGGCACTTTTGCAAGCGCATCAAGATCGGCCATGTTGTCGACCTGTAGCCCGAAGCCGACGAACATGGATTTCGGCGCCTTTCGGACGACGTAGCAGAAATGCGAAGCACCCGTTCCCCGCAGCAGGACGAGCGCATCAGTGCGCGATACCGTTCGGAGCCCGAAGTCATTGAGAAATTGCTCGGCTTTCTCGAGATCTGGCCGGTCGAATATCAGATAGGCCAATGCCGACGCTTTCGTCGTGGGATCGGGGTGACGGGACGGCTGTACAGTAGTCAGTTTCATGGCAGAACGGAAATCAAACGGTTCGGATAGCGTGTTCGGCTTCCATAGCCGGCGCGCCGACGGGGTTCGTCAGCAAGGCAAGACTCTCGCGCACGATACGGTTCACGTCGGTGGCCGCACCGTCGTGGACGATCGTCTTGTCGGGCCGGACTACGGCAACCCACCCGACGGGCACCAGCCCCGGAAGAAATACGCCTTCAAGGTCTTCCCAACTGTCGAGCGCGGCAAGATGCAGCCGTTGCCCCCGATGGGCAATCTGGACAACGCGCCCCCCGGCACGCGCAAACGCTGCGGCCGTCGCGTGCTCTAGCACAGCCGCCGCATCCACGCCAAACCCGATCAGCGTGAGACCCTGCCCGAGCACGTCGTCGCTCAGACACGTGGTGCCATCGGAACCTCTCACCCAGCCTTGCGCGATGACTGCGCCACGAACAAGCCTCGTCGACGAGCGGCCCTTGGCGAACAGTCCACTGCGAAATGCGTTCTTCGGCTTGATCTGCAGTTCCTCAAATTGCGCGCGCAGGCGCGGCACGAGTCCCGCAAGTCGCATCAACCCATGAGTCAACAGCGCAACCGCGCCACTTCGCGGCATGACGAGCCTACTCATGAATTTTGCAAGGTTGATCATTGCCTTTGCATGCGGGCGCCGCTCCTCGTCATAGGTATCGAGAATCCTTGGGTCGGCACGTCCGTGTACCACCCATGCCAATTTCCAGCAAAGATTGGCGGCGTCCCGAAGGCCTGCTACCAGCCCCTGCCCGACGAATGGAGGCGTGATATGGGCCGCGTCGCCCGCGAGGAACACCCGCCCCTTGCTGAATGCGTCAACGGTGCGCGCATGGAAGCGATACACGGCCTTGCGCTCGATGATCATCTCTTCGACGTTGCCCCATGGAGAGAGCAACTCCCGGATGCGTGTCTCGGATTCCATTTCCTCGCGTCGCTCGCCAGGCTGCAGCATGAATTCCCAGCGTTCACGGTGGCCAGGCGCGACCATATGCGGGATTGGCCGACGGTGATCGCAGATGAATTCGATGTGATCGATCGGACGCGGTACGTAGCGGGCATCGACGATCAACCAGTCCTCGGCGAACGTCTTACCTTTGAATTCCTGGCCAATGAGCTGCCTCACCAGCGAACTCGCCCCGTCCGCGCCGACCAGATAGCGGGCACGGACCTCATGAGTGCGCCCGTCCCCGAGGTCCAGCGACGCGAGCACATGGTCCCGTTCCTCCGTGAAGCCCTTCAGTCCGACACCCAGCGCAATATGCGCACAGTCATATGTCTCGAGCCGGGCGCGCAGGCACCGCTCGAGATCCGGCTGGTAGAACGTGACGAGCTTCGGATGGCCATCCAGGCTGCCCAGCGAATTCACGCTGCCGAACAGGCCCAACATGGGCGACCTCATGCGGACGTACGGTATGGCGATCGTCTCGAAATCGCGCTCGCCAACGCCCGCAAGCTGAAGGATGCGCAGCGCCTCGTTATCCAATGCGATTGCACGGGGCGCCATGAATACTTCACGCGACTTGTCTACAACCATCACGTTCACACCGTGCCGTGCCAGCAGATTGGCGGTCGCCGCACCGACCGGGCCACACCCGACTATCAGCACCTCTATTGCCTCGGGCAGGTCACGCGTCGGCGGCTGAACCGGGTCCTGCAGGCCGGACGGCCCGGTGGTGTTTATTGCTCCTGTCTCCACTGTCACTCCATCTGTCTATTTGTTTGTCGGGCGTCAACCATGCGCCTTATTGACATTAAAGTCATCTCTGACAACTTTGTCAATAGAAACATTCCAATCTATACTTGGATATGAGCAAAGACTGGAACTCGTCATGGCGAACTCTTTAAACCGGCCCGCGCCCAAGCGCTCCACCCGTGCGGACCCCGTTTCTCCGGTCGCCGTTCCCGAGGAGCGCGAGCCGCGCGGAGCGCGCCGCAAGCGCGAGACACGCGCCCGCCTGCTCGACGCTGCCCTCCGGCTAATGGCGGAAAAGGGCATGGAGGGCGTGGCGATCAACGAAATCACTGAGGCCGCCGACACCGGCTATGGCTCGTTCTATAACCACTTCGAGTCGAAAGAAGCCATCTACGCGACGCTCGTCGGCAACGTATTCGAGGAATTCGCCGACATGCTCGATCGCCTCACCGGCGGCCTGTCCGACCCGGCCGAGGTAATTGCCGTCTCGGTGCGCCATACCCTGATGCGTGCGCGGCGCGATCCCGTTTGGGGACGCTTCCTGATACGTGAAGGGTTTTCAGCTCACATCCTGAGCCGTGGGCTGGGCCAGCGGCTGCTGCGGGATATCGGAAACGGCATCGCCGCCAAGCGCTTTGTGGTCGCTGACCCCTTCATCGGCTTTCTTTCGGTGGGCGGCACGGTGCTCGCGGCAATTGCGGCCGAGCTGAATTTCGTCGCGCCGGGCGCGCCGGCGGCAGACCTGCTCGACGAGCTCGGCTTCAGCGGAGAGCATTTCGCCGAGCGTACGGCAGCAACGCTTCTGCAAACACTCGGGCTCAAGCGCACAGAGGCAGAGAAGATTGCAATGCGCGCGTTGCCACTGGTCGAGGCGGAAGTCGACGCGCAATGAGGCGGTTGAAGTCAAGACGCGTTATGGACCGGGATCATCGACGCGACACGAAGAGACAAAGGCCCTCGCCGAATTACGGAAACAAGGTCATTCTCTTGACGTCACGTGCGGCTGATCGGCAGGCAATTCGCCCATCGCCTGGAAGAGTGCGGCGGTATCGCTCATGCGTTGACTCCCGGCGCGGGCGGCGCTAAGCCGTGCGTTGAGAAACCGCTGCTCGCTGGCGTGCTGTGCCGTTGACGGCAGGGAACCCAGGCGGGCGCGCGACGCCGTTTCGTCGAATGCAGCTTGGGCTGCCTGTGCCGCTCTTTCGGCAAATGCCAGCGTCTGCGCGTCATTGTCCAGTGCGGCAAGCGAATCGGCGACATCCTGGAATGCCGACAGAACTGTCGACTTGTAGTGCAGAACCGTCGCATCGTAGGTATCAATCGAGGCTCTGCGTTGCGCGAACAACGCCCCACCATGGAAGAGCGGCTGGGACAGGCCCGCACCGATCGCCCAGAGCCCGCCTGCACCTGAGAGCATCGCGGGCCAGCTAAAGCCCCCGCGACCCATTGAGGCCGTCAGTGACAGGCTCGGAAAGAGTTGCGCGGTCGCAGCGCCAACGTCGGCCGCGGCGGCCTTCACGGCGGCATCAGCTGCCTGAATGTCCGGACGCGAACGCAGGAGGTCCGAAGGCACGACGACCGGCACGTGGTCGGGCAACGCCATGCTGTCGAGCTCGGGAACGGTCGGTGCGTTATCGGGCGTCCGGCCCATCAGTACCGCCAGCGCGTGGACGGCTGTGGCGCGCTGCTGGCGTAAGGCCGGAAGACTCGCCGCGATCGAATCTGCCTCCTGCGTCGAGTTGAGCGCCTGCACGTGCGAAATGGACCCGAGCGCGTACCGTTGCTGATCCTCGTTTGCAGTTTCGCTCGCCACGGCGATGAGCCGTTCGGTGAGCGCGATCTGGCGATCGAGCGCCGCCACATTGATCGCCGTGCCGACGATGTTGGCGGCGAGCGCGCGCCGGGCCGCTTCCAGTTCATATGCCTGCACATTCACGCGATCGGTAGCCGCCGCGTTGGCGTAACGCGTCGCGCCGAAGAGGTCGAACGTGTAGTGCGCTTGAATCTGCCCGGCGAAGAAGTTATAGCGGACCTCGCTTGGGCCGATGCCGGGCACGACCGGTGAACGCGCACGCTCGACCTGGGCGGCAGCGTCGACCGACGGCAGCGTGGACGAACCGATTTGCCCGCGCAGTTCTTCTTGCGCGGCGGAGAGCGTCCGCTGCGTGGCCGCAAGCGTCGGGCTGTTGCGCAATCCTTCGTCGACGAGCGCATCGAGCGCGTCGGACCGGTAAAGCCGCCACCATTGCGGAACGGCAGTCGAGCCGATATCGAATTGCTGCGCAACGCCATCCGCCACGACAGTCTTCGACGGCTGCACCTGCGCGCCGTAATGCGTGGGCGAAGGCATCACCGGGGGCTCCCCGCTGGGAGCGAACGAGCAGGCCGTCAGTGCGAGCGCCGTAGCCACGGCGATAACGGATGTCTTATAGGCAAAGTTCATGATGAAATCTCCGTATGCTCGACGACGACCGGTTGTATCCCGCGCTCGTCGCGCCGGATGCTGAAGCACGTCGCATAGAGCGCCGGCAGGAAGAAAATGGTCAGTGCCGTGGCGATCGTGATACCACCCATCAGCGCGGTCGCCATGGGCCCGAAGAAAGCTGAGCGCAAGAGCGGGATCAAGGCGAGCACGGCGGCTGCGGCCGTCAGCATGATCGGCCTGAAGCGCCTCACGGTTGCACCGATAATCGCGTCGAAGCGCCCATGCCCCGCCGCGATGTCCTGGTCGATCTGGTCGACCAGAATCACGGAGTTGCGCATGATGATGCCGAACATGGCAATCACGCCGAGCAACGCGACGAAACCAAAGGGCTTGCCGAACAGGAGCAGCGCGGCCACGACGCCGATCAGCCCGAGCGGTGCTGTCAGCACGACGATAAACGTCCGCAGGAAACTCTTGAGCTGGATCATGAGCAGCGTCAGCACGGCGATGATCATGAGCGGCATCTCGGCGTTGATCGAGGTCTGGCCTTTCACGCTTTCTTCGACGGAGCCGCCCACCTCGATGCGATAGCCGACCGGCAGCGTGGCTTTTTGCTCCGCGAGCGCGTGCTCGATATCGCGGGTCACGTCGATGCCCTGCGCGTTGCCCCGAATGTCGGCCTGCACGGTGATCGTCGGTTGCCGGTCGCGCTGCCAGATCACCCCATACTCGAGCGTGTTCCGAACGTGTCCGAGGGAACCGAGAGGAACCGGGCCATTCGGCGTCGGGATCGCCAGGCTCATGAGCTGCGCAGGATTGACACGCTCGCTCTTTGGCGCGCGCAGATCGACGTTGATCAGCTTGTCCTGCTCACGGAACTGCGTGACCGTGTAGCCAGAAAGCGTCATGGCCAGGAAGTTCGATACGTCCTCCGACGACACGCCAAGCTGGCGCGCCCTGTTCTGATCGATCTCGAACGAGATCGACCGTTCCGCCGGCTCGTCCCAGTCGAACTGGACATCGCGCGTGCGGGAATCGGCGCGGACCTTCTCGGCGACCTCTTCAGCAATTGAGCGCACGGTCGCAATGTCGTTGCCGCTCACCCGGAACTTGATCGGGAAGCCCACGGGCGGACCGTTCTCGAGTCGCGCCACACGCGCGCGCACGCCGGAGAACTCTCTCCCGAGTTTGGCATCGAGCCAGTGCATCAACTCGTCGCGGTTTTCAACGCTTTTGGCCGTGATCACGAACTGCGCGAAGTTTGGCTGCTGAAGCTGCTGGTCGAGCGGCAGGTAAAAGCGCGGTGCGCCGGTGCCCACAAAGTCTACGAAATGCTCGATTGCAGGCTGGCCGTCGAGCGCCTTTTCCAGGCGCTTCGCTTCGCGCAGGGTCGCCTCGAACGAAGCACCTTCCGGCAGCCGCAGGTCCACAAGCAGCTCTGGCCGTTCAGAGTTGGGGAAGAACTGTTGCGGCACGCGCGTGAAGGCCGCCATCGCGATCGCAAAGAGCACGGCAGTGACGCCGAGCACGGCCCAGCGACGGTCGATACACCACGAGACCCACCCCGACAGGCGCCGGTAGAAGCCGGTGCTGTAAACATCGTGCTCGTGATGGTGCCCGCCACTCTCGTGGCTCTTGCGCTCGGGCAGCATGTGGAAGCCCAGCAAGGGGACCAGCACGACGGCAGCGAACCACGATACGATCAGCGCAATGGCCGACACTTCGAAGATCGAACGTGTGTATTCGCCCGTACTCGATTTCGCGAGTGCGATTGGCAGGAAGCCCGATACCGTCACGAGCGTGCCAGTCAGCATCGGGAATGCCGCGCTCGTGTAGGCAAAGGCCGCCGCGCGCTTGCGACTCCACCCCTGCTCGAGCTTCACGGCCATCGTTTCGACGGCGATGATCGCGTCGTCGACGAGCAGCCCCAGCGCGAGCACGAGCGTGCCAAGGGAGACCTGGTCCAGCCCGATATTGAACACATGCATGCAAAGCGCCGTCACGGCGAGCACGATCGGAATCGAGATCACGACGACCATGCCGGTGCGCAGGCCGAGCGAAACGAGGCTCACGACCAGCACGATTGCTACCGCTTCGCCGACCGACCTGACGAACTCGTCCACTGAATGCTTGACCGCGTGAGGCATGCTCGAGACGGGAGCCAGCTTGAGTCCCGCCGGCATGGCCGCCTGCAGTTCGGCGGTTTTCGCGTCGAGCGCCTTGCCGAGGCTGATCACGTCGCCGCCTTTTTGCATCGTGACGCCGATGCCGAGCGCCGCCTGCCCCCCGACGCGCATCTGGGTGACGGGCGGATCGTCATAGCCGCGCGTGATCTTCGCGATGTCACCGACCCGGAACGTGCGTTTGTTCACGGTGATGAGCGTGTCGGCGAGCGCCTGCACGTCCTTGAACGCGCCGCTCGGTCGCACGAACACCCGGTCGTCCGCCGTCGTAATGGTGCCAACGGGCGTAACGGTATTTTGTGCGTCGATTGCCTGGGCGAGTTGCTGCGGCGTGATAGAGAGCCCCGTCAGCTCTGCATTCGATATCTCGACGAAGATGTGCTGGTCCGGGTCGCCAAAGTAGTCGACCTTGGCGACGCCGGGCACGCGCAGCAGGACCGTGCGCAACTGGTCTGCGTAGTCGTGCAGTTGCGCAGGCGTAAAGCCGTCGCCTTCAAGCGCGTAGATGTTTGTGTAGACGTCACCGAACTCGTCGTTGAAAAACGGTCCAACCGTCCCCTTGGGCAGCGTCGCCGAGATGTCGCCCACTTTCTTGCGCACCTGGTACCAGGTCTCGGGGACCTCCTTGACCGGGGCCGAATCCTTCATGGCGAAGAAGATCATCGACTCGCCGGGCCGTGAGTAGCTCTTGATGTTGTCGACATACGGTGCCGCCTGCAACTGACGGCCGATCCGGTCCGTGATCTGTTCCTGCACCTCGCGGGCAGTCGCGCCCGGCCAGTAAGTTTTGACCACCATGGTCCGGAACGTGAACGGCGGGTCTTCCGACTGGGCAAGCTGCGTATAACCGATCACGCCGAACAGGGTTGCAAGCCCGATCAGAAAGATCACCAACTGCTGATGGCGCAACGCCCACGCGGAGAGATTGAAGCCACCTTCGCCATGTGCCTCGGAGTCGGACGGGGTGACGGTCGCGCTTTCATGCGCGGTTTCACGGTCGCGTGGGTTCATGACGAAAAATCCTCGGGATGCAACGGGGCCACCACCTGCACGTGTTGGTCTGCGCTCACTGCGTGCACGCCCTGCATCACGACGCGGTCGCCGTCGTGCAGGCCGCCGGTGACAGAGACCGTGCGTTCGTCGTAGCGCGCGATGCTGACTGGGCGCAACTCAAGAGTGTCGCTGCCCGCGCGCACCACCCACACAGCGGGGTCGTCGCCTTTGTGAAAGAGCGCCGTCACAGGCAGCGCGAACGGACGTGCCGTTGCCGCGTCGCTGGCGGCATCGAACGCAACATTCGCCGTCATGCCGAGGCGAACTTCGGGGCTCGGCGCGGCCAGCGTGAGCTTCACGCGCCAGGTGCGGCTTTGCGGGTCGGCAGCGGGCGACACCTCGCGCACGCGCGCCTCGAAGGTCTTACCAGGCAGCGCAGACAGGCTCACGCGCGCATTGCTGCCGACGGTCAATGCGCCAATCGTCCGCTCGGACGCGTCGCAGACAACATCCACGTCTCCCGTCCAGTCGAGGTGATAGACGGCTTGATCTGCCTGAATGTTCTGGCCGGTGTCGGTGTCCTCCGACGTGATGACGCCGTCGTGGTCTGCCGTGAGCGTGGCGTAGCGCAGGTGATCCGTGGCGAGCGCCATCTGGGCGAGCGCCGAATCGCGCTGCGCGAGGGCGGAAGCGTAGGCGTCCTGGGTCTGCTCCATCTGCGCCGTTGCGATCAGGTTTGCCTGCGCCTGAACGCGGTCGCGATCGAGCTGCTGTTTGGCGTACACGAGACGATGTTCGGCGGCGTCGAGCTGCGCTCGCGCGCTGGCCAGGTTGTTGCGCAGGTCGGTAGGATCGAGCAGCGCAACGGTCTGTCCCGACTTGACGGTATCGCCGATGCGCACCCGCCGTTCGGTGACCTTGCCTCCAATCCTGAACGAAAGAGGCGTCGAATACCGCGCCTGTATCTGAGCCGGCAATGAGGCGCTCGCCGTGCGCCCGTCGGGATGAACCGTGACAGCAACGACGGGCTTGAGCTCGGGAGCGACGGTTTCGCGCTGGTGGCAGGCCGCTAGCAGCATTGCGCCGCAAGCCGCAATCAGAAGACGTCCCCGGAGGGATGGTCGGACGACGGACGGCAGGAAAGGACGCGCAAGCGTCTGCGCGTTAAGACCGGAAAGTTTCACGATGTTCACAAGGCAGGTGATGGTCCAGCAATAAAATGGGCGAGGCATTGGAAGACACGGTGTGTCAAGCAGCATGCATTGCGAAGTGCGCGAGCACTAGATCCGGCATACCTACAACTTAGTATTCCTACTCGCTTCGTCTGATACAAGCCGCTTGCAACTCTTCGTACTTCGTCATCGCACGCGGCCACTCCCCACGAAACAGCTAGAGAACGAGCGTAAAACATGTCCTCGCCCCCAGCCCGGCGCGGTGGATCTGGATGGCAGTGGACGACTCATCTTCAGCGCTGCAACTCCCTGTTCCAGGCACCGTCGCAACTCAATTCGTCTGTCCATGCGGTCGCTGATCCGTTCGCTACAGTGACATTAAACCCATAACTGATTATATTGTCAACTATGACGTGTAAATCTAAAATATGACGATACAGAAATCTGGAGCCGCGATGCCTGATACCCCGAACTCCCCTGCAACCCGGCGGCGCACGCAAAAGCTGCCAGCTCCGGCCCAGGCGACCGAAGGGCGGCAGCCGCGCGGCGCCCGCCGCAAGCGAGAAACTCGTACCCGCCTGCTCGACGCTGCGCTCAGGCTAATGGCCGAAAAAGGGATGGGTTCAGTGACCATCAACGACATTACCGAGGCCGCCGACGTCGGTTTCGGCTCCTTCTACAATCACTTCGAGTCGAAGGAAGGGATCTTCGCCGCGCTCGTCGAGTGGGTGTTCGAAGAGTTCGCCGATACGCTTGATCGCCTGGCCAGCGGACTGTCCGACCCGGCCGAAGTGGTCGCTATCTGTGTCCGCCATACGCTGGTGCGCGCCCGCCGCGAGCCGGTGTGGGGGCAGCTCCTGATCCGCGAGGGTTTTTCGGTGCATGCGCTGAACTGGGGTCTCGGTCAGCGTTTGCTGCGCGATAGTCAAAGTGGCATTTCCGCGAGACGCTTTGTCGTCTCGGACCACTTTCTGTGTCTCATTTCCGTTACGGGCATCATCTTCGCGGCGATCGCCGCTGAAATGCACTTTTCCGCCTCCGTCACACCAGCCGTCCAAGGGCAGAAGCCATCTGGACTCGGAGGACAGCACTTCGCGGAGCGCGCTGCGGCGGTCGTGCTACAGGCACTCGGACTCAAGCGCGTCGAGGCGGAGAGAGTTGCGCGGCTGCCGTTACCGGGTTACCCGGAAATCAAAGTCTGTCGAGCAAAACCGCGGGTTCGCTGATCGAGCCGTCTCATAGCGGCCGGAATGCACGTACGAACTCGCTCCGAAGCACGTCTTGAATGCGACCAGAATGTCCAGAGCCTGTTGACTCAGATAGACATCTGTGGGGGCGACCGGCCTTCATCCGTTCCTTCGGAATTGTCCACCTTTAGTCCCCGCGCCTGCACGAAACGGTAGACCTGCAGAACGATGTCGCGCGCCCGCACAGCAGGGGCCGCAGCGCCCCTCCCCTTGATCTTCTCGCAGCGCGCCATCAATCGTGCGGGCGTGATCTCTTCCAACTTCAGCCGGCCAAATTCCGACGTGAGATTCCGCTCTTATACCAATTTGCGCATCGCTCGTGTGGAGTCGGCAAGAGCAGTCTCCACAAAGTATTTCTCTGCCCACTTACCAAACGTTAGCGCCTCGGTCGCCTCAACCCGTGTCTCGACTTTCGCACGTGAAGGACTCTCTCCGCGCTGGATTGCTCCGTAGGCTTGGTCGCGTAGAAGCCGGGTTTCCGGGAGGCTATAGCCATTCCGAATCCGAGTTCGTCTGGCTTGCGTGGCTTCCGTGCTTAAAGTGATGGATCGTAGCGGCCGATAACCAGGGTTTCCCGGCGACCGTTCACCCGGTAGTCGTACCGGAAGCTCACCGCGCCTGAAGGAATCACTGCTGCATATTGCCCCCGCTGATCGGCAACCTTGTAGATCTTCTTGGCCGGCTTCAGCGCTCGCAACTGCATGTCTGTGAGCATAGGGACTCCTCGAACGTATACCGTCAACCGATACCGTCAGACTGATTTGACGGTATCGGACAAGGCCGTCCGAGGAAGAAACGTCGGTACCGTCACCGATACCGACATTTCCACCAGGTATTGTCCGGATCACAGCAGACCACACCGGACAATAACCTCATCTTTTTTAAAGGAGAAACAGGAAAAACCGGACCTCCCGGAACGACCCGGGAGCACCTTGAATCACTCCCACTCAATCGTCGCCGGCGGCTTCCCCGAGATGTCATAAACCACCCGGTTAATCCCACGCACTTCATTAATGATGCGGTTCGACACATGCCCCAGCAACTCGTGCGGCAGATGCGCCCAATGCGCGGTCATGAAGTCCAGCGTCTGCACAGCGCGTAGCGCAACCACATACTCGTAAGTCCGCCCGTCACCCATCACGCCCACGCTCTTCACCGGCAGGAACACCGCGAACGCCTGGCTCGTCAGGTCGTACCACGACTTGCCGGTTTCCTTGTCGATAAACGTGCGCAGCGTCTCGATGAAAATCGCGTCCGCGCGACGCAGCAGATCGGCGAAATCGCGGCGCACTTCGCCGAGAATCCGCACGCCAAGACCCGGGCCCGGGAACGGGTGGCGATACACCATTGCCGGCGGCAAACCGAGCTTCACACCGAGTTCGCGCACTTCATCCTTGAACAGTTCACGCAGCGGTTCGAGCAGCTTCAGATTCAGCGTCTCCGGCAGGCCGCCCACGTTGTGGTGACTCTTGATGGTCTGCGTCGCCTTCTTGCCCTTGCCGGCCGATTCGATCACGTCCGGATAGATCGTGCCTTGCGCGAGCCACTTCGCGTCGGTCAGCTTGTTGGCTTCGGTCTGGAACACTTCGACGAATTCCGCGCCGATGATCTTGCGCTTCGCTTCCGGATCGGTCACACCGGCCAGCTTCGACAGGAACACTTCGCTCGCGTCGACGTGGATCACCTTGACGCCGAGGTTCTCAGCGAACGTTGCCATCACCTGCTCGGCTTCGTTCAAACGCAGGAGGCCGTGGTCGACGAACACGCAGGTCAGTTGATCGCCGATCGCGCGATGCAGCAGCGCCGCCGCCACCGACGAATCCACACCACCCGACAGACCCAGAATCACGTGCTCATTACCGACCTGCTCGCGAATCTTCGCGACGGCTTCGTCGATGTAATGGCCCATTTCCCAGTCGGGATTCGCGCCGCAAATCTGCAGCACGAAACGTTCGAGCATCGCGCGGCCTTGCACGGTATGCGTCACTTCCGGGTGCCATTGCAGGCCGTAGAAATGGCGCGCTTCGTCGGCCATTGCCGCGATCGGGCACGATTCCGTCGAGGCCATCAACTGGAAGCCGGGCGGCATTTCGAGGACCTTGTCGCCGTGGCTCATCCACACCTTCAGCATGCCGTGACCTTCCGGCGTGGTGAAGTCGCTGATGCCTTCGAGCAGGCTCGTATGGTTGCGCGCGCGCACTTCGGCGTAGCCGAACTCACGCAGGTGGCCGATATCGACCTTGCCGCCGAGCTGCTCGGCCATCGCCTGCATGCCATAGCAAATGCCCAGCACGGGCACGCCGAGTTCGAACACCGCTTGCGGCACGCGCGGCGTATCCGTTTCGGTGACCGAGCTCGGACCGCCGGAAAGGATCACGCCCTTCGGCGCGAAATCGCGAATGAACGACGCATCGACGTCGTACGGGTGAATTTCCGAATACACGTTGGCTTCGCGGACGCGACGTGCAATCAGTTGGGTGACTTGCGAACCGAAGTCGAGGATCAGGATCTTGTCATGCATGGCAGCGGACGGAGTCAAAAGTGAACGGATACGGGATACCGCGCATGAAGCGCGGCGTTGAATTCAAAGCAGTCCACTTGGGGACGATCGAGCATGAAGCGTGACGGTGAAGCGCGCTGGAGCATTCAGCACCGCAGGCACTTGCCTGCGGCGCGCGCGAACGGAATCCGGTTGCTTCGGCAGGCGTTCTGGCGCTTGGCGCGTCAGCCATGAAACGGCGGCCGGGGCGCACCAGGTGCGTCGGCAGCGGCGTTACGGGCATCGTCGCGCGCAGCGCGTTCGGAGGCCGTCAGAGCCGGTTCGTCGACCGCCGGATGGAGCGGCGTTGCCGAAACAGGAGTCACGGGCTCTGTGACCGGCATAACGGGCTCGACCACCGGTTCGGTACGATAGGCCGGGAAGCCCGCCGTCACACGACCAGAGTCGCGTTTGTTGGCAGCGTCTTTGGCGGCATCTTTCGCGGCCTGCTTGTCGGCGCGCTCAGCGGCTGCGGCTTCAACCAGCCGCACCTTTTCACGCCGCCGCACCGCGCCCGACAGGCGCACACCGCCCAGGCCGACCACCAGCAGCACCACACCGGTCAGCACCGCAATGATCTGCCCGAAGCCGGTCAGCGCCGGCGTGTGCAGCCCGAGCAGCCAGACCAGCATCAGCACGCCGGTCAACCAGTTCACATGGCCAACGACCTTGGCGACCGTCGACGTGAGCGAACCGTCGATCGACGCGTGCAAAGCAAGCCACGCGAGCCCGATCAGCGCCACGCCAAACCCCTGGCCGACCAGAGCCGGCTGGGTTTGCACCAAGAGCAGCGCGTTGTACAACGAAGTCCAGGGCGTCAGCAGAAACAGCAGGCCGAACGCAAGCAGCAACAACGCATCGAGGATGAGTACAGCGCGCAGCAATGGCTTCATTGGCGTTTAGTCCACGTGGTAGTTGGGCGCTTCCTTGGTGATCTGCACGTCATGCACATGCGACTCGCGCAAGCCCGCGCCCGTGATCTGCACGAACTCGGCCTTATCGTTCATCTCCGCGATAGTGCGGCAACCGCAGTAGCCCATGCTGGCGCGCACGCCGCCGATCAACTGGAACAGGATCGCGTTGACCGAGCCCTTGTAGGCGACGCGGCCTTCGATACCTTCCGGCACCAGCTTGTCGATGTTCGCGGAGTTGTCCTGGAAGTAGCGGTCTGCCGCGCCGTCTTTCATCGCGCCGACCGAGCCCATGCCACGGTACGACTTGTACTGGCGGCCCTGGAACAGGAACACGTCACCCGGCGCTTCTTCGGTGCCGGCGAACATGCTGCCCATCATCACGGAATTCGCACCGGCGGCCAGCGCCTTGCTGACGTCGCCCGAGAAACGCACGCCGCCGTCGGCGATGACCGGCACGCCCGTGCCCTTCAGCGCTTCCGACACGTTCGAGATCGCGGTGACCTGCGGCACGCCTACGCCTGCGACGATACGCGTCGTGCAGATCGAGCCCGGGCCGATACCGACCTTCACGCCGTCTGCGCCGTATTCGACAAGCGCCTTGGCCGCCGCAGCGGTAGCGATGTTGCCGCCGATCACTTCGACATGCGGGAACTTCTGCTTGACCCACTTGACGCGCTCGAGCACGCCCTTGCTGTGGCCGTGCGCCGTGTCGACGACGATCACGTCCACACCCGCCTGCACCAGCAGTTCAACGCGCTCTTCGTTGTCTTCGCCCACGCCGACCGCCGCGCCTGCGCGCAGCTTGCCGTGTTCGTCTTTACACGCGTCCGGGTGTTCGGTTTGCTTGGTGATGTCTTTTACCGTCATCAGGCCGCGCAGTTCGAATGCGTCGTTGATGACCAGCACGCGTTCGAGGCGGTGGCTGTGCATCAGCGCCTTGGCTTCGGCGAGCGGCGTGCCTTCCTTGACCGTGACGAGGCGCTCGCGCGGCGTCATGATGTTGCGCACCGGCTCGTCCAGACGCTCTTCGAAGCGCAAGTCACGATTCGTGACGATACCGATGAGCTGCGAACCTTCGACGACCGGGAAGCCCGAAATGCCATGCTGGCGCGACAGCGCAATGACGTCGCGCACCTTCATTTGCGGCGGCACCGTAATCGGATCGCGCACGACGCCCGATTCGAAGCGCTTGACCTTGGCAACTTCACGCGCCTGTTCGGCCGGCGTGAGATTCTTGTGGATGATGCCCACGCCACCCATTTGCGCCATCGCGATCGCGAGACGGGCTTCGGTGACGGTGTCCATGGCGGCGGACACGAGCGGCATATTCAGGGAGATGTTGCGGGTCAGCCGGGTCTTGAGGCTGGTGTCGCGCGGCAGAACATCGGAGAAAGCCGGGACGAGGAGCACGTCATCGAACGTGAGTGCTGTTTGGATCAGACGCATGGCAAATCCTATAGGCGCAAAAGCGAATTATACGCGATACCTCCCTGGTTTTCACTGCACTAACAGCAGCTTAGCGAATTTCAGGGGATTTTTCTCGTGACTTTGCACCCTTCGATTTCGCTTCCACGTTCGCCTCGAGTTCGATCCGGTTTCGTTTGCGCGTTCGGGCGCATGGACGCCGCACCCGGTTCGGGAATGGGTATTTCGGGGCGCTTGCGCGCCGCCGGGTCAGCGCTCGGAAGTTAAAAGGCGCCTGAACACGCCGGATAAAACTGGCTGAATGCAGAATCAAACAAGACGCCCTGCCCGTCGAACGGCTATTCTGCCGACCATTCCAGTTTTCTTGCAGGGGCAGTCGATGCAGCGCGGTGTGGCATATGGAGTAATGGCCGGGGCCTTATGGGGCATGGTGTTTCTGGTGCCGCGCGTGCTGCCCGATTTCTCGCCGCTGTTGCTGAGCGCCGGACGCTACACGATGTACGGCATCGTCTCGCTGGCCGCCGCGCTGCCGATGGCGCGCTCGCTCGTCAAACGCCTGACCCGCGAGGATCTCGGCGCGCTGGTCAAACTGGCGCTGGCCGGCAACCTGCTCTACTACCTGCTGCTGACCGCGGCCGTTCATATGATCGGCATCGCGCCGGCTTCGCTCATCGTCGGCGTCCTGCCGGTCACGGTGACGCTGCTCGGCCGGCGCGATCATGGCGCCGTGCCGCTCGCCCGCCTCGTATGGCCGCTCTCACTGGTGGTGGCCGGCATCGCCTGCATCAATATCGACGTCTTCACGGTAGCGGACAGCACGCCCGTCAGTATCGCGACGAAGCTTCTCGGCCTCGGCTGCGCGGTCGGCGCGCTCGCCTGCTGGACCTGGTTCGCGGTCGAAAACGCCCGCTACCTGCAGCGTCAGACGCATTTCAGCGGCAACGAGTGGTCGGTGCTGTGGGGTGTGGTGACCGGCGCGCTCGGCGCGGGATTGTGGCTGGTGGTCGCCGTCATGCCGTCTGGCAGCCTGCAGGCGCCGCTCGGCGACGAGCGCTGGCACACCTTCTGGATGCTGAATCTGGGCCTCGCCGTCGGCGCGTCGTGGCTCGGCAACGGGCTGTGGAATGCCGCGTCGAAACGGCTGCCGCTCACGCTGTCCGGCCAGATGATCGTGTTCGAGACACTTTTCGCGCTGCTCTACGCGTTTATCTACGACCAGCGCCTGCCGCGCCCGCTGGAAACGGCAGCGATCCTGTTGCTGGTGGCGGGGGTGTGCTGGTCGGTGCGCCAGCATGCGGACGACGATACGTCCGGGGCGGCGTCGATTGAGGAGAAGGCGCAGCCTTCGGTGCATTGAGACGATTGAGACGGGGCACCCTCGGCGCTGCCCCGCCACAGCCACAGCTACAGCTACGAGGCGTAGCCTAGCGCGAATCCTTGTTCAGCCAGCGGCGCCCTTCGATCGAGCCCGCCTTGCGGGTCTTCTCGACGCGCCGTTGGCGCGACAGCTTCGGATCCACCAGCAGCGACCGGTAAATCTCGACACGATCGTGGTCGGCAAGCACCGTATCCAATGGCTTGAGCTTGCCGAACACACCGACCTTCTGCGTGCCCAGATCGATCTGCGGATAACGCTGTAAGATGCCGCTCGCGTCTATCGCCTGCTGCAGCGTGGCGCCTTCCGGCAAGTCCACGGCAATCAGCGCCTGCTCATTGGCAAGCGCGTAGCAGACTTCAATCGACAAGCGCGCGCTCATGCCTTACCGTAGCGCTGATCGGCGCGCTTCACGAACGATTCGACGAAGGTGTTGGCAATGTGGCTGAACACTGGCCCAATGATCTTCTCGAGAATGATGTTGGTGAATTCGTAGTGCAACGCGAATTCGATCTTGCAGGCATCGGCCCGCAGCGGCGTGAAACGCCAGAAGCCGGTGAATTGGCGAAACGGACCGTCCGCGAACTCCATATCGATGCGCGTGGGCCGCTCCATGCTGTTGTGCGTGGCGAAATGCTGCTTGATGCCCTTGAAGTTGATGTCGATCTTCGCCTCCATGCCGGTTTCGTCCTGGCGGCGGATTTCGACTCCCCCGCACCAAGGCAGGAAGTTGGGGTAATCGGCGACGTCGGTGACGAGGTCGAACATCTGTTCCGCCGAATGGCGGATCAACACGGTTTTCTGGACATCTGCCATAAATTGAACAGCGCGTGGCAAGGGTGGACAAGCGCCGCGGGCTTTCCTTGCCCCGCTTTGCTAAAATCGTGATTTTAAACGAGTTGGGCACTTTCCATTCATGAGCATCATTGACAACAGAAAAGCCTTCTACGACTACTCGGTCGAAGAACGCTACGAAGCGGGGCTCGTGCTCGAAGGATGGGAGGTCAAAGCCTTGCGCGCCGGCCGTGGCCAGATCAAGGAAGGCTACGTGGTCATCAAGAATAACGAACTGTTCCTGATCGGCACGCACATCAGCCCGCTGCCCGAAGCCTCGACCCACATCAATCCGGACCCGGTGCGCACGCGCAAACTGCTGCTGCACGCTGAAGAAATCAGCAAACTGATCGGCAAGGTCGAGCAGCGTGGTTATACGCTCGTGCCGTTGAACTTTCATTACAAGGGCGGTCGCGTCAAATGCGAGATCGGCCTCGCCAAGGGTAAGAAGCAACACGACAAGCGCGAAACCGAGAAGAAGCGCGACTGGGAACGCGAGAAGGCGCGCCTGATGCGCTCGCCGTCGTAAAACTGCGATTCAACGAAAAATGGCCCGCAAATTTGCGGGCCATTTTCATTCGGCAAGGAAGAACGTCAATCAGCGCGCCTCGGCCGCGCCCTTCCCCTTGTTCACAATGGTCAGCGCCGACGCGATCATCGAACTCATATCCGCCAGGTTACCCGGCACGATCAACGTGGTGCCCTGCTTCGCCAGGTTGCCGAATGCATTCACATACTGCTCGGCCACTTTCAGGTTCACCGCTTCCATCCCGCCGTTCGACTGGATGGCCGCAGCGATCTTTTGAATCGCCTGTGAGTTAGCCTCAGCCACCGCCAGAATCGCCGCGGCCTGACCCTGCGCCTGATTGATCGCCGCCTGCCGCTCGCCTTCGGACTTCTGGATCGACGCCTCGCGCCCGCCCGAGGCGATATTGATCTGTTCCTGCTTACGCCCTTCGGACGCCGCGATCAGCGCGCGCTTCTCGCGCTCAGCAGTGATCTGCGCCTGCATGGCGTGAAGAATTTCCTTGGGCGGCGTCAGGTCCTTGATCTCGTAGCGCAGCACCTTGACGCCCCAGTTCGACGCCGCTTCATCGAGCGACGACACGATGCTGTGGTTGATGAAGTCGCGCTCTTCAAACGTCTTGTCGAGTTCGAGTTTGCCGATCACGGAACGCAGCGTGGTTTGCGACAACTGCGTAATCGCGAACACGAAGTTGCTCGACCCGTACGACGCCTTCATGGGATCGGTGACCTGGAAATACAGCACGCCATCCACCTGCAGTTGCGTGTTGTCGCGCGTAATACACACCTGGCTCGGCACTTCGAGCGGGATCTCTTTGAGGATGTGCTTGTACGCGATCCGGTCGACGAACGGAAACGCGAAGCTCAGGCCCGGCGTCAGCGTACGGTGATAGCGGCCGAGCCGCTCCAGCACCCACGCATGCTGCTGCGGCACGATCTTGAGCGTCTGCGCCGCCAGCACGATCACGATAAGCAGAAGCACCGCCCCGACAATGGTTGAATCCATGACTGACCTCCGGTCCGTAGTTCGAATAGTTATGCATGGCGCTGTGCGTGCATTGGCGCGCGCTCAGGCCACGGTTGCCTTGGTTTTCGCCGGCCGGCTCGCCACGACGACGAGGCAACTGCCACGCATCTCGGCGATCTCATAGAGCTGCGCATCTTCGGGTTCACCAGCAGCCAGTTCGACGTCCCATGCAGCCCCGCGGTAATTGACGCGCGCCCGGCGCTCGTGCCACGCCGGCACATTCAACGTCTGGCCGATGTCGAGATTGACGTCCGGGTTTTTTGACGCCTCCTTACGCGTTCTGCGGCCAAAGCGCGAGCGCCTCAGCAACAGGACTGCCGCCAGCGCTACGAAGGCCGCAATCGCAAACTGCAGGTCGGCGGCGGCGCCCGCAATACGGGCAATGGCTGCCGCTACACAACCCAACGCGATCATGAGCAAATAGAAAGTGCCGCTGATCAACTCCAGCGCGACAAGCACACCCGCCCCGATCCACCAGAACAATCCACCTGGCGCCACGTCGACCTCCACAAAGCAAAACACCCCGGATCTACCGGGGTGTTTATAGCACGAAGCGGGTGCATTTTATCGGACGGTGCCGCACGCTTTTACGTGCTTTTGACGTAGCGCACCACCCTTTATGCAAACTGCTTATCGGGCACCTGCCCCGCGCTTATTTATTTCGCTTTTTTACTTCACTTACTTCGCCGACGACTTCGCCAACTTCTGCCACGTCTCGACGATCGAGTCCGGGTTCAGCGAGATCGACTTGATGCCCTCATCGGTCAGCCATTGCGCAAAGTCCGGATGATCCGAAGGGCCCTGGCCGCAGATACCGACGTACTTGTTCAGGCGCAGGCACGTATCGATCGCGCGCTTCAACAGGAACTTGACGGCCGGATCGCGTTCGTCGAAATCGACTGCCAGCAGTTCCATGCCCGAGTCGCGGTCGAGGCCGAGCGTGAGCTGCGTCAGGTCGTTCGAACCGATCGAGAAGCCGTCGAAGAATTGCAGGAATTCTTCGGCGAGAATCGCGTTCGACGGCACTTCGCACATCATGATCAGGCGCAAGCCCTTCTCGCCGCGCTTCAGGCCGAACTTCTCCAGCAGCCCGACCACGCGTTCCGCCTGCTTCAGCGTACGCACGAACGGCACCATGATCTCGACGTTGTCGAGGCCCATCTCCTCACGCACCTTCTTCAGCGCGATGCATTCCATCTGGAACGCTTCGGCGAAGTCGTCAGCGATGTAGCGCGATGCGCCACGGAAGCCCAGCATCGGGTTTTCTTCGTCCGGCTCGTAACGCGAACCGCCGATCAGCTTCTTGTACTCGTTCGACTTGAAGTCCGACAGACGCACGATCACGGGCTTCGGATAGAACGCCGCTGCGATCGTTGCGATGCCTTCGGTCAGCTTGTCGACGTAGAACGCGCGCGGCGATGCATGGCCACGTGCCACGCTTTCCACGGCCTTCTTCAGGTCCTGATCGATGTTCGGGTACTCGAGAATCGCCTTCGGGTGAACGCCGATGTTGTTGTTGATGATGAACTCGAGCCGCGCCAGACCCACGCCTGCGTTCGGCAGTTGCGAGAAGTCGAAAGCCAGTTGCGGGTTGCCGACGTTCATCATGATCTTCACCGGAATCGGCGGCAGATCGCCGCGCTGCACTTCGGTGATTTCGGTTTCGAGCAGACCGTCATAGATCTTGCCTTCATCGCCTTCCGCGCAGGACACGGTCACCAGCGCGCCGTCCTTCAGCAGGTCGGTCGCGTCGCCGCAGCCGACCACCGCCGGCACACCCAGCTCACGCGCGATGATCGCCGCGTGGCAGGTACGGCCGCCACGGTTCGTGACGATCGCGGATGCGCGCTTCATCACCGGTTCCCAGTTCGGGTCGGTCATGTCGGCCACCAGCACGTCGCCCGGCTGCACACGGTCCATTTCAGACGGATCGTGAATCACGCGCACCGGACCCGCACCGATCTTCTGGCCGATTGCGCGGCCGGTAGTCAGCACGTTCGATTGGCCCTTCAGCTTGAAGCGTTGCTCGGCCTTGCCCGCCGCCTGGCTCTTCACCGTTTCCGGGCGCGCCTGCAGAATGAAGATCTTGCCGTCGCGGCCGTCCTTGCCCCACTCGATGTCCATCGGACGCTCGTAGTGCTTTTCAATGATGACGGCGTATTTCGCGAGCTCGATCACGTCTTCGTCGGTGATCGAGAAACGGTTGCGCTGCTCGTGCGCGACGTCGACGGTCTTCACGCGGCCTTCTTCGCCCGCCTTGGTGAATTCCATCTTGATCAGCTTCGAGCCGATCGAGCGGCGGATGATCGGGTACTTGCCTTGTGCGAGCGTGGTCTTGAAGACGTAGAACTCGTCCGGATTCACGGCGCCTTGCACGACCGTTTCGCCCAGCCCGTAGCTCGACGTGATGAAGACGGCGTCCTTGAAGCCCGATTCCGTGTCCAGCGTGAACATCACGCCTGCCGCACCGACGTCCGAGCGCACCATGCGCTGCACACCAGCCGACAACGCGACTTCAGCGTGGGTGAAGCCCTTGTGGACGCGATAGGAGATTGCACGGTCGTTGTACAGCGACGCGAACACGTGCTTCATGCGATCGAGCACCTCGTCGATACCGACCACGTTGAGGTAGCTTTCCTGCTGACCCGCGAACGATGCGTCCGGCAAGTCTTCTGCCGTTGCCGACGAACGCACGGCAAACGACAACTCTTCAGGCGAGCTGTTTTGCAGGGTGTCGAAGCCTGCGCGGATATCCGCTTCGAGACGCGGCTGCATCGGGGCGTCGACGATCCATTGACGGATCTCCTTGCCCGCTTCGGCGAGCGCTTTCACGTCGTCGACGTCGAGCGTTTCGAGACGTTTGGCGATGCGTTCAGTCAGGTTGTTGTGATGCAGGAAGTCACGGAAAGCCAGCGCCGTGGTGGCGAAGCCAGTCGGCACGCGCACGCCAGCTTCGGCGAGCTGACTGATCATCTCGCCAAGCGACGCATTCTTGCCGCCGACAATCTCCACATCGGTCATCCGCAACTGCTCGAACGGAACTACATACGCCTCTTCCTTTGCGACGGTAACTGCGTTAGTCATACAAGCCCCTAAGTGTGAAAGAAATTCACGGCTGTGCAAGTGGGCTTGAACGCGAGACGCCCATTGGAAGCGTGACCTCGCGTCTTGCACAACCTGTTGGAGAAGCAATCGCTGCAAATGGCCGCGAAGGCTGAAAAGCGCCGGATGCACGACGTAGAAAGCGGTTGGACGAAATTACCGATCGATCCGCCCCAATCTCTCAATTTGCCGCAAGTTACCGGCGCAAAGCGTGGCGTTGACCGACCGTTCGCGGTGAGTTAGACGCCAATCGCCTGCAATTGCTTATCCAACAGGTTGCCGCTATTCTACCGTGCCGACTCTCAAAATGTGACAGTCGGACGAGAATTGCGCCTCGAATCGCGCCCCGGACCGGCTGACGGGCTCTTGCGAGGCTCTCGCGAGGCCCCACCGCCATCCGGACGCAATTGCGGTGCCCACGGCGCGCTGACATGACGCCGCTGCAATCTCCGGTTAGCCACCGTGCAGCGACATCCATGCAGCGATGTTTCATTCGAGCGCTTTTTCCCGCTCACGTTCCCCAGCCCCACTGATGCCGCCCACCGTATTCATCGTCTCCGACGGTACCGGGATCACTGCCGAAACCTTCGCGCATTCGATCCTCTCCCAGTTCGACCAGAAATTCCGCCTGGTTCGCGTGCCCTTCGTCGACTCGACGGAAAAGGCCTACGCCACGCTAGAAAAAATCAACGAAGCGATCCAGCAGGACGGCCGCCGTCCGATCGTCTTTACGACGCTGGTGGACAGCGCCTCGAATCAGATCGTCAAAGGTTCGAATGCACTCGTGCTGGACATGTTTCAGACCTTCGTCGAGCCGCTCGAACAGGAACTGGAGCTCAAGTCGAGCCACGCGATGGGCCGCGGCCACCAGAACGCCGATACCGAGGAATACAAGAACCGGATCGAGGCGATCAACTTCTCGCTCGCCCACGACGACGGTCAATCGAACCGCAATCTGGCCGATGCCGATGTGATTCTGGTCGGCGTGTCGCGCAGCGGCAAGACACCGACGAGCCTGTATCTGGCCATGCAGTACGGCGTGAAAGCGGCCAACTATCCGCTGATTCCGGAAGACTTCGAGCGCGGCAAGCTGCCTACGCCGCTATTGGCGCATCGGCAGAAGATGTTTGGTTTATCGATCGATCCGCAGCGGCTGTCGGAGATCCGTAACGAGCGCCGCCCGGGCAGCAAGTACGCCGCGCCGGAAAATTGCCGCTACGAGATCAACGAGGCGGAAGCGATGATGCGGCGCGAAGGGGTCAAGTGGTTGTCGTCGACGCATAAGTCGATCGAAGAAATCGCGACGACGATCCTGCAGGAGATCAAGCTGGACCGGCCGGTTTATTGAGCGGCGCCTGTTTTGCGGGCGTGCGTGGTGCTGAGGTGATCGCGGAGGTCGCCTCAGACCTGCAGTCAGTGCAATGTCACGCGCGGCGCTGCTGGCGGCACTGTTCGAACACGCAGATAGCCGCGGCGGCGGCCACATTGAGCGATTCCATGCCGCCCGGCTGAGGAATCGTCACCCGCAACGAAACCGCATCGCGCCAGGTCTGCGATACGCCCGCCCCTTCGTTGCCGAACACCCACGCGAGCGGCCCGCTTAGATCGCAGTCGTAAATCGCCTCGGCACCGTGCGAATCCGTAATGACGATGGGCACAGCCAGGCGCTCGATCAATACCTGCGCCTCGACATCCTCGTGGATTTGCAACAGGAAATGCGCGCCCATGCCCGAGCGCAATACCTTCGACGACCACGCGTACGCGGTGCCCGGCGCGCAAAACACCTGCTGAATACCGGCGGCCGCCGCGCTCCGTAGAATCGAACCGACGTTGCCGGCATCCTGCACGCCATCGAGTACGAGGCAGGTTTCTCCGACATTCTCCGGCAGCGGCGTATCGAGCTTTTCGACCAGCAGCAGAATCCCGACACCGTGCACGACGTTCGACACCTGGCCGAACAATGCATCGGGCAGCGTGACGATACGGTGCTCGTCGATGCGCGACACGATGGCCTGCGCTTCGTCGTGGCGCAACGCGCCCTCGGTGACGATGCACATTTCCGGCTGCCCGGCGACGTCGAGATACGCGCTCGCGAGATGGAACCCTTCGAGCAACGCGTGGCCACTGCGACGCTGCTGATGCGTCGAGCCGGCCAGTGCCTTGAGGCGCTTGTAGAGCGGATTGTCCCGCGAGGTGATGGCTTTCACAGGCAGCGAAGACAGTGAGAATGAGGAAAGAATGGGCAACGCGCAGCGCTTACGCGCCGCTGCGTTCGCCGAAGGCGTCGTCGTCGAGCACGGCGTCGGTGAGCGTTCCGGACACGATGATCATGCCGCCCGCCCGCAGTTGTTTCGAAGCCGTGCCGAAACGCTGATGCGCTTCACGCACCGGTGCGAACGAGCGCCGATGATGCTCGCAGGGCCCATGTTCGCGCAGCGCCGCGAGATGCTGCGGCGTGCCGTAGCCGGCATGCGCGTTAAAACCGTAGACCGGATAGGCTTGATGCAGTTCGAGCAGCATCCGGTCACGCGTGACCTTGGCGAGAATCGACGCCGCCGAAATGCTTTTGACCAAGGCATCGCCGCCGATCACGGCTTCGCTGCGAACGCTCAGCGTTGGGCAGCGATTGCCGTCGATTTTCACGAGCGTCGGTACGACCGAAAGGCCTTCGACCGCCCGCTTCATCGCCAGCATGGTGGCGTGCAGGATGTTCAGCGTATCGATTTCTTCGACGCTAGCGGACGCGATGCAGTACGCAAGTGCCCGGTCGACGATCTTGTCGTAGAGTTCGTCGCGCTTTTTCGCGGTGAGCGCTTTCGAATCGTCGAGGCCGCGGATCATCGGCTTCGACGGATCGAAAATCACCGCTGCAGCGACCACCGGGCCAGCCAGCGGCCCGCGCCCGGCTTCGTCGACGCCGCAGACGATGTCGTCCGGCGTTTCGAAGTCCAGACCGACCTGCCATGTTGCCGCGCCTGCAACAGCCGCGGCCTTGCGGCGTGGAGCGCGAGCGGTGGTCACGGCCGAGCCTTCCGCTTTTCGACGACGCTCGCCACGACTTCCGCTGCACGCTGCGCGGTGTTCTGCTTCAGCACGTGATGCATCTCCGTGAAGATTTCCGTCAGCGTGCGCCGGTTGGCCTCGTCGCGCAACTGTTTCAGCGTCGCTTCGGCGAGCGCCTGGGGCGTCGCGAAGTGCTGCAGAATTTCCGGCACGACGAAACGCCCCGCCAGAATGTTCGGCAAGCCAACATACGGCAGATAGCCTTGGCGGCGCATGATCTGGCCGGTCAGCCAGGGCACCTTGTACGAGATCACCATCGGCTTTTTCAGCAGCGCGGCTTCCAGCGTCACCGTGCCGCTCTTGACGAGGATCGCATCGGCCGCCGTCATCGCGATTTGCGCCTGGCCGTCGGTAATGGTCAGCGCGAGACCAGGATGCGCATCGACCAGCGGCCGTAGCATTTCGCGCAATGCGGGCGTGGCCGCCGGCATCACGAAACGCAAACTGGGCTCCTGGTGCTGCATCATTTCCATCGCGGCAAAGAACGTCGGACCGATCAGATCGATCTCCGAGCGCCGGCTGCCCGGCAGCACCGCGATGATCGGACCGCTTTCGGCAAGGCCGAGCGTGCGGCGCGCGCCAAGCGTGTCGGGTACCAGAGGAATTTCGTCGGCAAGCGGATGGCCCACGTACGAAGCCGCGATGCCGGCCTTTTCCAGCAGCGCCGTTTCGAACGGGAACACGCACAGCATGTGGTCGACCGCTTTGGCGATCTTCTTGATGCGCCCACCTCGCCACGCCCAGATCGACGGGCAAACGAAGTGCACGGTCGGAATACCCGCGTCGCGCAACGGATGCTCGAGTCCGAAGTTGAAATCGGGCGCGTCCACGCCGACGAACACCGACGGCGGCTCGGCCAGCAGTTGGCGCTTCAGTTCGTTGCGGATGCCGAGGATTTCTGGAATATGCCGCAGTGCTTCGACATAGCCGCGCACCGTCAGCTTCTCCATTGGCCAGTGGGCGTCGAAACCCGTGGCGATCATGCGCGGGCCGCCGATCCCGTAATACTGGGTGCCGGCGGGTAGACGGCTCGCGAGGCCATCGAGCAGCGACGCCGCCAGCAGGTCGCCGGACGGCTCGCCTGCCACCATCGCAACGCGCAGGGGACTCGGGTTCAAAGCCATCGGTTAGCGGATGATGCCGCGTTGCGACGCTTCGACAAACGCGAGCAGCGTTTGTACCGGCGCATCGCCATCGCCACCCGCGGATGCGAGTTCGCGCAACTGCAGCTTCGCTTCTTCAAGCGACAGGCCGTTCTTGTACAGCAGGCGGTACGCCGAGCGCAGCGCCGAGATCGCGTCTGCGGAGAAACCACGGCGGCGCAGACCTTCGACATTGATACCGTGCGGCTCGGCCTTGTTGCCGGCAGCGATCACGAACGGCGGGATGTCCTGCACGAGCGCCGACGCGCCGCCCAGCATCGAATGCTCGCCGATGCGCACGAATTGATGCACGCCCGACATGCCGCCGACAATCGCATGGTCGCCAATCGTCACGTGGCCGGCCATCTGCGCATTGCTCGACAGAATCACGTTGTTGCCGACGTGGCAGTCGTGCCCGATGTGCACGTAGGCCATGATCCAGTTGTCGTCGCCCAGCGTGGTGACGCCTGCGTCTTGCACCGTGCCGGTGTGGATCGTGGTGAATTCACGGATCGTGTTGCGATTGCCGATCACGAGCCGGGTCGGCTCGTCTTTGTACTTCATGTCCTGCGGACGGCCGCCGACCGATGCATAGTGGCCGATGCGGTTGTCTTCGCCGATCGTGGTGTGACCTTCGATCACGCTGTGCGAACCGACCGTGCTCCGTGCGCCGATCGTCACATGTGCGCCGATGACGGCATACGGTCCGATTTCGACGGATTCGTCGACTTGTGCGCCCGGCTCGACGATCGCAGTGGGATGAATCCTGCTCATGCGTCCTCGCTTCTGATTCTGTTGCGTTGTCTGGATGGGCGTAGCCGGAGTTCGCAGCGCTCGGGATAAGCCGCTGACCGTCCGGACACCGGCTTCAAGCGTCTTTGTCCGTGTGCCGCACCGCGCACATCAGATCGGCTTCCGCCGCTACGGCTCCATCCACTTCGGCGCGCGCCTTGAACTTCCAGATGCCGCGCATATGACGCTCGAACGTGCAGTTCAGGATCAGCTGATCGCCCGGTTCCACCACGCGCTTGAAACGCGCGTTGTCGATGCCCACGAACAGATACAGCGTGTTCGACGGATCGCTCGGCTCTTCCGAAAACGTCAGCAGGGCTGCCGTTTGCGCTAGCGCTTCGAGGATCAGCACGCCGGGCATCACCGGACGGGTCGGAAAGTGACCCTGGAAATACGGCTCATTGATCGACACGTTCTTCAACGCTTTGATGCTCTTATGCGGCTCGAGTTCGAGCACCCGGTCGACCAGCAGGATCGGGTAACGATGGGGCAGCAGCGTGAGAATCTTATGAATGTCGAGATTGATTTTTTCGGTGCTCATGGTGTTTCTACTCACGCATTGACTGCGCGATGATGACTGCGGATGCTGGTGCAGGTGGGTTGGTAACGCGTGCTGCCGGCGCTTGTCGAAACCAGGCGGCCATGCCACCCGGTCACGGCAACCGACTTTGCTTCCTGATGCTTGCCCGCTATTTTACGCGGTACCGGCCGGTTGGCCCGCGGATTGTTGTGCGGGTTGACCCGCAGGTCAGCGCGATACTTCTCAGGCTTCGTCGCCCGCGGAATTGCTTGCCGCGCCGGCTGGCTTGCCTGCCGAAGCGGCATTTTCGAGCGCCTTGATACGATCGCGAAGTTTGTCGATGTTACGCAGCAAAGCGGCACTCTTGTTCCAGTCGGCATGGTTCACAGCCGGGAATGCGCTGGTGTACAGGCCGGGCTTCAGCAACGACTTCGAGACGCCCGACTTCGCCGTGACGATCACATAGTCAGCCAGCGTGACGTGTCCGGCGATCCCAACCGCGCCGCCGATCATGCAATGACGGCCGATCGTGGTGCTGCCGGCAATGCCCGCACAGCCGGCGATCACGGTGTAAGCGCCGACCTTGCAGTTGTGGCCGATCTGCACGAGGTTGTCGATTTTCACGCACTCCTCGATGATCGTGTCGGCCATGGCGCCGCGGTCGATGGTGGTGTTCGCACCGATTTCGACGTCCGCCGCGATCGACACACCGCCGACCTGCGGAATTTTCACCCAACTGCCGGTACGCGCATCGCCTTCACCGACGAAATCCGGCGCGAAGCCAAAACCGTCCGAACCGATCACCGCGCCGGCGTGCACAATCACGCGCTCGCCGAGCTTGCAGCCGTAATACACCGCGACGTTCGGATACAGATGCGAGCCCGCACCGATTCGCGTGCCGCGGCCGATCACCACGTTGGCGTCCAGACGCACGTTTTCGCCGATCACCGCGCCCGCTTCCACCGTGACGTGCGGACCGATCACCGCGCTCGCGGCAATCTGGGCCAACGGGTCGATCGTCGCGCTCGAATGCACACCGGGCACGGTCTTGGGCGCTGCCATGTCGATGAATGTCTGCGCGACGCGCGCGAAGTAAGCGTACGGATTCGGCGTGACGATGAAGTTACGGCCTGTAAGGGAGCTGAGTTTCGAGAGGTCGTCGGCATTGATCAACACCGCGCCCGCACGGGTCGTCTCGACCTGCGACAGGTACTTCGGATTGGCGAGGAACGCCAGTTGGTCCGGGCCTGCCTGGTCGAGCGGCGCCAGACTGCCGACGCGCTGCGAACCTTCTCCGACTACTTCACCGCCGAACTGCTGGACGATGTCCTCAAGCGTAAATGCCATGCCTATCCTCTGTCTCCGATCCCATGCGAGATGGTTGCTGCACAATCAGTCCAACTTGTCAGTTCTACGACCCTGCGCTGCAACCCGGCCGGTGCCCGGCGCGCGCGTTCAGTTGCCCGATGCCGCCAGTGCCTTGAGCACCTGATCGGTAATGTCGATGCGCGGGCTCACGTACACCGCTTCCTGAACGATCAGGTCGTAATGCTGCTGCTCCGCGATCTGCTTGATCACCTTGTTGGCCCGGTCGAGCACCGCCGCCAGCTCTTCGTTACGGCGCTGGTTCAGGTCCTCGCGAAACTCGCGTTGTTTGCGCTGGAAGTCCGTATCCAACTGCGACAGATCGCGCTGCTTCTGCGCGCGATCGGCGGCCGACATCGACGCACCGTTCTTGTCGAGCGAGTCGGACATCGACTTCAGCTTCTGCGCCATATCGGCCAGGTCCTTGTCGCGCTTGGCGAACTCCGCCTCGAGCTTGACCTGTGCAGCCTTCGCGGCAGCCGATTCACGCAGGATACGGTCCGAATTCACCGCGGCGATCCTGGCTTCCTGGGCGTGCGCGACCCCCGCTACGCCGACACCCAGCGTCATTGCCAGCGCCAACGCGCAAGCCACACGTTTCGAAAACATACCGGTTCGCAAAGTCATCCTCTCGATACTGTAGTTTGGCCGGGCCCACCGCCGGAAGCCACCCGTAAAGGCCCGGGTCGCCCTCCGCCGGATCAGAATGCCGTCCCGATCTGGAACTGGAACTTCTGATACTGGTCGCCGGTGTGCTTCGTGAGCGGGAAGCCCAGGCTGAGCTTGAGCGGGCCAATCGGCGAGATCCACGCAAGACCGACACCGTAGCCGTAACGCAGGCCGTTCGCGCCGATGCTGTTACCTTCCGTACCCCAGACGTTACCGCCGTCGAGGAACGTGAAGACACGCAGCGTGCGGTCGTAGCCCGTACCCGGCAGCGGGAACGTCAACTCGATGTTACCCACCAGCAGCTTCGAGCCGCCGATCGGGTCGTTCGTCTTCGCATCGCGCGGACCCAGCGAACTCGGCTCGTAGCCCCGCACCGAACCGATACCGCCCGCGTAGTAGTTCTTGAAAATCGGATATGGCTTGCCGCCGAGACCGTTACCGTAACCGCCCTGGAAGTTGAAGCCCAGCACGAACCCGCGCGAGAACGAATAATAGTACTGCGCGTTGATGTCGGCCTTGTAGTACTGCGTGCCGCCGATCGGCGTGCCGTATTCGGCGTTCGCCTGCGTGAAGTAGCCGCGGCTCGGCACCAGTGCGCTGTCACGCGCGTCGCGCGACCAACCCACCGTGATCGGCACGTTATTCGACACACGGCCGAAGGCGGCTACGTAGTCCTTGTAGCTCTGCGGCGTGTTCGCGTCGACGTCCAGCTGGTTTTGCTCGAGGCCGGCGCCGAAATACACCGTATCGACTTCGGAGAACGGAATACCGAACTTCAGGTCACCACCGATCGTGACGATCTTGAAGCTCGAATCCGTCGAGTAGTACAGCGGCTGGTACGTACGGTAGTAGACGTCGGTAATCCGCTTGATGCCGTCGACCGTGAAATACGGGTCGACCTGCGTAACCGTCAAGGTACGGTACGTCTTGGCGGTATTCACGTTCACCGAGAGACTCGTACCCGAACCGAACACGTTGTCCTGCGACACGCCGGCCGAGAGCACCACCTTGTCCGTCGACGAGAAGCCCGCGCCCAACGTGATCGCGCCGGTCGGCTTTTCAGCCACCTTGACGTCCACATCGACCTGGTCCGGCGTGCCTTCCACCGGCACCGTGGTCACGTCCACGTCCGTGAAGTAGCCGAGACGGTTGATCCGGTCTTTCGACAGCGCGAGGCGGTTCGAATCGAACCACGAGCTTTCGAGCTGGCGCATTTCGCGGCGCACCACTTCGTCGCGAGTGCGCGTGTTGCCGACCACGTTGATGCGGCGCACGTACACACGGCGGCTCGGGTCCACTTGCAGCGTCAGGTCGACCTTGTGATGTTCCTGATCGATCTGCGGCTGCGCGTTGACAGTAGCGAACGCATAGCCGTATTCGCCGAGCTTGTCGACGATCGCCTTGGTGGTGGCTTGCAGCTTTTCAGCCGAGAAACGGTCGCCTGGTTTGATCTTGATGAGCTTGTTCAGCTCCGGCTCGCGGTCGAGCAGGTTACCAGCCAGCTTGATGCTGTTGATCGTGTACGGCTCGCCTTCGTGCAGCGTGACCGTCAGATACATGTCCTTCTTGTCCGGCGAGATCGACACCTGGGTCGAGTCGATGTTGAACTCGAGGTAGCCGCGATTCAGGTAATACGAGCGGACGTTTTCGAGGTCGCCGGTGAGCTTGTCTTTCGCGTACAGGTCGTTCTTCGTGTACCACGAGAACCAGTTCGGCGTGGACAACTGCATTTCGTCGCGCAGCGTACCCGTGCTGAACGCCTTGTTGCCGATGAAGTTGATCTGGCGGATCTTCGCGCTCGGACCTTCAGCCACCGAGAACAGCACCGACACGCGGTTGCGGTCGATCGGCGTGATCGTGGTGGTGACTTCCGCGGCATAGTAACCGCGCGTCAGGTACTGGCGCTTCAGTTCCTGCTCGGCCTTGTCGACGAGTGCCTTGTCATAGTAACGGCCTTGCGACAAGCCGACCGCGCGCAGCGCCTTGGTCAGGTTTTCCTTGTCGAACTCGTGAATGCCGGCGAAGTCGATCGTGCCGATAGCCGGACGTTCCAGCACCTGGACGATGACGACACTGCCTTCCGTCGCGATCTTGACGTCATTGAAGAAGCCCGTGGCGTACAGCGCGCGAATGGCTTCGGAAGCCTTGTCGTCGCTAAAGGTGTCGCCTTGCTTGATGGGCAGGTACGCGAACACGGTACCGGGTTCGACGCGTTGCAATCCCTCGATCCGGATGTCTTGCACCACGAAGGGCGTCGTTGCGTGAGCAACCAGCCCATGCGCGGCAAACGCCGCGGCTATAACCGTCTTTGGAACAAAGCGATGAGGTTTAAACAACGTGCTTCCCCAGTGTGTATAGCTGCATCAGGTCGGGCGGTCGCCATCGTGAACGCCGCCAGACACTTTAAAAATGGATTAAACGAGCCAGATCGTTGAACAGCGCAATCGCCGACAACGCGACGATGCAGGCGAGACCCGCCCTCTGAAAAACGAGTTGCCAGCGATCGGAGACAACTTTGCCGGTTACAGCTTCAACCAAATAATATAACAGATGACCCCCGTCCAATACCGGAATTGGTAACAGGTTCAGTACGCCGAGACTAATACTGACAAGGGCCAGGAACGACAGGAATGCAGAAGGACCTAGACGTGCGCTCTTTCCTGCGTAATC
Source organism: Paraburkholderia sp. GAS32 (assembly GCF_050434225.1). Taxonomy (NCBI): domain Bacteria; kingdom Pseudomonadati; phylum Pseudomonadota; class Betaproteobacteria; order Burkholderiales; family Burkholderiaceae; genus Paraburkholderia; species Paraburkholderia sp. GAS32. The sequence continues at coordinate 78,254 of NZ_JBNPVS010000002.1, read as the reverse complement.
GGCGATCGTCACGGGGCCGGAAAGATTCTTCAGCGAAGCCTCGCCAACGATCATCCGTCCAAACATGCGCACCGAATAAACAGCCAGATCCCACGTACGGCGCGCGCCTAGTTGCAAGCTTTCGACCGGCCCGTAACGCACGTCGATCGACGGCACCTGGGTGGCGAGTTCCGCACCGATACGGCCGATCTGCTGCCCCGTCGCGTCATCCCGCTGCGACTGCGGGACGATGCGAACGTCTTCCAGCTTGCCCGCGGCTTGCCCACCACGCTCAACCTGCAGCGTCACGGGCGTGCCGGCGTGCGATTTTACATAAGCGATGAAGGCCGTGGCATTGTCGGTAGGGATACCGTTGATCGCGCGCAGACGGTCGCCCACCCCAAGGCCTGCCTTTTGCGCCGCGCTACCCGGCTGCACCCCGGCGACGGTCAGCTTGCCACCACCCGGCTCGAAACCGAGACGCGACATAAAGTCGTCGTCGACGTCTTTCTCGGTGATACCACGCAGATCCAGCTGGAAATCCGAGGTGCCGTGCGCGTCTTTCGCGCTCAGCACGACGCGCTTGTGATCGAATGCCGCGCCCAGCAGTTTCCAGCGCAGGTCGGACCACGAACGCACTCGCTCGGATTCGCCGGCGTTTTCCGCACGCACGGCAACAATCGTTTCGCCACCGTCGAAACCGGCCAGCGCGGCCGGCGTATTCGGCGCGGGTGCCGCCACCACAGCCGCCGGCTCCGTCACGCCCGTGGCGAACACAAGGGCGAACAGCACGATGGCAAGCAGGAAATTCGCGACCGGCCCGGCGACGACAATCGCGAAGCGGCGCCACACTGACTGCCGGTTGAACGCATGCGGCAAGGCTTCAACGGGAATCGGCGCCCCGCCGGTTTCGCGCTCGTCGAGCATCTTCACGTAGCCGCCGAGCGGCAGTGCGGCAATCGTCCATTCGGTGCCCGTCTTCGGGCTCACCCATTGGAACAGCGGCTTGCCGAAGCCGATCGAGAAACGCAGCACCTTGACGCCGCACAAACGCGCCACGCTGTAATGCCCGTACTCGTGGACAACCACGAGTACGCCAATCGCGACCGCGAAGGCAAGCAGTTCGATCAGCAGGTTCATAGGCGCCTCACTGGACGGCGCGTTCCGTGCGACGGGCGCTGACCGGCAGGCGCGCGATGAAGTCGGCAGCGGCGCGGCGCGCGGCCGCATCCGCTTCGATCACGTCTTCCAGTGCGTGCGCGCTGCGGTTCGGCAACGCGTTGAGTACGGCGTCGACTACCTGAGCGATCGTCATGAAACCGATCTGGCGCGACAGGAACGCTTCAACAGCGACTTCGTTCGCGGCATTGAGCGCCGCGCTCGCGAGGCCTCCCTCGGCCAGCGCTTTCACCGCGAGCGCGAGACACGGGAAGCGCGTGTAATCCGGTTTTTCGAACGACAGCGATGCGACCTGCAGCAGATCCAGTTGCGCCACGCCCGAATCGACGCGGTCCGGAAATGCCAGCGCATGCGCGATCGGCGTGCGCATGTCGGGATTGCCCAGTTGTGCGAGCACCGAGCCGTCGGCGTATGACACCATCGAATGGATCACGCTTTGCGGGTGAATCAGCACTTCGATGCGCTCGCCCGGCAGATCGAAGAGCCAGTGCGCCTCGATCACTTCAAGGCCTTTGTTCATCATCGTGGCCGAGTCGACCGAAATCTTGCGGCCCATGACCCAGTTCGGATGCTTGCATGCTTCGTCCGGCGTGACGTCGACCAGCGTGGCCGGTTCGCGCGTGCGGAACGGGCCGCCTGACGCGGTCAGGATGATCTTCGACACGCCGCCATGCTGTGCGGCTTCGCGCGGCAGACACTGGAAAATCGCGTTGTGTTCGCTGTCGACCGGCAGCAGCACGGCGCCGTTGTCACGCACCGCGTCCATGAAGATCGCGCCGGACATCACCAGCGCTTCCTTGTTGGCGAGCAGGATACGCTTGCCGGCACGCGCGGCAGCGAGGCTCGGCGCGAGGCCTGCCGCGCCGACAATCGCCGCTACGACCGTATCGCAGCCGTCACTCTTCGACACGTCGACGAGCGCTTGCGGCCCATACGTGACTTCGGTCTTGCAGCCGGCTTCGCGCAACTTCGCCGCGACCTGCGCAGCGGTATCGGCATCGCCGACTACCGCGACTTCAGGCTGAAAGCGCAGGCATTGCTCGACGAGCTTGTCGCCGTTGCGATGCGCCGTGAGCGCGTACACCGAAAAGCGCTCGGGATGACGCGCGACGACGTCGAGCGTGCTGTCTCCAATCGAGCCCGTGGAACCGAGCAATGTCAGACGTTTTTGCATATCTCTTTCTCTAGCCGAGCAGCAGCATGGCAAGCGGCAGCACCGGCAACAATGCGTCGATGCGGTCGAGTACGCCACCGTGCCCAGGCAACAGGCCGCTTGAATCTTTCACTCCGGCCTGGCGTTTCATCATGGATTCGAACAGGTCGCCCACCACGCTGAATACCACCAGCAGGGTCAGGGCGAGCAGCGTACGTACGGCGCCCCATTGCGCCAGCAGCGCAGAATACAGGGTCGGCTCGAACGCGTGCAAAAAGACCGCCGCCGCCGCGACGATCATCACCACCAGCCAGCCGCCGATCGCGCCTTCCCAAGTCTTACCCGGGCTGATGGCAGGCGCCAGCTTGTGCTTTCCGAAAGCTTTTCCAGAGAAGTATGCGCCGATATCGGCCAGCCATACCAATAGGAGCAGCGACAGCACGAAGGCCACGCCCTGCATGCGCGCGGCGACGAGAGCATGCCAGCACGCGACGAATACCACAATGCCGGCAAGAAAGAGAAACGCGCGCCAGGCGCCTTGCGCGAGAGTCGGCTTGCGCAGGAGCACATACGGCCCCGCGATCACCCAGAAAATGGCGGCCGCCTGAAAGAGCGGCCGGGGCTCCTCGACGCCGGTGCCGAGCCGCGTGCTCGCGACCAGCGCCACCGCAGCAACCAGCGCGTAAATGACTGGGCCCGCGCCGCCGAGCTTCAGCAGACGCGCCCACTCCCACGCGGCGAACACGACGACGAAGGCGATCAGCGCGCCGAACGCGCCCACCGGCGCGAACAGCGTGACCGGCAGGAAGATCGCCAGCAGGATGATCGCCGTGATGACACGGGTTTTTAGCATGGAAGCGAATCGACGTTCTGCGATTGCGGCTCGAGTTGAGCACTGGTGCGGCCGAAGCGTCGCTCACGCTCCGCGTAGGATGCGATGGCGTGGCCGAGCGCGTCGGCGTCGAAATCCGGCCAGAACGTGTCGGTGAAGTAGAACTCGGTGTAAGCGAGTTGCCACAGCAGGAAGTTGCTGACGCGGCGCTCGCCGCCGGTGCGGATAAAGAGGTCCGGCTCCGGCGCATAGGCCATCGACAGGTGTTCGGCGAACGAATCCTCGTTCACCTCGACCGCCTTGCCCGCCAGCGCCGATTGTTCGGCGAGCTTGCGGGTGGCCTGCATGATGTCCCAGCGGCCGCCGTAGTTGGCGGCAATGGTGAGCGTGAGGCGGGTATTGCGCGCGGTTTTGGTTTCCGCGCGCCGGATCAGGTCGCGGATGCGCGTATCGAATCGGGACAGATCGCCAACCACGCGCAGACGGATGCCGTTTGCGTGCAGCTTGCCGATCTCGCGCTCCAGCGCGGTGACGAACAGGCGCATCAGGAACGACACTTCGTCGTTCGGGCGGCGCCAGTTTTCCGAACTGAAGGCAAACAGCGTCAGGTATTCGACGCCCTGCCGGGCGCAGGCCTCGACGGCCGCACGCACTGCGTCGACGCCGCGCGTATGGCCGGCCACGCGCGGCAGACGGCGCTGGGTCGCCCAACGGCCGTTGCCGTCCATGATGATCGCGATATGTCGCGGCACCGCGGCGACATCAGGCACGCGCACGGTTGAGCTGGTATAGGTCATGGCCGTCGGGACAGTGACTGCAAAAAAAGAAGTGGAGATCTTAAAGGTGCTGAGCCAACCGGCCTCAGACCGTCATGATCTCGGCTTCTTTGGTCACTACAAGCTTGTCGATTTCCGTGACGAACTTGTCCGTCAGTTTCTGAACGTCGTCACCTGCACGGCGCTCGTCATCTTCAGAAATTTCTTTGTCTTTCACAAGCTTCTTCAGTTGCTCGTTTGCATCACGGCGCAGGTTACGAACAGCGACCTTGGCCGTTTCCGCCTCGCTCTTGACCACTTTGGTCAGTTCGCGGCGGCGTTCTTCGGTCAGCGCGGGCATCGGCACGCGGATCACGTCACCTTGCGTCGCCGGGTTCAGACCGAGGTCCGACTCGCGGATCGCCTTTTCGACGACCTGGACCATCTTCTTTTCCCACGGCTGCACGCCGATCGTGCGTGCGTCGATCAGCGTCAGATTCGCGACCTGCGAAATCGGCACCGGCGAACCGTAGTAATCGCACTGGATGTGATCGAGCAGGCCCGTGTGTGCACGGCCCGTGCGGATCTTCGACAAGTCGTTCTTGAACGCGTCGATGGAACGCTGCATCTTTTGTTCAGCGCCCTTCCTGATATCAGCCACAGACATTTTTAAACCTCCGAACCTTCAAAACGGTGCGAGCCGGCCAGCGCGCGCACTATGCGGCGGCCTGGGCTCGCGTTAAAGCCCACGTTATGTGAACGAGAGTTTACACGTGGACGAGGGTGCCCTCGTCCTCGCCTAATACGATGCGCTTGAGCGCACCCGGCTTGACGATCGAAAACACCCGGATCGGCAGCTTCTGATCGCGGCACAGCGCGAATGCCGTGGCGTCCATCACCTGCAGATTGCGGCCGATGGCTTCGTCGAAGCTGATCGTGGTGTAACGGGTCGCGCTCGGGTCTTTCTTGGGGTCGGCCGAATAAACGCCGTCCACCTTGGTGGCTTTCAACACGACTTCCGCGCCGATTTCCGAACCGCGCAGCGCGGCGGCCGTATCGGTCGTGAAGAACGGATTGCCCGTGCCGGCCGCGAAAATCACGACTTTGCCTTCTTCGAGCTGGCGAATCGCACGCGGACGGATGTAAGGCTCGACCACCTGGTCCATGCGCAGCGCGGATTGCACGCGCGCTTCGATACCGGCGTGGCGCATTGCGTCCTGCAGCGCCAGCGCGTTCATCATGGTGGCCAGCATGCCCATGTAGTCGGCCGTGGCGCGATCCATACCGGCCGCGCCGCCCGCGACGCCGCGGAAAATATTACCGCCGCCGATCACCACGGCCAACTGCGTTCCGAGACGGACCACTTCGGCCACGTCCGCTACCATTCGTTCGATGGTCGCGCGATTGATGCCGAAGGCATCGTCGCCCATCAGAGCTTCACCGGAGAGTTTGAGCAGGACGCGTTTATAGGCAGTGGGCATAGAGGTATCCAGATCGCGCAGAACAGGGCAACAACAAGGGACTAATGTAGGGGTGAAATGCTGATTCGGGCAAGCGCCGCCAAATTGACGAACCCTCGGGTCCGCCAGCGGCGTGCGCCACGAGGGTCACCCGCGCGCAGCCTTGCGGCGCCGCCGACCGCGGCAAAGTCTTGCTCCGCCGCGGGTCCAACGGTACTAACTGAAGCTTAAGCGATACTTATTGTTGCTTTGCAGCAGCGACTTGAGCGGCCACTTCGGCTGCGAAGTCGTCCTGCTTCTTCTCGATGCCTTCGCCGACCACGAACAGCGCGAACTTCTGCACGCTTGCGTTGCCAGCCTTCAGCATCTGTTCGATCGTCTGCTTGTCGTTCTTAACGAACGTCTGGTTCAGCAGCGACACTTCCTTCAGGTACTTCTGCACGCTGCCGTCGACCATCTTGGCGACGATTTCAGCCGGCTTGCCCGATTCAGCAGCCTTCTGCTCAGCAATGCTACGTTCCTTCGCGATCAGATCCGCCGGGACGTCGTCCGACGACAGCGAGACCGGCTTCATGGCGGCGATGTGCATTGCCACGTCCTTGCCGACCTGCTCGTCCGCGCCGGTGTACTCGACCAGCACGCCGATACGCGTGCCGTGCAGGTATGCTGCCAGCTTGTTCGAGGTTTCGAAACGCACGAAACGGCGGATCGACAGGTTTTCACCGATCTTGCCGACCAGCGCGAGGCGCACTGCGTCGACCGTCGAGCCGTCCAGCGGCAGTGCCGACAGGGCAGCGACGTCAGCCGGGTTTTGCGTAGCGACCAGTTCAGCGACCGTCTTCGAGAATGCCAGGAAGTCGTCGTTCTTCGAGACGAAGTCGGTTTCGCAGTTCAGTTCGACCAGCGAACCAGCGTTGCCGCCGATGAACGATGCGACCACGCCTTCAGCCGTCACGCGCGACGCTGCCTTGCTGGCCTTGTTGCCCAGCTTCACGCGCAGCAGCTCTTCAGCGCGCGCCATGTCGCCTTCGGCTTCCGTCAGCGCCTTCTTGCATTCCATCATCGGCGCGTCGGTCTTTGCGCGCAGTTCTGCAACCATGCTTGCGGTAATTGCCGCCATCATTTGCTCCTTGAGTTCCGTCTGTCACACGCCGCCCGGACTTCGATACCGGCGGCAAGAATTCGTTTCAACATCGCACGTATTTTCTACGGACTATGTTTCAGGCACTGCTCACAGCGCACCACTACTTTGTCGCGGCTTAAAAAAAGGGGGCCTGTAGAAAGCCCCCTTTTTTGCCGGACACGGGGCAGCTTTACGCTTCCGGGTTGACCTCGACGAACTCGTCGCCGTCACCACCGCGAGCAGCTTGCACCACTTCGTTAACCGCGTTAGCACGGCCTTCGACGATTGCGTCAGCCACGCCAGCCGTGTACAGAGCGACAGCCTTCGAAGCGTCGTCGTTACCCGGGATCACGTAGTCGATGCCTTCCGGCGAGTGGTTCGTATCGACCACGGCGATGACCGGAATGCCGAGCTTGTTAGCTTCGGTCACGGCAATCTTGTGGTAGCCGACGTCGACCACGAAGATCGCGTCCGGAATGCCGCCCATGTCTTTCACGCCGCCGATCGACTTTTGCAGCTTGGCCATTTCGCGTTCGAACAGGAGCGCTTCCTTCTTGCTCATGCGTTCGGTTTCGCCAGCTTCCAGCGATGCTTCCATGTCCTTCAGGCGCTTGATCGAGACCTTCAGCGTCTTGAAGTTGGTCAGCATGCCGCCGAGCCAGCGTGCGTTGACGTAAGGCATGCCAGCGCGTTGCGCTTCTTCAGCGATCGTGTCGCGCGATTGACGCTTCGTGCCGACGAACAGGATCGTGCCGCGATTCGCTGCCAGTTGACGCGCGTACTTCAGCGCGTCGTTGTACATCGGCAGCGTCTTTTCGAGGTTGATGATGTGAATCTTGTTGCGATGGCCGAAAATGAAGGGGGCCATCTTCGGGTTCCAGAAGCGCGTTTGGTGACCGAAGTGGACACCGGCTTCCAGCATTTGACGCATGGTAACTGCCATGAAAATCTCCGCGAGGGTTGGGTCTTAAGCCGGCTGCCGTATCTGCCGCGCTGCCTTTTTTGGCTGAACGCGACGGACACCCTGGGTGCGCCGGCTTGCGAGTCTGCTGCCTTGGTACTGCCTGACCTGTAGCGCAGGCAACTATCGCTACGAGGCGCCTTTCCTGCCAGTTTGCGCTCATCAGACTCATCAGAGTGACTAATAGAGCAACAAAATAAGACAGAGATCGACTTAGCCAAAGATTATAGCACGTGACTATCGGCCGACTCAACCTGCGCGGTAGCTCCCGTTTGCCGCAGGCGGGTTGCACCTGCGCGCCCACCCCCTTATTGCAAAACCGTGGCAAAACCCTGCGGCAGCGGGAATATGGTGCGATAATCTTGCAATAAATCGCATTTCAGGCCCGACTCATGGCTATTACGCTCAAAAACGAACACGATATCGCGCAGATGCGCGTCGCCTGCAAGCTCGCTAGCGAAGTGCTCGACTACATCACGCCGTTCGTCACGGCGGGCATCACGACCGGCGAACTCGACCGGCTGTGTCACGAATACATGCTCCAGGTGCAAGGCACGGTTCCAGCGCCGCTGAATTATCAGCCGCCCGGCTATCCGCCTTACCCGAAAGCCACCTGCATTTCCGTGAACGACGTGATCTGTCACGGTATTCCGGGCGACAAGACGCTGAAAAACGGCGACGCACTGAATATCGACGTCACGGTGATCAAGGAAGGCTATTTCGGCGACACCAGCCGGATGTTCATCGTCGGCGAAGGCTCGATCATGGCCAGGCGCCTCGTGCAGACCACCTTCGAATGCATGTGGCTCGGCATCGATCAGGTGCGCCCGGGCGCCCATCTCGGCGACATCGGCTACGCCATCCAGAAGCATGCTGAAGGGCAAGGCTACAGCGTGGTGCGCGAATATTGCGGCCACGGCATCGGCACGGTGTTTCACGAGGACCCGCAGATTTTGCACTACGGCCGTCCCGGCACCGGGCTCGAGCTGCAGACCGGCATGGTCTTTACGATCGAACCGATGATCAACGCCGGTCGGCGCGACATCCGCACCATGCCGGATCAGTGGACCGTCAAAACCAAGGACCGCAGCCTGTCGGCACAGTGGGAACACACCGTGCTCGTCACCGAAACCGGTTACGACGTGCTGACTGTCTCGGCCGGCACGCCCGCGCGTCCGCCGGTTGTCGCGGCCACGGCCTGAACGACTTCCGCCCCCACCCGCCCGCCTGCCAATGAGTAGTGTTCCAGCCGTCGCCCAATCCCATGCCACGTCGCTCAAGGCGGACTACAAAGTGGCCAAAGCCCAGTTGCTGGAACGCTTCAAGACCGCCTCCAACGTCGACTCGCTGATGGCCGCGCTGGCGCGCGCCACGGACGAGTCGCTGCGCGCCGCCTGGAATACCTGTGAGCTGCCGCCCGAGCTGGCGCTGCTCGCGGTCGGCGGCTACGGGCGGGGCGAACTCGCGCCGCACTCCGACATCGACATTCTGGTCCTGCTGCCCGACGCGCCGATCGCGCATCTCGAAGCGCGCATCGAACGTTTTATCAGCCTCGCGTGGGATTTGGGGCTCGAACTCGGCAGCAGCGTGCGCAGCGTGGTGCAGTGTGTCGAAGAAGCCGCCAACGACGTCACCGTGCGCACCTCGCTGCTCGAAGCGCGGCGCATTACGGGCAGCACCCTGCTCTTCGACGACTTTGCGAAGCGCTACCGCGAAACGCTCGACCCGCGCGCGTTCTTCCAGGCCAAAGTACTGGAAATGCGCCAGCGGCACGCCAAGTTTCAGGACACGCCGTATGCGCTCGAGCCGAACATCAAGGAAAGCCCGGGCGGCCTGCGCGATCTGCAACTGATTCTGTGGATTACCCAGGCGGCCGGCTTCGGCAGCAGTTGGCGCGAGCTCGAAGCACGCGGCCTGATCACCGAGCGCGAAGCGCGCGAACTGCGCCGCAACGAAGGCTTCCTGAAAACGCTGCGTGCCCGCTTGCATGTGATCGCCGGCCGCCGCCAGGACATTCTGGTGTTCGACCTGCAAACGCCGGTGGCCGAAAGCTTCGGCTATAAACCGACGGCCACGAAGCGCGCCAGCGAACAACTGATGCGCCGCTATTACTGGTCCGCCAAAGCCGTCACGCAGCTCGCCACCATCCTGATCCAGAACATCGAAGCGCAGCTCTTCCCGAACACAAGCGGCATCACGCGCGTGCTGTCGGACCGTTTCGTCGAGAAGCAGGGCATGCTGGAGATCGCCAGCGATGACGTCTTCCAGCGCGAGCCGAACGCGATCCTCGAAGCTTTTCTGCTCTACGAACAGACGCCGGGCGTGAAGGGTTTGTCGGCGCGCACGCTGCGCGCGATCTACAACGCCCGCGACGTGATGGATCAGCATTGGCGGCGCGATCCGGAAAACGGGCGCCTGTTCATGGACATCCTGAAGCAGCCTGCCGGCATCACGCACGCGCTGCGGCTGATGAACCAGACCAGCGTGCTCGGGCGCTATCTGTTGAACTTCCGGCGCATCGTCGGGCAGATGCAGCACGACCTGTATCACGTCTACACGGTCGATCAGCACATCCTCATGGTGTTGCGTAATCTGCGCCGCTTCGCGGTCGCCGAGCACGCGCACGAATATCCGTTCTGCAGCCAGTTGATCGCCAATTTCGACCGGCCGTGGGTGTTGTACGTGGCGGCGCTGTTTCACGACATCGCCAAGGGCCGCGGCGGCGACCATTCCACGCTCGGCATGGCCGACGCGCGGCGCTTCTGCCGTAACCATGGCATCGAGGGCGAGGACGGCGAACTGGTCGTCTGGCTGGTTCAGCAGCATCTGACCATGAGCCAGGTCGCGCAGAAGCAGGATACGAGCGACCCCGAAGTCATCAAGCGCTTTGCCGAACTGGTCGGCAACGAGCGCCGGCTCACCGCGCTTTACCTGCTGACCGTGGCCGACATTCGCGGCACCAGCCCGAAAGTCTGGAACACGTGGAAAGGCAAGCTGCTCGAGGACCTCTACCGCGCAACGTTGGCGGTGCTCGGCGGCGCACGGCCTGACGCGCATTCGGAACTGAAATCGCGCCAGGAAGAGGCGCTTGCGCTGCTGCGCCTCGAAACCGTGCCGGAAGGCGCGCAAAAGGCGCTGTGGGACAAGCTGGACATCGGCTACTTCCTGCGCCACGACGCCGCGGATATCGCGTGGCAGACCCGTGTGCTGTACCGGCACGTCGAAACCGCGACCCCGATCGTGCGGGCGCGTCCTTCACCGATTGGCGAAGCGCTTCAGGTGCTGGTGTATGTGAAAGACCAGCCCGATCTGTTCGCCGGCATTTGCGCGTATTTCGACCGCAATGGCTTGTCGGTGCTCGATGCGCGGGTCAGCACGACCCGCCACGGGTACGCGCTCGATAATTTCCTCGTCGCGCATACCGAAGAAGACGTGCATTATCGCGATATTGCCAATCTGGTCGAACAGGAACTGACCGCACGCCTGACCGGTGACGGCACCCTGCTTCCGGGACCGTCGAAAGGCCGTTTGTCACGGCTGTCGCGGACCTTCCCTGTTACGCCGCGCGTCGATCTTCGGGCCGACGAGCGCGGCCAATATTACATCCTGTCCGTGTCTGCGAACGACCGGCCAGGCCTTCTTTATTCAATCGCGCGCGTGCTGGCCGAGCACCGGGTCGGCGTTGCGTCGGCGCGGATCAATACGCTCGGCGAACGTGTCGAAGACGTGTTCCTGCTGGATGGACACGGTCTGTCGGACAACCGCCTGCAAATTCAGGTCGAGACCGAACTGCTGCGCGCGATTGCAGTGTGAGATTTCATGCGAGTCAAATTAACAGCCAAGCACCCGCGGCCGGCTTCGTCCGAACGCGCCCCTGTCCGTACCGGAAGCAATTCGGCGCGTAAGCCGACGCGCCCGACCGGGCCAAGGCCGTCTACGCCGACGGCCGGGTTTAACGGGGCGCGGGGTGAAGGCGCTGGCGCAGCGGGTGGTGGCAAGCGGCCGGCGGGTGCGGGCAAGCCGGCAGGCGCCGGGGCGCGTGCGCCACGGGCTGAAGGATCGTTTTCCCGCGAGCGGGATGCTGGCGCTGCGCGCCGGGCGCCGTCGGATCGGCCGCCGCGGCGTGAAGGGGCCGGTGGTGCGCCACGTCGCTTCGAAGGCAGCAGTGATCGCGCTCCGCGTCGGGACGATGGTGAACGTGCGCCACGTCGGTTTGAAGGTGGTGGCGATCGTAGCGAACGTGCTCCGCGCCGCGCTGACGGCGAACGTAGTCAAGGCGCTCCACGCCGATTTGAAGGCGGCGGCGATCGTGCGCCGCGTCGGGACGAGGGCGTTCGTGCGCCCCGTAAGTTTGAAGGTGGCGCTGATCGCAGCGAACGCGCTCCGCGCCGCGCTGACGGTGAACGCCCTCAAGGCGCTCCGCGCCGGTTTGAGGGCGGCGGCGATCGTGCGCCACGTCGGGACGAGGGCGCTCGTGCCCCCCGTAAGTTTGAAGGTGGCGCTGATCGCAGCGAACGCGCACCGCGCCGTGCTGACGGCGAACGTAGCCAAAGCGCTCCGCGTCGATTTGAGGGCAACGACCGTCCGCCGCGTCGGGACGATAGTGAGCGTGCACCTCGCAAGTTTGAAGGCGGTGGTGATCGCAGTGAACGTGCTCCGCGTCGCGCTGACGGTGAACGCAGCCAAGGCGCCCCGCGCCGGTTTGAAGGTACTGGCGATCGCGGCGAACGTGCACCCCGCCGCTTCGAAGGCAGCACAGATCGCAGCGAACGCGCACCACGCAGCTTCGAAGGCAACGGCGCCCCGCGCCGTGACGACGGCGAACGCCGCTCGTTCAGTGGTCCGCGCCCGGGTGCAGGCCGCCCATCGGAAGGTGGACCGCGTGGCGAGCGTCCGGGACGTGACGCCTCGGATCGGCCCCGCTTCGGCAGCGACCGTGGCGCCCCTCAGGAGCGCCGCAGCGACAGCGCAGCACCGCGCCGTTTTGAAGGCGAACGTGGCGCCTCCGAGCGTGGCGAGCGCACTTTCGCGAAGCCCGTCAAAAGCGGCTACGGTGACCGCACGGACCGTCCGGCGCGCGCACCGCGCGACGACCGCGGCGAACGCGCCCCAGCCAAACGTGAATTCGGCGATCGTCCGCCGCGTGCCGGCGAACGTAACGAACGTAGTGACCGGGGCGAACGCCCTGCCCGCAGCTTCGACAAGGCGCTGCCGGCTGCCGGCCGCCGCTTTGGCGACGACAACCGCCCCGCCCGTGCCGACAAGCCGCGTGGCCCGGCGCCCGCAGCCAGAGCCGAACGCGACAATGACGCCGATGTCGCTCCGCGCACGCCGCGCCGCGATTACGAAGACGCACCGGGCACGCTGCGCCTGTCCAAGCTGATGTCGGAACTCGGCCTGTGCTCACGCCGCGAAGCCGACGAGTGGATCGAAAAAGGCTGGGTGCTGGTCGACGGCGAGCGGATCGACACGCTCGGCACCAAGGTTCGTCCGGACCAGCGCATCGAGATCGACCCCGCCGCCGAAGCGGCGCAAGCGAGCCAGGTGACAGTCCTGATCCACAAGCCCGTGGGCCTCGTATCGGGCCAGGCGGAAGACGGCTATCAACCGGCGATCACGCTGGTTACGCCGGAAAATCGCTGGGAAGGCGACAGTTCGGACATCCGCTTCTCGGTCTCGCATCTGCGCCAACTCGCGCCGGCCGGGCGCCTCGACATCGACTCGACGGGCTTGCTGGTGCTGACGCAGGACGGCCGCATTGCCAAGCAGCTGATTGGCGGCCATTCGGAGATCGACAAGGAGTATCTGGTGCGCGTGGCGTTCGGCGAGCACACCACCGACGTCGAAAACCACTTCCCGCCGGAAAGCCTTGCGCTCTTATGCCACGGCCTCTCGCTCGACGACGTGCCACTGAAACCCGCACAGGTCAATTGGCAAAACGGCGAGCAACTGCGTTTCGTACTGCGCGAAGGCAAGAAACGCCAGATCCGCCGGATGTGTGAACTGGTCGGCCTCGAAGTGATCGGCCTGAAGCGTGTACGGATGGGTCAAGTGATGCTGGGCGCACTGCCGCCGGGTCAATGGCGCTATCTGTCGGCGGACGAGTCGTTCTGATGCCGGGAGCTTGACGCTTAAATAGCTAGAGACTCAGGGTGCCCGCGCACCGTGACGCTCGCCCAACAAAAAGCCCACGTAAAAACGTGGGCTTTTTTTATGCCGGCGGCGCAGCCGTCAATTCGTCCGCCGCAGGCCAGAATACAGCGACGTCAGTCGTCGCTATTCGGGTCCATATCCGGAAACAGGACTTCCGTGAAGCCGAACTTCGCGAAATCGTTGATCCGCATGGGGTACAGCTTGCCGATCAGATGATCGCACTCATGCTGCACGACACGCGCGTGAAAGCCCTCGGCGACGCGGTCGATCGGCTTGCCGTATTGGTCGAAGCCGTGATACTTGATCATCGAAAACCGGCTCACCGCGCCGCGCAGGCCCGGCACCGACAGGCAGCCTTCCCAGCCCTCTTCCATATCCAGCGACACCGGCGTGATGGTCGGGTTGATCAGCACCGTCTCCGGCACCGGCGGCGCATCCGGATAGCGTTCGTTGTGCCCGAAGCCGAAGATCACCACCTGCAGGTTGACGCCGACCTGCGGCGCGGCGAGCCCCGCGCCGTTCGCGTCGTGCATGGTCTCGAACATGTCCTTGATGAGCTCATGCAGTTCGGGGGTGTCGAAGTGATCGACCGGATCGGCAATTTGCAAAAGGCGCGGATCGCCCATCTTGAGAATTTCGCGGATCATAACTGCCCCTCCAGGAGCTTACGCATACCATCTTCGTCGAGTACGGGGACGCCGAGTTCCTCGGCCTTCGCCAACTTGCTGCCCGCTTCGGCTCCGGCCACCACGTAGTCCGTTTTCTTCGACACCGATCCGGCCACTTTCGCGCCAGCCGCTTCGAGCATTTCTTTCGCCTCTTCGCGGGCGAGCGTCGGCAAGGTGCCGGTCAGGACGACCGTCTTGCCGGTCAGCGCGCCTTGCGGCGCCTTCGGCGCGGGCGGTCCTTCCGGCCAGGTGACCTTCCCTGGAGCCCGTAATTGCTCGATCACCGTGTGGTTGTGCTCTTCGGCGAAAAACTGATGAATCGACTCGGCCACCACAGGACCCACGTCGTTCACTTCCAGCAATTCTTCGACCGAGGCATCCATGATCGGATTCAGCGAGCCGAAATGCTTGGCCAGATCTTTCGCCGTCGATTCGCCCACATGCCGGATACCGAGCGCGTAAATGAAGCGCGCCAGCGTGGTGTGCTTGGCCTTTTCAAGCGAGTCGAGCAAATTCTGAGCGGACTTTTCGGCAAAGCGGTCGAGTTCAGCGAGCGTCGCAAAGCCGACGTTGAACAGATCGGCTGGCGTGCGCACCAAGTTCTGCTCGACGAGCTGATCAATGATCTTTTCGCCGAGCCCGTCGATATCCAGCGCTCGCCGCTGCGCGAAGTGCCACAGCGCCTGCTTGCGCTGCGCCGGGCAGAACAGGCCACCCGTGCAGCGCGCAATCGCCTCGTCCGGCAGCCGTTCGATGCTCGAGCCGCACACCGGACACTGCGTGGGCATGACGAACTCGCGGGCGTCGTCCGGGCGGCGGTCGAGCAGCGCGCTCACCACTTCGGGAATCACGTCGCCGGCGCGCCGCACGATCACCGTGTCGCCGATGCGGATATCCTTGCGGCGCACTTCGTCTTCGTTATGCAACGTTGCGTTCGTGACCGTCGCGCCGCCGACGAACACCGGTTCCAGCCGCGCAACCGGCGTAATCGCGCCGGTGCGGCCGACCTGCACGTCGATCGCAACGAGCTTGGTCAGCGCTTCCTGCGCGGGGAATTTGTGCGCGAGAGCAAAACGCGGCGCGCGCGAGACAAAGCCGAGCGCGTCCTGCTCATCGCGCCGGTTGACCTTGTAGACGACGCCGTCGATATCGTAAGGCAGCGTATCGCGCTTCTCGCCCACCGCGTGAAAGAACCCCAGCAAGCCTTCGGCGCCCTGCACCACCGCGCGCTCGCCATTCACCGGCAAGCCGAGTTCCTTGTACCAGTCGAGCAGTTCGCTATGCGTAGCCGGCATTTCGATACCTTCGACCACACCGATTCCATAAGCGAAGAACGACAGCGGCCGCTGCGCAGTGATTTTCGAGTCGAGCTGCCGCAAACTGCCCGCGGCAGCGTTACGCGGATTAGCGAATTCCTTCTGCTCAGCAGCCCGCTGGCGTTCGTTCAGGCGTTCAAAATCGCGCTTGAACATGAGCACTTCGCCGCGAACGTCGAGCACATTCGGCACGCGTTTGCCCTTGAGCTTGAGCGGAATGGATCGGATCGTGCGGACGTTTTCGGTAACGTTCTCGCCAGTGGCGCCGTCGCCGCGCGTGGACGCCTGGACGAAGGCGCCGTCGACGTAACGCAACGAGATGGCAAGGCCATCGAACTTCAGTTCAGCGGCGTAATCCACCGGCACCGGCGGTTCGCTCGCGTTCTTGCCGAGCGCGTCGCCGACGCGCTTGTCGAACGCAACGATGTCTTCGTCGGCAAAACCATTGTTCAGCGAAAGCATGGGCTGATCGTGCACAACCGGCTCGAAGCCGCTCGACGCCTCGCCGCCCACACGCTGGGTGGGCGAATCCGGCACCACCAGGTCCGGGTGCTCCGTCTCGATTCGCTCCAGCTCCTTGAAGAGCTTGTCGTACTCCGCGTCCGGCAAGTCCGGCTGATCGAGTACGTAGTACGCGTAATTGGCGCGTTCGAGTTCCGCGCGCAGCCACGCGGCCCGCTCTGCCGGAGCGCTGGTTGCAGGGTTTGAGACGGAGGTTCGGGCCATGCTGTCGGAAGGTTCTTCAGTGAAATTCAGACATTGGATTATCGCAGGAAGCGTGCCCCTTTACATCGGCCGAATGGCCAGTTTCGTGCGTTCGTTATTCCGCCCCAAACGCCAACGGCCGCACAGTGTGCGGCCGTCGAATACTGCGCAATTGCGAAGCCGTTACTGGCTGAACAGACGCCGCGTGGCCGGCGAACCAGCCGGAATACCCGCCTGCTCGAGCTTCGCGTAAAGCGTCATCAACTGCTTTTCGATCGCCAGCAGCGCGGTTTCCGGCAGCGGACGGCGCCCATCGTCGACCACCCGTCCACCGATACGCTCAGCCAACGATTTCGCGTAGTCGCACATCAGGCGGAACGGCAGGATGTCTTCGTCCGCGACCGGCACGTCGAGCACCAGCGTGATCATCTGGCCGCCCTTGTAAGTCAGGTCGTCGCGTAGGAAATTGGTGTCGCCGAATTGCAGCATGAAGACCGGGCTCTGCTTCGCGTCGAGCTTGACGAAGCGCGTGCCGTCGCGCGAGAGGAGCAAGCCGTCCTGCGACGCGACGGCCTGGACATAATTGGCCGACCACGGCGCCCCATCGGAGAGCACGTTGATCGACAGTTGCGCATCGCACTGCGCGGCGAAGCCGTCGAGCTCTCGCGCCATCGCGACCGTTTCGAGCATGTCGGGAAATTCCGGCGACGCGTCGAGCGCGTCGGCAAACTGCTGCACGCCGGTCACGAACTCGGAGAACTCCAGTTCGTTGAGCGCGCCACTCCGATTGGCCAGTTGCGCGGCCGCGCGGAGCTCTTCATAGCGCGCGCCGTTTTGCAGCAATTCCCACGCGCCGCCTTCGAGCTTGCCTTCGATATGCACCGGCTTGCTGCCGGCGCGGCGCAGACGCTGCGCGAGCGGAATCACCTTGTCGCCGGCCACCGGGCCGTTCAAACGAATCGGCACGATGCAGTCGATGCGGCGATCGACGATAGCCGGCGGCGCCGACGAAATCGTCGTGGCAGCGGGCAGGATCGGCTCATCGGCCGTCGCGGCATGGCCGCTTTCGGCTTCCGCAATGCCTTCTGCTTCCGGATAGCCATTCGGCGTCGTCGTCTCGGCCTGAATATCGGCCGGCGTATCGAGCGGCGCGGCGGTCGCGCCAAAAGTCGGTTCGACGCGCGCCGCCGAGGTTTCCGCCGCCTGCTCCGAACCCACTACCGGCTCGCGCCGCGTGGTCGGCCGGGCCGGTTCGATAAACGGGCTCTGCTCCTCCTGATCGTCCCGCGCATAACTTTCAGCGGTATCGGCCGGCATAGGACGCGGCATCTTGCGGCGCACCTTCGCGCCTTGCCATGCGTTGTACACGACCACGCCCCCGACCACCACGGCACCCGCGCCGATCAAACCGAGTGTCAACTCGTCCATGCATGCTCCATCAGCAATTCTTCTGTCTGCGCGGCTTTGCGCCCGCCCCACGTGTCGCGCGGCCGATGGCCGCTGCGCTGAATGCGGGCGCCCGCGATGATCAACCTAAACGAAAACTTAAACGATATTCTGGGCGAAACCCGCCGCCGTTTCCATGTCGACCGCGACGATCCGCGATACGCCCTGCTCCTGCATGGTCACGCCGATCAGTTGCTGCGCCATTTCCATCGCGATCTTGTTGTGCGAAATGAACAGGAACTGCGTTTTGTCCGACATCGCGCGCACGAGGTTCGCGAAACGTTCCGTGTTGGCGTCGTCGAGGGGCGCGTCCACCTCGTCGAGCAGACAGAACGGCGCGGGATTCAACTGGAACATCGCGAACACCAGTGCGGTGGCGGTCAAGGCCTTCTCGCCGCCCGACAGCAGGTGAATCGTCGAATTCTTCTTGCCCGGCGGCTGCGCCATCACCTGCACGCCGGCGTCGAGAATCTCGTCGCCGGTCATGATCAGCTTGGCCTGGCCACCGCCGAAGAGACGCGGGAACAGCTCGCCGAAATGACGGTTCACTTCGTCGAAGGTGCCTTGCAGCAGCGTGCGCGTTTCGCCGTCGATCTTGCGGATCGCGTCTTCCAGCGTTTCGATCGCGTTGTTCAGGTCGGCCGACTGCGAATCGAGGAACGTCTTGCGCTCGGTCGCCGCCTTCAGTTCGTCCAACGCGGCCATATTGACCGGACCGAGCGCGGTGATCGCGTTGTTGATCCGCGTGACTTCGCCTTGCAGGTAGGACGGCTTCATGTCCGGCGTGAGCTTGGCCTGCAATTCCGCCTCATCGACGCCGGCTGCCGCCAGTTGCTCGATGAACTGCTCGCCGTTCAGGCGCGCGGCCTGTTCCTTCAACTGCAATTCGTTGATGCGGTCGCGCAGCGGTTGCAGCGCACGCTCGGCGGTCAGACGGGTTTCGTCGGCAGCACGCAGCTTGGCCGTCAGGTCGTCCAGTTCCAGACGCGCGGCGTGCAGCGCTTCTTCCTTGACCGCGCGGATATCGAGTGCGTCCTGCAAGCCGGTATGCGCGGTTTGCTCGTTGATCGTTTCCAGCTCGGCGCGCGCATCTTCCAGCGACGCGGCGACGCGCTCGCTCTGCTCGTGCGAGACCTGGATGCTGCGCTTCAACTCGTCGATACGGTTCGCCATGTTGCGTGCGGCGAAGCGCGCGTCGGTGGCGGCCCGATCGAGATCGCGCGATTGGGCGCGCGCGGCGGTGAGCGATTCGTCGAGTGCTTCGAAGGCCATCTGGTGATCTTCGAAACGCGCCTGCAATTCGGCGAGTTCGGAGTCGTGACGCTCGAAGTTGGCTTCCGATTCGCCACGCAAAGCGCGCTGCTCTTCGATCTGCGCGGTGATTTCTTCCAGCTCTTCGCGGATTTGCGTGCTGCGCTGCGTGTAACGCTCATGCGCTTGCGCGAGCTTGAGCACGTCCATCTGCAAGGCGTGCACACGTTGAGTCGCGCGCTCCGACTGTTGACGCACATCGGTCAACGCTTGCGCGGCTTGCGTGTGCGCGGCTTCGGCGCGGATCGCGGCGGCCTTCGCCTCATCGGCGAGCAAGGCCTGCGCGCGCACCTGACGGCCCAGGTTTTCGATTTCCTGCTGACGGGCCAGCATGCCGGCCTGTTCGGAATCGGCGGCATATAGCTGGACGCCGACGCGCGTCACCACATGGCCGGCCTTGACGACGAACGAGCCGCCTTCCGGCAATTGCGCGCGCATGGCGAGCGCCTGCTGCAGATCGTCAGCAACGAAGGCGAGGCCGAGCCAGTCATTCAGCACGGCGCGAATGCCTGCGTCGTCGATACGAACCAGCGATAGCAACGGACGCAAGCCCGCCGGCGCAGCAGCCGGCTGACCGGCTGCGGGCGGCGCGTAGAACGCGAGCTTGGCGGGCGGCGCGTCAGTGGCGAACGCCTTGACCCAGTCCAGGTTCGACACTTCCAGGGCGGCGAGCCGCTCACGCAGCACCGCTTCGAGCGCGGCTTCCCAACCGGCTTCGACATGCAGCTTCTTCCACAGACGCGGCAAGCCGCTCAGCTCGTGCTTTTCGAGCCACGGCTGGATCTTGCCCTCGGTCTGAACGTTTTCCTGCAGTTGCTTGAGCGCGGCAAGGCGTGCGTCGAGCTGATGAATCTGTGCGCTTTCCGACTGCACGCGTTCCTGGGCCACACGCCGTTCGCCGTCGAGACGCGGCAGCGTTTCCTGCGCGTCGGCAAGACGGGCCTGCGCGTCGTGCAGGATTTCTTCGTGCTCGGCGAGCTGCGCGCGCATGTCTTCGAGCTGCGCTTCGTCAGGGGCATCCAGACCGCCCGCTTCCGACTTCAGCCGTTCGTGACGCTGCTGCAACTGCTGCAATTGCTGATCGGCATTGCGCTGATGCGCGGCTTCGAGCTTGAGTGCCTGTTCGGTCTGCGCGATACCGCCGCGCTCGGCGTTCAGTTCGGTCTGCGCATCGCGCCAGCGCGCTTCGAGCGCCGGCATCGCATCGTGCTTGGCGGCGGCCTCGTCTTCGGCCAGCGCGGCCTTTTCGTCGGCGACGGCCAGTTGTTCTTCAGCGTCGGCCAGATCGTCTTGCGCCTTCTGCGCTTGCGACTGCCACTGCTCGCGCTGCGCGGTCAGCGCGGCAATCTGCGCCTGCGTGCGGTTACGCGATTCGACGATGAACTTGATCTCGGCCTCGAGGCGGCTGACCTCGGCATTCGCCTCGTACAACGCGCCTTGCGCACCCTGCATCGCGTCGCTGGCGGAGTAATGCGCGACGCGCAGCGTTTCGAGTTGGGCTTCGACTTCGCGCAGCTTCGCGGTTTGCGCTTCGAGGTCGATCTGCGCCTGTTCGATCGCGCGTTGCTGGCGTTCCTGCTCGCCGCCGGCTTCGTTCTTGCGCAGCAGCCACAACAGACGCTGCTTCTCTTCGCCGTCGGCCTGCAAATCCTTGTACTTGGTCGCGACGATCGCCTGCGCCTCGAGCTTCTCGAGGTTGGCACTAAGTTCGCGGACGATGTCTTCGACGCGGATCAGATTCTCGCGCGTGTCGTGCAGACGGTTCTCCGTCTCGCGGCGGCGTTCCTTGTACTTCGACACGCCCGCGGCCTCTTCAAGGAACACCCGCAGCTCTTCCGGCTTCGCCTCGATCAGGCGGGCGATCATGCCCTGCCCAATGATCGCGTACGCACGCGGCCCGAGGCCGGTGCCGAGGAAGATGTCCTGAATGTCGCGGCGGCGCGCCGGCAGGTTGTTGATGTAGTAGCTCGAGGTGCCGTCGCGCGTCAGCACGCGCTTGACGGCGATTTCGGCATACTGCCCCCACTGCCCGGCGGCGCGGCCGTCGGCGTTGTCGAACACGAGTTCGACGCTGGCGCGGCTACCTGGCTTGCGCGCGGTCGAGCCATTGAAGATCACGTCCTGCATCGACTCGCCGCGCAGCTCAGAAGCGCGCGATTCGCCGAGCACCCAGCGCACGGCGTCGATGATGTTGGACTTGCCGCACCCATTCGGTCCGACCACGCCAACGAGCTGGCCCGGGACCTGGAAATGCGTGGGATCGACGAATGACTTGAAGCCAGCGAGTTTGATCGAGGTCAGACGCACGGCGATTTCGCTGTTTGAAAAGGGAAAATAAAAGGTGGCTCGTGAAGGCCGCGCCAGCCGTTCGCCGATGCAGCGAAACGGCCCGCGAACCCCCGCGACACGGGCGCCAACTGTATGCGATGAAGCATGAGCCGGCTAATGAGGGGCAATCATACCATCGCGCGCGAGCGGTTCTTAGCGTCCTTACGGTCCGCAGCGAGGTCGGCATCTCGGTCGACATCAAGACCCGCATCCTGATTGGCCGGATCGGGCGGTAAAGCCTTTGTCCGGTGCACCCAGCTGGATAATGCCGACGCCAGCACGATGCACGCGCCGCCTGCCCATTCGCGCGGGCCCGGCGACTCGCCGGCGAACAGCCATGCGGACAAGGCCGTCACCACGATCTCGAACAGCATGATGATCGAGGCCCGATTGGCCGGCACGCGCGCGAGTCCATACTGCACGAGCATATTGTTCGACGCCAGCAGAAAACCGAGGCCGAGCACTAGTAACGCGGCCGTGCCGAGATACGCGCCGGTGGGTGGTGCGGGCATCGCCTCGAACAGCGAGGCACAGGCGCTGAAAATCGCCGCGCCGCCGAAGATCGTCGCGGTGCGCATTTCGGGCTTCATCTCAGGCAGCACGCGGCTCGTCTTGAGGATCAGAACGTTGCTCATCGCGAAACCCATGCCACCCGCGAGGCCAGCCCATTCAGCGAGGTTGCCGGGCACCGGGAGGCCCAGTTGCGGCGACCACAGCATGGTCATCGCGCCGGCCAGCGACAGCGCGGCAAGGCCTGCGCCCGACCAGGTCAGGCGTTCGTGCAGGATGAAGTGCGCAAAGAGCGCGGTCCACGCGGGGGTGAGATAGAACAGCAGCAATACGCGCATCACCTCGCCGTGGATCGAGCCCCACACGAAACCGAGATTGGTAATGCCGGCTGCCAGCGCAAGCGCCGGCAGCAGCCAGTGCCAGCGCACCGTCTTAAGCGCACGATGGCGCACCAGCAGAACGAACAGGCAACCGGCGGCGCTCGTCAGTGCGCTTGCCGCCGTGCCGGTCACGCCGAGCGCATTCAGCATGCGCAGCGGGTACCAGATCATCCCCCATACCGAGGCGCCAAGCATGATCGCGAGCGTCGGCCAGCCGTTGCGAAGCCAGTTGGTCATGATGTAAGGCTCCCGCGACGGTTGCTGGTCCTGCGGGCGATGTTGCTGACTTTGCCGACGGCGGCGTTCTTGTGCCCGCTTCGTCCGAATAGTGCGGATGTCTCCGTTGCTGCTACATACATTGCTGCTCCTGCTTCTTTTTTGCGCGAACCGTCTGCGGTTCGCGTCGTTCCCGCTGCGTCGCATTGCCTGCGCCGCCTGGCGGGTTGCGCCGCGCCTTACACGCCGGGCGCCGCCATGAATTTCCCGTGCGCGCCGCCACGCTATAATCATTCGCTCGCCGCCGCTGCCGCCCTTTTCGCGTGTTTCATGCGTTTTACGGTCAGCATGCGTGCCAGCATTCCTCTGCGCCCATCTTCGATCAGGCTCGATCCGCCCAGTGAACCCGCTACTCGACTCCCTCCAGCCCTATCCGTTCGAAAAGCTGCGTGCACTTTTCAAGGACGTCACGCCGCCGGCCGGCCTCGCGCACATCAGCTTCGGCATCGGCGAACCGAAACATCCCACGCCCGCGCTGATTCGCGACGCGGTGATCGCCTCGCTTGGCGGTTTGTCGGCGTATCCGGCCACCATCGGTTCACCGGCACTGCGCGAGTCGATTGCGAAATGGGCGACGCAGCGCTACAACCTGCCCCCGGTCGATCCGGCCACCCAGGTGCTGCCTGTGGCGGGCTCGCGCGAGGCGCTGTTTGCGCTCGCCCAAACGGTCATCGACCCCAAGCGAAACGCTGACGGCGAGCCTGCGATCGTACTCTGTCCGAACCCGTTCTACCAAATCTATGAAGGCGCCGCGCTTCTCGCCGGCGCGCAACCGTACTTCGTAAATAGCGACCCGGCGCGCAACTTCGCCTGCGACTATTCGGCGGTGCCGGCCGACATCTGGGCGCGCACGCAGCTACTGTACGTGTGCTCGCCCGGCAATCCCACCGGCGCCGTGCTCACGCTCGACGACTGGCGCGAGCTGTTCGCGCTGTCGGACCGTTACGGCTTCGTGATCGCCTCGGACGAGTGCTACTCGGAAATCTACTTCGACGAAGCCAATCCGCCGCTCGGCGGCCTGGAAGCGGCTCACAAGCTCGGCCGCGGCTTCGAGCGCCTCGTGATGCTCTCCAGCCTGTCCAAGCGCTCGAACGTGCCGGGCATGCGCTCGGGCTTTGTGGCCGGCGACGCGGCGATCCTGAAAGACTTCCTGCTATACCGGACATACCACGGCACGGCCTTGTCGACGGTGTTCCAGAGTGCCAGCATCGCGGCCTGGAATGACGAAACGCACGTGCGCGAGAACCGCGCGAAGTACGTGCAGAAGTTTTCCACCGTGACGCCTATGCTCGCCGAGGTGCTCGACGTACGCCTGCCGGACGCCGCGTTCTACCTGTGGGCGGACGTCTCGCGCACGGGCCTGTCGGACACCGAGTTCGCCCAGCGCCTCTACGCCGACTATAATGTGACGGTTCTGCCGGGCTCGTTCCTCGCGCGCACTGCGCATGGCGTGAACCCCGGCCGCAATTTCGTGCGCATGGCGCTCGTCGCCGATGTCGACGAATGCACGCAGGGCGCACAACGAATCGTCGATTTTTGCCGCGCGCTCGCGGGTTGAGTTTTCGCGAATTTTCATATTCGGCAACCCCGCGCACCGCATTCCCTTCTTCAGACTTCAACTCTTCAGAAAAGCACGCATATGTCGCAACAACTTCAGCAGATCATTGATACCGCCTGGGAAAACCGCGCCGACCTGTCGCCGAAGGCCGCCCCGGCCGAGGTGCGCGAAGCCGTCGCCCACGCCATCGAGCAACTGGACAAGGGCGCGCTGCGCGTGGCCGAAAAGAAGGACGGCGACTGGGTCGTCAATCAATGGCTGAAGAAAGCCGTGCTGCTGTCGTTCCGCCTGGAAGACAACGTGGTGCAACCGGCTGGCGGCTACTCGCAGTTCTACGACAAGGTGCCGTCGAAGTTCGCCAACTACACCGCTGAAGACTTCGCCGCCGGCGGCTTCCGCGTGGTGCCGCCCGCCATCGCGCGCCGCGGCTCGTTCATCGCGAAGAACGTCGTGCTGATGCCGTCGTACACCAACATCGGCGCCTATGTCGACGAAGGCACGATGGTCGACACGTGGGCGACCGTCGGTTCGTGCGCGCAGATCGGCAAGAACGTCCACCTGTCGGGTGGCGTAGGCATCGGCGGCGTGCTGGAGCCGCTGCAGGCGAACCCGGTCATCATCGAAGACAACTGCTTCATCGGCGCGCGTTCGGAAGTGGTGGAAGGCGTGATCGTCGAAGAAAACTCGGTGATCTCGATGGGCGTGTACCTCGGCCAAAGCACCAAGATTTACGACCGCGAAACCGGCGAAGTCACGTACGGCCGCATTCCGGCGGGCTCGGTGGTGGTGGCGGGCAACCTGCCGTCGAAGGACGGCTCGCACAGCCTCTACTGCGCCGTGATCGTCAAGAAGGTCGACGCCAAGACGCGTGCGAAGGTCGGCCTGAACGAGCTGCTGCGAGGCGACTGATGGCACGCGGCACCAAGACCGTCGTCTACGGCATCCCGAACTGCGACACCGTGAAGAAGGCCCGTGTGTGGCTGGAAGAACATAACGTCGAGTTCGAGTTCCACGACTTCAAGAAGCACGGCGTAACCGAGCCGCTGGTTCAGGACTGGCTGAAAGACGTGAAACTCGACGCATTGCTGAATCGTCGCGGCACGACCTGGCGCGGCCTGTCCGACGACATGAAGGCGGCGGCGGACACGCAGTCGGGCGCGATCGCGTTGATGATTCACAAGCCGTCGGTGATCAAGCGGCCTGTGCTGGTGGTCAACGGGAAGGTCAAGTCGCTCGGTTTTTCCGTGGACGAATATACGGCGCTGTTTGCCTGACGCTGTTTGTCCCGGCGTACGCTGTTTGCTGACGCGCACTCCCGCTCGCGTGGCTAGACGCACGGGACTGAACGCCAGGCTCAGCGCCGCGATCGAACGCAACAGGTAGTAAAACGTGGCCTCGCCGCGTTGCTTAAAAGCTGTTGCCGGCTGCGGTGTCCAACCGCCAGCCGGCATTTTTTCATTTCAAAGTGGCTTGTACTGAATCCATGTCCGGCACCCTCGCCCTTACCGAACAACTGATCGCGCGCGCGTCCGTCACGCCCGACGACCAGCATTGCCAGCGCCTCCTGATCGAGCGCCTGTCCGCGCTCGGCTTCGAGCACGAGACGATCGAATCGAACGGCGTGACCAACCTGTGGGCCGTCAAACGCGGCGTCGAAGGCACGCGCGGCAAGCTGCTCGCGTTCGCCGGCCACACGGACGTCGTGCCGACCGGCCCGCTCGAACAATGGCACTCGGCGCCGTTCGAGCCGACCCATCGTGACGGCAAGCTCTACGGCCGCGGCGCGGCGGACATGAAGTCGTCGATCGCCGGCTTCGTGGTGGCAAGCGAGGAGTTCGTCGCGGCGCACCCGGCGCATCGCGGCTCGATCGCATTCCTGATTACGAGCGACGAAGAAGGCCCCGCCACCGACGGCACCGTCAAGGTCGTCGAAGCGCTGCAGGCACGCGGCGAGCGCATGGACTACTGCATCGTCGGCGAACCGACGTCGAGCGCGCAGTTCGGCGACATGGTGAAGAATGGCCGGCGCGGTTCCATGTCGGGCAAGCTGATCGTCAAGGGCGTGCAAGGCCATATCGCCTATCCGCATCTGGCGAAAAATCCGGTGCATCTGCTGGCGCCCGCGCTGGCCGAGCTGGTCGCCGAACGCTGGGACGACGGCAACGAGTACTTCCCGCCCACCACCTGGCAGGTGTCGAACATCCATAGCGGCACCGGCGCGACCAACGTGATTCCGGGCCACGCGGACGTGATGTTCAACTTCCGCTTCTCGACGGCGAGCACGGTGGAAGGCTTGCAGGCTCGCGTCCATGCGATCCTCGACAAACACAATCTCGAATACGACCTGCAATGGACCGTGAGCGGCCTGCCGTTCCTCACGCCGCGCGGCGATCTGTCGAACGCGCTGGCTAAAGCCATCAAGGACGAAACCGGCGTGACGACCGAACTGTCGACCACCGGCGGCACCTCGGATGGCCGCTTCATCGCCCGCATCTGCGAGCAGGTGATCGAATTCGGCCCGCTGAACGCCAGCATCCACAAGATCGACGAACATATCGAAGTCGCACACATCGAGCCGCTGAAGAACGTGTATCGCCGCGTGCTCGAACAACTGATCGCCTGACCAAGGAATTTCTGCGATGACGCTCCCGTTTTCCACTGTCCGCGACCTGCTGCGTTTCGCGGTGTCGCGCTTCAACCAGGCCGAACTATCGTTCGGCCACGGCTCGGCCAACGCCTACGACGAAGCCGCTTATCTGATATTGCACACGCTGCATCTGCCGCTCGATCTGCTGGAGCCGTTCCTCGACGCGCGTCTCTCCCCGGCCGAGGTCGACGCCGTGCTGAACGTGATCGAGCGCCGCGCCGGCCAGCGCGTGCCGGCGGCATACATCACGCAGGAAGCGTGGATGCATGGCTTTCGCTTCCACGTGGACGAACGCGTGATCGTGCCGCGCTCGTTCATCGGCGAGTTGCTGCAGGACGGTCTGCAGCCTTACGTCGAAGATCCCGAACAGGTGAGCGCCGTGCTGGAACTGTGCACGGGCTCCGGCTGCCTTGCGATCCTCGCGGCGCACGCCTTCCCGAACGCGGACATCGACGCAGTCGATCTCTCTGCCCCTGCTCTCGAAGTCGCCACGCGCAACGTCGCGGACTACCGGCTCGACGACCGCGTCGCTCTCTTCGAAGGCGACCTGTACGCGCCGCTCGCCGAGCGCCGCTATGACGTGATCATCAGCAATCCGCCGTATGTAAACGCCGCTTCCATGCAGGAACTGCCCGCCGAGTACAAGCACGAGCCGGACATGGCTTTAGCTGGCGGCACGGACGGCATGGACATCGTGCGCCGGATCATCGCCGAAGCGCGCAACTGGTTGACCGAAGACGGCGTGCTGGTGGTCGAGATCGGCAACGAGCGCGCGAACGTCGAAGCGGCCTTCGGCGGCCTCGATCTGGTCTGGCTGTCGACGAGCGCCGGCGACGACAACGTGTTCCTGATTCAGGCCGCGGATCTGCCGGTATAACGTTTTATCGCCGGATCGCCGGATCGCCGGTTGCTGGACCACCGGTTGTCGATTGCAGGACCACCGGACCGCTTTATTGCGTGACACGCGCGGCAGACGTTCATTGCCTGCCGCGCGTGTCGCAGCTCATAGCGCACACGCCAGCACCGCCCGTCTCTCACCGCCCGCACACGCCAGCGCCACCCGTCTCTCCCCCGCCCGCACACCCCGCATTCGCGGAATCCCTGAGGAAGCTGGACCGTCACGCCCCCCCAACGCACGCACGTTCGGTAAGATGGGCGCGGTCAGCCACACGCTGCGCCGTCAGGCAGCAGCGGCGGCGCCTTGCCAACCCTTCGCCCGCCTATGGAATTCGACCTGCTTCACGTCGGCCCGCTGGTCGCCCTCGCCCATGTTCTCGGCGTGATTGCTGCCTGCCACGCGATTCTGAACACCCGCACATCGCAAGGCGCGATCGCATGGGCCGTGTCGCTGGTCGCCATGCCGTATCTGACGGTGGTGCCGTACCTGTTCCTCGGCCGCAGCAAATTCCAGGGTTACGCGGACGCTCGCCGCATCGAAAACGAATTGCTGCGCACGCGCGCGCATCCTCAGATATGGGATACGCAAGCCTCCTCCGCAGGGCTGCCTACCAAGGAACTTGGCACGAGACTCGTGCATTCGCTCACGCGCCTGGGTGGCATGCCGTTCCTGCCCGGCAATTCCGTGCGCACGCTGGTAAACGGTGCCGCCACTTTCGAGGCGATCTTTGAGGCGATCGAAGGTGCACGCAATTACGTTATCGTGCAGTTCTTTATCGTGCGTGACGACGCGCTCGGCGAACTGCTTAAAGACGCATTGATCGCGAAAGCGCAGCAAGGCGTGCGCGTCTATTTCCTGTACGACAGCATCGGCAGTTTCGATCTGCCCCACCGCTACGTGGCGGCGCTGCGCGCGGCCGGCGTGGAGACGCACCCGTTCGCCACCAATCGCCGCTTTGTGAACCGCTTGCAGTTGAACTTCCGCAATCACCGCAAGATCGTCTCGGTGGACGGTGAGCGCGCGTTTGTCGGCGGACACAACGTCGGTGTCGAATATCTCGGCAGCAAGCCACCCCTGTCGCCATGGCGCGATACGCATATCGAAGTGCGCGGCCCGGCTGTCGCCAGCATCCAGTTCGTATTCACCGAGGACTGGCACTGGGCGACCCAGCAGTTACCCGAGTTCGCCATGCCGGCTTTCCAGCCAGCCGACGAGGGTATGCACTGCCTCGTCGTACCGAGCGGTCCCGCCGACAAACAGGAGACCTGCTCGCTCTTCTTCGTCGAGGCGATCAATGCGGCACGCGAGCGGATCTGGATCACCACGCCTTATCTCATCCCCGACGAAGCCGTATTCGCCGCGTTGCGACTGGCCGTGCTACGCGGCGTGGATGTGCGTATTCTGATTCCGTGCCGGCGCGATCACCGCGTGGTGTTCGCCGCCTCGAAACTGTATGCGTACGACTCGCTGCGCGCGGGCATCCGGATCTTCCGCTACCAGCCGGGCTTCCTGCATCAGAAGGTCGTGCTGATCGACAGCGCGGCGGCGGCCATCGGCAGCGCCAATCTCGACAACCGCTCGTTCCGGTTGAACTTCGAGATCATGGTGCTGACCGTGGACCGCGGCTTCGCGAGAGATGTCGAAGCAATGCTGCTCAAAGACTTCGCGGAATCGCTCGAAATCGACCGCACCGAGTACCGCAACGCGAGCGCGCTGCGGCGCGTGTTGATGCACGTGGCGCGGTTGTTCTCGCCGATCCTGTAGCGCCCCTGCTACCGCGCCGCGCGTTACAACTGCTTTTCGATATCCTCGACAATCGCCTCGGGCTTGGTCAGCGGCGCATAGCGCTTCACCACGTTGCCGTCGCGGCCGATCAGGAACTTGGTGAAGTTCCATTTGATCGCTTCGAGCCCCAGCAAGCCCGGCGCCTCGCCCGTCAGATAGCGGAACAGCGGATGCGCATTGGCGCCGTTCACATCGATCTTGTCGAACATCGGAAAGGTCACGCCGTAATTCTTTTCGCAGAAACTGCCGATCTGCGTAGCATCACCCGGTTCCTGCTTGCCGAACTGATTGCACGGAAAACCGAGCACCGCGAGGCCGCGCGCTGCGTAAGTGTCATAAACCTTCTGCAGACCCGCGTACTGCGGCGTGAAGCCGCATTCGCTCGCCGTATTGACGATCAG
This sequence comes from Paraburkholderia sp. GAS32, assembly GCF_050434225.1. Taxonomy (NCBI): domain Bacteria; kingdom Pseudomonadati; phylum Pseudomonadota; class Betaproteobacteria; order Burkholderiales; family Burkholderiaceae; genus Paraburkholderia; species Paraburkholderia sp. GAS32. Next base: position 48,430 of record NZ_JBNPVS010000002.1, on the reverse strand, counting down.
CAAGACCTTGCCCTGATAGCGCTCGAGGCTCACTTCCTCGCCGCCAAGCGTACGTGCGGAAAACGAATAAATCGATGTCATATGCTCTCCCCCTGAAAGCCGTCAGTCTATGCCAAAAGCCGCGCCGGTACAGTCGGCCGAATGGCCGATCCTGGGTCTCCGCCCGGTGTCAGCCCCGGCAGTCTAAAATAGCGTTTTTCTTCAGTCGGCCTCTTCGTGATCCGCTTTAACCAGTTCAGCCTCGCGCGCGGCACCAAGCCGCTCTTCGAAAACACCACGTTCACCCTCAACCCCGGCGAGAAAGCCGGCCTGGTGGGGGCGAACGGCGCGGGCAAGTCGACGCTGTTTGCCGTTCTGCTCGGCGAACTGCACGCCGACGGCGGCGATTTCTCGATCCCGCCGAACTGGCAGATCGCCCACGTGGCGCAGGAAACGCCCGCCGCGGACAAGACCGCCCTCGCCTACACGCTCGACGGCGACGCTGCCCTGCGTGCGATTGAAGCGTGCATCGCCGAAGCCTCCGCCGCGCATGACGGCGCCGCGGAAGGCGAAGCGCACGCCGCGTTCGCGGACGCCGACGGCTACACCGCGCCCGCCCGCGCCGAGGCCTTGCTGCTCGGCCTCGGCTTCACGCTCGAACAAACGCGCGAACCGGTCAGCAGCTTTTCGGGCGGCTGGCGCATGCGGCTGAATCTGGCGCAGGCGCTGATGTGCCGCTCCGACCTGCTGCTGCTCGACGAACCAACCAATCACCTGGATCTCGACGCGATCGTCTGGCTCGAAGACTGGCTGCACCGTTATCCGGGCACGCTGATCGTGATCTCGCACGACCGCGAATTTCTCGATTCTGTCTGCAACGTCACGCTGCATCTGGAGCATCAGCAGATCAAGCGTTATGGCGGCAACTACTCGCAGTTCGAAATCCTGCGCGCGCAACAGATCGCCTTGCAGCAAAGCGCGTATGAGAAACAACAGCGCACGGTCGAACATCTGCAGAGCTACATCAATCGTTTCAAGGCGCAGGCCACCAAGGCACGGCAGGCGCAAAGCCGCGTGAAGGCGCTCGAAAAGATGGAGATGATCGCGCCGGCGCATGCGTCCTCGCCATTCACGTTCGAATTCCGCACGCCCGATTCCGCACCGAATCCGATGATGGTGATGGAAGACGTGCGCTGCGGCTATCGCGGTGAAGATGGCGAAATTCCCATCGTCGACCATGTGATGCTGTCGATCCAGAACGGTCAGCGCATCGGCCTGCTCGGCGCGAACGGTCAGGGCAAATCCACGCTGATCAAGACGCTCGCCGGCACGCTCGAAGCGCTCGGCGGCCATGTGCGCGAAGGCAAAGGCCTGCGCATCGGCTACTTCGCGCAGCATCAGCTCGAAACGCTGCGTCCGGACGACACGCCGCTACAGCATCTGGCGCGTCTCGCACCGGATACGCGCGAACAGGAATTGCGCGACTTCCTCGGCAGTTTCAACTTTTCCGGCGAGATGGCGACCGCGAAAATCGCGCCCTTCTCGGGCGGCGAAAAAGCCCGTTTGGCGCTCGCGCTGATCATCTGGCAAAAGCCGAATCTGTTGTTGCTCGACGAGCCGACCAACCACCTGGATCTCGAAACGCGTCACGCGCTGACCATGGCGCTCGCGCAATTCGAGGGCACGCTGATTCTGGTGTCGCACGACCGGCATCTGCTGCGCGCCACCACCGACGTGTTCATGCTGGTCGCCAAGCATCGTCTGCAAGAGTTCGACGGCGATCTCGACGACTACCGCGACTGGCTGCTGCAACATGCCGCCGACCAGCGCGCGGCGCTCAAGGCGGGCACGGCATCGAACGGTGCGGATAGCACAGACGGCGGCGTCAATCGCAAGGAGCAACGCCGTCTGGAAGCGGAAACGCGTCAGAAGCTCGCGCACCTGAAAAAGCCGCTGCAAAGCCGCATCACGAAGATCGAAAAGGAAATGGACGCGCTCAACGCGGAAAAGGCGACGCTAGATGCGTTCGTCGTCGATCCGGCCAGTTACGAGCCCGAGCAGAAGAGCAAACTGACGGAGGCGATCCGCCGTCAGGCAGATGTGAACGCGCGCCTCGAAACGCTCGAAGCCGAATGGCTCGAGACTCATGAGGAACTCGAACAAATCGGCTAGCGGCAGGCTGTTCGCGGTCCGCGCCGGCATCGATCGGAGGTAGCCCTTGTCACCCGTGAGCTCGTCTGCGTCCACATCTGCGTCTTCAACTGAGTCGTCATCTGCTGCTTCAGCCGCGCCATCGGTTGCGCCGTCATCCGCGGCAGCACCTGCTCCGCTGCAAGGGCTGCGCGTGCTGGACCTGACGCGCCTGCTGCCGGGTCCGGTCGCCGCGTTGCGGCTAGCGGAACTCGGCGCCGACGTGCTGAAGATCGAAGCGCCCGGCGCAGGCGACCCCACCCGCACGATGATGCAGTCGTCCGGCGACCGCGTGGCAGGCCGCCCCGGCGCGTTTTACCGGCTGGTGAATCGCGGCAAGCGCGAGACGCGCCTCGACCTCAAATCGGATGCGGGACGCAATGTCTTGCGCGCGCTGGCGGCCGAAGCGGATGTGCTGATCGAAAGTTTCCGGCCCGGCGTGATGGAGCGCCTCGGCGTCGGCTACGAAACCCTGCGCGCGCTCAATCCGAGGCTGGTGTACTGCGCGATCAGCGGTTACGGCGCCAGCGGTCCGTTTGTCGACCATGCCGGTCACGATCTGAACTACATCGGCTACGCGGGCGTGCTCGATCAGTTGGCGAGCCGCGACGGCACACCGATCCTGCCGAATTTCCAGATTGCCGACCTGCTTGGCGGCGCGTTGAGCGCGGTGACGCAGATTCTCGCCGCGCTATGGCATGTGTCGCGTGGCGGCGAAGGCCGCTTCGTCGACGTATCGATGACGCACGCCACCTATGCGCACAACGTCGTCGCGCAAGTGGCGCTCGCCAATGAGGGCGCCGCGCCTGCGGCCGGCGCCAGTCTGCTGAACGGCGGCGTGCCCTGCTACAACCTGTATCGGACGCTCGACAATCGCTGGCTCGCGGTCGGCGCGCTCGAGCTGAAATTCTGGGAAACGCTGTGCATGGCGCTGGACCGGCCCGAATGGGCGACGCGGCACTGGAGCCTCGGCCAGGCAATCGGCGGCCCGGACGCCGCCGCGCTGACGCAGGAGTTGGCCGAGCTGATCGTCAAGCGGCCGCTGGAGGAATGGGTGTTGCTGCTGGAATCGCTGGACTGCTGCGTCTCGCCGGTGCTGACGCCGGCGGAAGCCGCGCAGCATCCGCTGTTCAACCGCGAGGCGTACGCGGCGATGACCGAAGGCCAGAACGGTTAAGCGCTACCCCGCCGTGCAAAACCTCAGCGCCGCACCGCCGTTTGACGCGGCAAAACCTGGCGCGGCGTTTTTTCGTCGTCGTACAGGACATGCTTGCGGCCTTCCACGTGACGGTTGATCGTTGCGCGCACTTCGGCGGCGGTAACATCTTCGGCCACCACCCGGCGCGAAATCTGCCCGGTCGTGTCGATCCACTCGACAATCCGGCAGGCACCACCCCAAGGCTGGCGAATCGGCTCGGAGACGCGGCAGCCGCGCACCTGCATGGGCCGCTCGGCCGTGGTTTCGTATGACTGTTTCAAGGCGCGATCCTTTTTCGGGCATCAGAAGGGATGCAATACCCTGCCAGCTTAGGAAAAAGGAATGTCGGGTAGGTTACAGCCAATATGGAGATATTTACTGGCCATTACGGACGGACAGGCGCCCGCAGGCGCCGGAACCCCGTCTAGTCAAGCGTGCGGACCCGATCGATGGCCTGTTCGATCCGTTCCACCGCAACAACTTGTAAGCCTTCAATCGGCTGTTTCGGTGCATTGGCCTTCGGAATGACCGCGACCGAAAAGCCCAGTTTGGCCGCTTCCTTAAGACGATCCTGACCGCGCGGCGACGGCCGGATTTCGCCGGCGAGGCCCACTTCGCCGAATACGACCAGCCCCTTGGGCAGCGGCTTGTTGCGCATCGAAGAATGAATCGCGAGCAGCACGGCGAGGTCGGCGGCGGGCTCGGTGATCTTGACGCCGCCCACCGCGTTCAGGAACACGTCCTGGTCGAAACAGGCGATGCCGGCGTGCCGGTGCAGCACCGCCAGCAACATCGCGAGGCGGTTCTGTTCCAGCCCCACCGCCAGGCGCCGCGGATTCGGCGCGTTGGCCGCATCCACCAGCGCCTGCACTTCGACCAGCAGTGGCCGCGTGCCTTCCTGCGTCACCAGCACGCACGACCCCGGCACGGATTGCTCGTGCTGCGACAGAAACAACGCCGACGGATTGGCCACGCCGCGCAGACCGCGCTCGGTCATCGCGAACACGCCCAGTTCGTTGACCGCGCCGAAGCGGTTCTTGATCGCCCGCACCAACCGGAACGACGAATGCGTGTCGCCCTCGAAGTACAGCACCGTATCGACGATGTGCTCGAGCACGCGCGGCCCGGCGAGCGCACCTTCCTTGGTCACGTGGCCGACCATGATGATCGTGGTGCCCGACTGTTTGGCGATGCGCGTCAATTGCGCCGCGCACTCGCGCACCTGCGCGACCGAACCCGGCGCTGAGGTCAGCGCGTCGGAATAAACGGTTTGAATCGAGTCGATCACCGCGACGTCCGGCCGCTGCTCGGCGATGGTTGCCTGAATTTTCTCGAGCTGGATTTCCGCCAGCAGTTGCAGCTCGCTCGCCTTCGAGCCGGGCTCCAGCAACGAAAGTCGTTGCGCACGCAACGCAATCTGCGCGGCCGATTCTTCGCCGCTGATATAAAGCGCGCGTTTGTCCGCTGCAATTTCCGCGAGCGACTGCAGCAGCAGCGTCGATTTGCCGATACCCGGATCGCCGCCGATCAGCACCACGCCGCCCGGCACGAGACCGCCGCCCAGCACACGGTCGAACTCGCTGACGCCGGTCGAAAAGCGCGGCACGTCGGACGCGTCGATATCGGCGAGACGCCGCACCGGCGCGCTCTTCGCGAGCGACTGGAAGCGATGCGTGGACGGCGCCTCCGCGACCGATTCCACCAGCGTGTTCCACGCGTTGCATGACGGGCACTGCCCGGCCCACTTCGGCGACTGCCCGCCACATTCACTGCAGATGTACAACGTCTTCTGTTTAGCCACGCGCCCTTGCCTGTGTTGCTGTTCTTTGGATTGATGCGCTCGCTGGGGTCCTCGCTGAGCAGCTCCAGCTCGCCGGGGACCTCACTGCGACCGTCTTTGGGATTGTCTTTGCAGCGTCATTGAGACCGCCAGCACGGCTGGCCAGCATGCCAGCACGGCGGCCCGCACGTCAGTGCCGCCTTACTCCGCGCGCACCGGCACGCGCGGCGCCACCGCGCACATCAGCTCGTAGCCGATCGTCCCGCACGCCTGGGCAACGTCGTCGATCGGTAGTGACGTGCCCCACAGCTCGACGCGCGAGCCGACGTTGGCGGTCGGGATTGGCGTCAGGTCGACAGTCAACATGTCCATCGACACCCGTCCGACGATCCGCGTACGCACGCCGTCGACGATCACCGGCGTGCCTTCCGGCGCGACCCGCGGATAACCGTCCGCGTAACCGCAGGCCACCACACCGATGCGCATCGCGCCGCGCGCCTTGAACGCCGAACCATAACCGACCGTATGACCTTCGGCGAGCGTCTGCACGGCGATCAGTTCGGAGGCGAGCGTCATGGCCGGTTGCAGGCCAGTGCCGGCGATCGCGGCCGTCACGCCCGAGGGCGACGCGCCGTACATGATGATGCCCGGGCGGACCCAGTCGAAGTGGGCTTCGGGATGCCACAACGTGGCCGCCGAATTCGACAGGCTGCGCGCGCCGGCAATGCCTTGCGCGCCGCGCTCGAACGCTTCGAGCTGATGGGCGACGCCGCGTTCGCCGTCCGCGTCCGAGAAATGGGTCATCAACGTGATCTGGCCGACGCCCTGGCAGGCCCGCGCGCGCTCCCACGCGGAGCGGAATTTTTCCACCGTGTAACCGAGGCGGTTCATGCCGGTGTTCATCTTGAGCTGGATATTGACGGGCTTGGACAGGCGCGCCATTTCGAGCATGCGTAGCTGTTCGTCCGAGTGCAGCGCCGTGGTCAGGCTGTAGCGGTCGATCACGTCGATATCGGTCGGACGAAAAAAGCCTTCGAGCAGCAGAATCGGGCCGGCCCAGCCCAATTCACGCAACTTCACCGCTTCTTCGAGGTCGAGAAGACCAAAGCCGTCGGTTGCGCGCAAGCCGGGAAAAGCACGCGCGAGGCCGTGCCCATAGGCGTTTGCCTTAACCACGGCCCAGATCTTGGATTTTGGTGCGTAGCGCCGGGCGACGGCGAGGTTATTGGCGAGTGCGGCAGTGTGAATCGTGGCTGAGAGGGGGCGCGGCATGGGTAATTTTCGTAAAGACGCTTGCGAATCAGGAGCTTACAGGGCGTTTTCAGTGCTCGGCAGCCCGCTGGGCGGTGCGATCAAGGATTCTGCTAGTCCGAATCCAGCTATTTTCATGATATAAAGCCGTGCGCACAACCCATTTCGAACGGTATAAGCCCGGACGCTTTGCACACGGCCGGGGCGGACAGACCGCAGCGAGGACAGCATCGCATCAGATGAAAAAAGGTTTTTACACCATCATGGCCGCGCAGTTTTTTTCGTCGCTGGCCGACAATGCGCTTCTGATCGCTGCTATCGCACTGCTGAAAGATCTTCACGCCCCGAACTGGATGACGCCGCTGCTCAAGTTGTTCTTTGTGCTGTCGTACGTCGTTCTGGCCGCCTTCGTGGGTGCCTTCGCCGACTCCCGTCCAAAGGGACAGGTGATGTTCGTCACCAATACCATCAAAGTAGTCGGTTGCATCACGATGCTGGTGGGCGCGCATCCGTTGCTCGCCTATGGCATCGTCGGCTTTGGCGCGGCGGCCTACTCGCCGGCCAAGTACGGGATTCTCACCGAACTGCTGCCGCCTGAGCGGCTGGTCGCCGCGAACGGCTGGATCGAAGGCACCACGGTCGGTTCGATCATTCTCGGCACCGTGCTTGGCGGCGCGCTCATCAGCCCGCACATTGCCGCACCGATCCTCAGGCACCACATCCCCACGGTCAACACGCCCGCTGAAGCGGCGATGCTGGTGATCATGGCCATCTACGTGATCGCGGCGCTCTTCAATCTGCGCATTCCCGACACCGGCGCGCGCTATCCGAAACAGGAACGCGGGCCGATCAAGCTGGTCACCGATTTCGCCGACTGCTTTCTCGTGCTGTGGCGCGACAAGCTCGGCCAGATCTCGCTCGCCGTCACCACGCTTTTTTGGGGCGCCGGCGCGACGCTGCAATTCATCGTGCTGAAGTGGGCCGAGGTGTCGCTGAACATGTCGCTTTCGGAAGCCGCGATTCTGCAGGCGGTGGTTGCAGTGGGTGTGGCGGTCGGTGCGATTTACGCAGCCTCGCGCGTGCCGTTGAGGAAGTCGCTGTCGGTGCTTCCGGTCGGCATCATGATGGGCATCGCTGTCATGCTGATGGCCTTCTATACACGCGATCTCTTCCCCACGCATTGGGGCCTGTATTTCGGCCGCGTGCATGTGCCGGGCTATCTGATAGTCGCGTATATCTTCCTGATGGTCGTCGGCGGCCTGTCGGGCTTTTTCGTCGTACCGATGAATGCGTTGCTCCAGCATCGTGGCCACGTGCTGCTGTCGGCGGGGCACTCGATCGCCGTGCAGAACTTCAACGAAAATCTCTCGGTGCTCGTGATGCTGTGCCTGTACGCCGTGCTGGTGTGGCTCGACGTGCCGGTCACGGCGGTGATCGTGCTATTCGGCACCTTCGTCTGCGTGATGATGTGGTTCGTGATGCGCCGCCACCAGGCGAATCAGCGCGCGTTCGACTCGGTTGCGCTGATCGGCGAAGTCAAGCACTGACCCGCGGCGGGCACTGTTCTTAGTAGTGCCCGCGCCTTCCCCCTTTCCTCGCTTTGCCATGACTCAACCCATTCCCAATGTGCTGACGATCGCCGGTTCCGATTCCGGCGGCGGCGCCGGCATTCAAGCCGATCTGAAGGCTTTCTCGGCGCTCGGCGCTTACGGCGCAAGCGTGATCACCGCGCTCACCGCGCAGAACACGCGTGGCGTCACGGCGATTCATGCGCCGGAGCCCGCCTTCATTACCGCGCAACTCGATGCGGTGTTCGACGACATCCGTATCGATGCCGTGAAGATCGGCATGCTGGCGAATGCAGGCATCGCGCGTGCGGTCGCCGATGCGTTGCGGCGGCACAAGCCGAAGCACGTCGTGCTCGACACCGTGATGATTTCGAAGAGCAATCACGCGCTGCTGCTGCCGGATGCGGTCGCTGCGGTGCGCGACGAGTTGCTGCCGCTCGCCGATCTGCTGACGCCGAATCTGCCGGAAGCCGCGGCCCTGCTAGGCGTGCAAGCTGCCACCGACGAAGCCGGCATGGTCGAACAAGGCGAAGCGTTGCGTGCGCTTGGCGCGCGGGCGGTGCTGATGAAGGGCGGCCATTTGAGCGCGGCGGACAGTCCGGACTGGCTCGTAGAGGACAGCGGCACGCTGCGCCTGGGCGGCCCGCGCGTGCCGGTGAAGAATACGCATGGGACGGGCTGCACGTTGTCGTCGGCGATTGCTGCACTGATTCCGCAGCGCGCCGATCTGGCGAGCGCGGTCGCCGACGCCAAGCTCTATCTGACCGGCGCGTTGCAGGCGAGCGACCGGCTGGACGTCGGTAGCGGCGTCGGGCCGGTTCATCATTTTTATCGGTGGTGGTGAGGGGTTGAGACAGGGGCGCGCATGGCTATGCTACTTCCGCGCGTAGATCTGCGCCTGTTCTGGCCAATCGTCCGGCACGATGAAGCCGCGCGAAAGTTCTGCAACCGTGCCCACGCCGTCGCTGGCGAACGCCGCGACCATCGTTGGTCCATGCTGATGTGATGTCTGTTCAGCAAGCATCTGTTGAGCGACGAAAGCAAACCCTGCGGCCTGGGCTTCACTCTCTTTATGCCGCCGCGGCGCGAGCCATTCCAACCGTGGCAACACACGCCACATTTGCGCATGCGCCTCGGCAAAGTCTGTCCATTCGCTGCGGGTCACCCACCAGCCACGTCCATGCGACGGATCGAGCTCCGCAGGATCGACCGGCGTCTCGCCAGCACGATAGAACAGCCAGCCTTTGATGAACATCTGCGGCGTCCACGGCCCTGCATGACCGACCGATGCGAACTCTTCCCGTGCGCTCAACGGCAGTTGATGATTCAGCACATGCGCGAGCTTCAGATCGAAGCGGTCTTTGAGATTCGGGCCGACGTAGTCGGCCAGGCGCGCCACCGACTGCGTGGTCAACTGCGCACGGCTTTCGCCCGCATGCAGATAGCACTTCACCGCCAGCTCCCAATGCAGACGCGTGCCCTGCTGCTTCTGCACGAGAAAATCGCATTCACCGAGCGTGACGCCCGAGCGTCGCAACGGCACGCCGGCCGCGACCAGCCGCGCCGCCGGTCCATGTTGCAGGAACCATCCGAGCAGCCGTTCGGCGTAGCGGCCAAGACGCGTGATACGCGTCGCGGCGAGATCGCGGTGCAGGTCGGCCGGATCGGCGTCCAGCGCGCGTAACCAGTCGACGGTTGCGTCAGCTTCCTGTTGCGTGTCGAAAGGACTGGCAAGCGCACCTACCGGTGGTTGCGCGCGCAACAAATCGGCGCTCAGCAGCAGCCACGCGAGATCGCGCACGGCCGGTTCGCGCAATGTATCGAGCAGGTTCCCGAGGACCGCCGCGGATGTGCCGGGTGCGGGTGCGGCGGCGAAGCGCGCCGCCGGTCCGTTCGCGTCCGTCACTTTGCCGCGTTGGACGGCACGCCGCCCGCCGCGAGCCACGTGTCGCGCGCGAGGCACAGGTCCGCCCAAGCCTTCGCCTTGTCGGGCAGGCTGCGCAGCAGGTACGCAGGGTGATAGGTGACGATGACCGGCACGCCTTCGTATTCGTGCACGCGGCCGCGCAGCGACGAAATGCTCGCTTCGGTCCTGAGCAGACTTTGGGCGGCGAAACGGCCGAGCGCGACGATCACTTTCGGCTTGACCAGCGCGACCTGGCGTTGCAAGTAAGGCTCGCAACGCGCGACTTCGTCCGGCTCGGGATTGCGGTTACCCGGCGGGCGGCACTTGATTACGTTGGCGATATAGACGTTGCTGTCGCGCGCGAGCGTCAGCGAACGCAGCATATTGTCGAGCAGCTTGCCCGCCTGGCCGACGAACGGCTCGCCCAGGCGATCCTCGTTCTCACCCGGCGCTTCGCCGATCAGCATCCAGTCGGCGTTGCGATCGCCGACGCCGAATACCGTGTTCGTGCGTTTCTCGCACAGGCGGCAGCGTTCACACGCGGCGACCTGCTGGCTCAACGCGTCCCAGTCGAGCGTCTGGATCGATGAGGGCTCGGGCGCCTCGCGGCGCGCTTCAACGGGAGCGTGGGCCGGCTGATCGTCGAACCATGCGAAATCGTCGTCGGGTGGAGCGTCGAACGCCGGCGGCTCGGGTGTACGAGCCTGCTGCGATGGCTGCCGCGCTACGGCCGGCGCCTGCATGCGTCGCTGCGGCTCCTCCGCCGGGGGAGCAAGGCGCTCGCCTTGTCGAGCTTCGCCGGTTCGCATCGCGGGCTGCGCAGCGTCCCAGCCATCCTGAGCGAGCGTGGACGACGATGGTTCACCCCCCGCCATCCGCGAATCGTCGCGACGCGCTATCTGGTCCGCCGACCCAGCACCGCCCTGCTCGGCACCGGCTTCGACTGCGGGTTCCTGCGCCGCCGACATCCCGCGACGCACCCACAGCGGCGCGAGCCCGAACTCTTCCAGTACCGATTCATGCAGCGCCATCTGCGCCCTCCGTGGCAAACGAGAAACGCATCACGATGGCGTCCTCCCGGCTGCGATGCCGCGCCGGATAATAGTTTTTGCGCCGGCCGATCGACGCAAAGCCGAAGCGCTCGTAAAGCCGGATCGCCCGGTGATTCGAGGGCCGCACTTCGAGCAACAGCCCGTCGAGTTTTTCGGCGCGCGTAACGCGCACCGCCTCACGCAGCAGCGCGAGCCCGGCGCCGGCACCTTGCGCGGCGGGCGTCACGCACAAATTGAGCAGATGCATTTCATCGACCACCGGCATCAGCACGCAATAGCCGATCAGCGAGCCGGTTACGTGACGCATGCAGATGCCGAAGTAGCCGTTGCGCAGCGAGTCGCCGAAATTGCCGCGACTCCAGGGGAATTCGTAGGCAATCTTTTCGATGGCAGCGACCTCGTCCAGATCGGCTTCGGTCATCGGCGACATATAACGGTCCGCCAGCAACACCCCGCTCATTGCCGGCCCTCACCTTGATCCGCTTCATGCGCCACCCTCGCAGCTTGCTCGGCCTTGGCGGCTTTTTCAGCGACGCGTTCCGCCGTAGTCTGGGCAACCTTGTCGCGAATGTATTCCGGCGCGGCCTGATCCGCGGGCACGGTGCGGCCGGCGCGAAACGCGCGCAACGCCGCGTGCGCGAGCGGCACAGCATGCGGCAGTGCTTCGCCGTCGACGGTTCGCGCAGCCGCGACAGCGGGCAGCCGCGCGCCGAAGGCCGCAGCAGCATTGCCCGCCAGGGTGAAGGGGACGTCGGGCAACACGAGCCGTTCCGGCGCGTCGAGCGAAGCCGCCTGTAGCGTGCGCCATTCGCCAAGGGCGGCGTCCCAGGCGTAGTCGGCCCAATAGATTTCGTCCATCCGGGCGTCGAGCGCGGCGAGCACGCGGGTCGCCGACGGATCGCGCAGCCTTGCGCTTTCCGCGCAGGCCAGCAGCGTGCTGACCGGCACGACCGGCAGGTTCAGGCCGAATGCGAGGCCCTGAGCAACGCCGGTCGCGGTGCGAAGACCTGTGAATGAGCCGGGGCCGGAGCCGAAAGCAATGGCGTGGCAGTCCGCCAGTTTCAGGCCGGCTTCGTCGAAAAGTTCGCGAATGGCGGGCAAGAGGCGCGTGCTGGAGACTGCGCCGGTTTGCTCGTGGCGCATCCAGATCCGTGGTTCGGCGTTGCCTTGGTCCGCTGTCTGGCTCGCCGCGCCGCCGACGGCGGACAGGAGCGCTACCGAGCAGAATTCGGTCGAGGTATCGAGAGCAAGAAGCACAGTTTGAGTCATGGACCGTATTGTAATCGGCACGGCGCGTGCAGATGCGGTTTTGGGTGTGCCTGCCGGGCGGGCAAGAATGTTTGGAATAAGCCCTCGGCCCCGCCGCCGCATGCAGTTGCTATGATCATCGGCCCAGCCAGAACCAACCCCGCCAGCCGGGCAAAAACCACCATGACAGACATCAACGCGCAATTCGTCCAGGCTCAGGAAGATGCCAAGCAACTGCCCGAGCGTCCGGGCAACCTTACCCTTCTGCGCCTTTATGCCCTCTACAAACAGGCCATCGACGGCGACGTCCACGGCGACAAACCCGGTTTCACCGATATCGTCGGCAAATACAAGTACGATGCGTGGGCCGCGCTCAAAGGCACCGCGCCGGACGCCGCAAAGCAGCAATACGTCGAACTGATCGAAGCCCTCAAGAGCGGCACCGCCGCCTGAATCTGACCCTGCGGCTAAATCCGCCGTCGGAACGGCAGGCCGCGGCAGCCCCGCGGCCAAGTCCTTAGGTGTAGGCCCAGCGGGCCGACTCCTTAAGCCTATTCGGGCAGCCAAACGAAAGTTTTCCGCCAGGAAACTTCCTAACAGTGGCGCAGTGCAACAAAACCCTATACAATGCTGCCTGCGCTTCACTGCTTTGCCCGGCTTTCCTCTAGCGGCCTTTGCGGCGCAGCGCCTCGTAGCGTTTAGCTCCAATCCAGTTTAGAACCTGTCCCCTCCTGCCTAGCCCCCTACGGGCGATCATGTCCCAGGCTGGCGGCACGCCGTGTTGGCATGTCGCATCCGATACAGCTTCTAACGAAAAGCTCGCCTTCATTGTCGCGAGCTGCCCCCGTTTTTCGATTTGCTCGCTGCTTCTTTGCTCGCTGAATCCGACGACTTGGGTATGCCGATTGGCGCCGACGTTTTAATTCCCTGTGTACCAAGGATTCTCATGACTTCGAGCAATACCCCCAGCAGCCCGTTGAACGCCATCGCCGATCAAGCTCTCGGTTTCGCCGACGCTCCCGCACAAGCCGCAGTTGTTGCCGCTCCGGAAGCTGTCGCCGCAGAAGCCGCAGCGCCGACCGGCCCGTCGTTCGCGTCGCTCGGTCTCTCCGCGGATGTCGTCTCCGCCCTGACCGCCGCTGGTTATCAAAACCCGACTCCGGTTCAGCAACGCGCGATCCCCGCTGGCATCGCCGGCCGCGATCTGATGGTCTCGAGCCCGACCGGTTCGGGCAAGACCGCCGCGTTCATGCTGCCCGCCATCGAACGTTTTTCGCAACTGCAAAAAGCACAAGCCAGCCAGCCGCGTGAACCGCGTCCGGCTGACGGTGCCCGCACGCGCCGTCCGCAACCGGTTGCCCGTCCGACCATGCTGGTTCTGACGCCGACCCGCGAACTCGCGATGCAGGTCACCACCGCCGCTGCCACGTACGGCAAGCACCTCAAGCGTCTGCGCACCGTCAGCATTCTGGGCGGCGTCGCTTACGGTCAACAATTGATGCTGCTGGCAAAGAACCCGGAAATCCTGGTTGCTACGCCGGGCCGTTTGATCGACCACCTGGAACGCGGCCGTATCGATCTGTCGCAACTGCAGATCCTCGTGCTCGACGAAGCCGACCGCATGCTGGACATGGGCTTCATCGAAGACATCGAAACGATCGTCGCCGCTACGCCGGCTTCGCGTCAAACCATGCTGTTCTCGGCTACGCTCGACGGCAAGATCAGCTCGCTGACCGGCCGCCTGCTGAAGGATCCGGAACGCATCGAGATCGTTCAACGCCTCGAACAACGCACCAACATCGCGCAAACCGTCCACTACGTTGACGACCGCGATCACAAGGATCGTCTGCTCGACCATCTGCTGCGCGACGAGGGCCTCGACCAGGCTATCGTCTTCACGGCGACCAAGATGGACGCTGACCAACTGGCTGGCCGTCTGGCAGACGCCGGTTTCGAATCGGCAGCGCTCCACGGCGATCTGCCGCAAGGCGCACGTAACCGCACGATCAAGGCTCTGCGCGAGCGCCGTGTGCGCGTGCTGGTGGCAACGGACGTCGCCGCTCGCGGTATCGACATCCCGGGCATCACGCACGTGTTCAACTACGACCTGCCGAAGTTCGCTGAAGACTACGTGCACCGTATCGGCCGTACCGGCCGTGCTGGCCGCTCGGGTATCGCAGTGAGCCTCGTGCACCATGCGGAACAAGGCGCGCTGAAGCGCATCGAGCGTTTCGTGCGCACCCCGCTGCCGGTCAACGTCGTCGAAGGCTTCGAGCCGCGTAAATCGGCTCCGTCGGGCGGTGGCCGTCCTGGCTTTGGCGGCCGTGGCCGTCCGGGCGGTGGCAACGGCGGTGGCCGTCGCTTCGGTAGCGGCAGCGGCGCAGGCAAGCCGGCTGGTAACGGCGGCGGTTCGCGCAGCGGTAGCGGCAATGGCGGCGGCTGGGCTGGCAAGTCGGCTGGCGGCGGTTCGCGTGAAGGCCGCTTCGGCGGCGGTTCGCGTGACGGTGGCTACGGCGCACGCCGCAGCGACGGCCCGCGTACGGCGCGTCGCGGCAGCTAAGCAGCGACTGCTTGGCAGTCATCAGGCAAGCCTACTTACGTGGCTCGTTTAGCGCGTAAGGCAGCCTGAAAAGACCCGGACGGCCCCGCGCCATCCGTCAGTCGAAAGAAACCGGTGCTCAGGCACCGGTTTTTTTTCGTCCACACTTTGGGCACCGGCGAAATTTCACGATGTGGAAAATTTTTTTGCGTCGTAAAAAATCGTGCTGCAAGGCACAACAGGGCCTATTGCAAGATGGAAAAAGACGTTTCTTAATGCGAAACGCGTGATGCAAGCATTTGATTTTTAACAAAAATAAATATTCGAAAAACGCTCCTTGGCGGCTATTGCGCGGCGATCGATTTGCCTAGACTCTTATATAAGACTTCACGAAACGAAACGCCTCAAACGGCCTGCCGCTTCGACGAAGACCGCAAGTTTCTTGCATGGGACCAGAGTAAGCGCTAAAGCGCCAACTCTGGTCGACAGAGTCACCTATCCATTCATTACAGGCAACCAAGGAGCACACCATGTCGCGCGAACAACAAGCCAAGCAACTCCAACAGCAATGGGAAACCGATCCGCGCTGGAAAGGCGTGAAGCGTACGTACACGGCCGAAGACGTGATCCGTCTGCGCGGCTCGCTGCAAGTGGAGCACACGCTTGCCAAGCGCGGCGCGGAAAAGCTGTGGGAGAGCGTCAACAACGAGCCGTTCGTGAACTCGCTCGGCGCGCTGACCGGCAACCAGGCGATGCAACAGGTCAAGGCCGGCCTGAAGGCGATCTACCTGTCGGGCTGGCAAGTGGCGGGCGATGCGAACGTGGCCGGCGAAATGTACCCGGACCAGTCGCTGTACCCGGCGAACTCGGTGCCGCTCGTCGTCAAGCGCATCAACAACACGCTGACGCGCGCTGACCAGATCCAGTGGTCGGAAGGCAAGAATCCGGGCGACGAAGGCTATATCGACTACTTCGCCCCAATCGTGGCCGACGCGGAAGCCGGTTTCGGCGGCGTGCTGAACGCATTCGAACTGATGAAGGCCATGATCGAAGCAGGCGCCGCAGGCGTGCACTTCGAGGACCAGCTCGCTTCGGTGAAGAAGTGCGGTCACATGGGCGGCAAGGTGCTCGTGCCGACCCGCGAAAACATCGCCAAGCTGACCGCCGCGCGTCTGGCCGCCGACGTCTCGGGCACGTCGACCGTGCTGCTGGCTCGCACCGACGCGGAAGCCGCCGACCTGATCACGTCCGACGTGGATGACAACGACAAGCCGTTCCTGACGGGCGAACGCACGGTGGAAGGTTTCTATCGTACGAAGCCGGGTCTGGAACAGGCTATCTCGCGTGGCCTCGCCTACGCACCGTACGCCGACATGATCTGGTGCGAAACCGGCAAGCCGGACCTCGAGTTCGCGAAGAAATTCGCCGACGCGATCCACAAGGAATTCCCGGATCAACTGCTGTCGTACAACTGCTCGCCGTCGTTCAACTGGAAGAAGAACCTGGACGACGCAACCATCGCCAAGTTCCAGCGCGAACTCGGCGCAATGGGCTACAAGTTCCAGTTCATCACGCTGGCCGGCTTCCACGCGCTGAACTACTCGATGTTCAACCTGGCGCACGGCTATGCCCGCAACCAGATGACCGCCTTCGTCGAAATGCAGCAGGCTGAATTCGCTGCGGCCGAAAAGGGTTTCACCGCGGTCAAGCACCAGCGCGAAGTCGGCACCGGCTACTTCGACGCCGTGACGCAAACGGTCGAGCGCGATGCATCGACGACCGCGCTGCACGGTTCGACGGAAGACGAACAGTTCTTCGACAAGAAGGTCGCTTAAGTACCCTGTGGTCTGATCGCGGGAACGGCAAGGCAGAAAAAAAGCGGCTCCGTTAGAGAGCCGCTGTCAGGGAGGAGCAGCCATCAGGGCCGAAGCACGCCGGTCTGCCCTGATGGCTGGAATCTGGGAGAGATGGCGGTAGTGCAAACAAAGCCAGCACAACGCATTGTGCGGCGAGCATAGGACGCGCCGGCCTCATCGTCGGCGCGTTTTTTTTGCTATGCCGTTTTTTCCCGCGACGGGAATCGCGAGTGCGCACCTCAGCGGTACACGATGACCGGGATCTTCGTATGCGTCAGGACCCGCTGCGTCTCGCTGCCGATCAGCAAACTACCGAGACCGCGCCGCCCATGCGACGCCATGAAAATCACGTCGCAGCCGCCCTGCTCGGCCGCTTCGATGATGCCGAGGTACGGCGCCGGATGCACGCTGGTACGACTGTCGAACGCGACGCCGACGCGGCGCGCGGCCAACTCCACTTCTCTCAGGTGCACCTGCGCTTCACGCTCGCTGCGCTGCAGAAACTCGACCGGCGGCTCGATCACCACGTCGGAGAACGGCGAGTACGGATATTGCGGCAGACACGCGTAGGCAGTAACGCGAGCGCCGACGGCCTGCGCGAGATCGATGGCGCCGTCTATCGCTTTGCGTGACAGGTCTGAACCATCGGTCGGAACCAGGATGTGCCTGAACATGATGCCCTCCGTCGCCGGCTGCATGCAGTGCGGCGTCAGCGTCCCACGAGGCGCGGCTTGAAAGCCGCTTCAATCGATTGTAGGTCGCAGAAACGCGGTCAAGGCCGTCGTGCGGGTCTGTCCGCATATCGGAAACCCGCTGCGCCGGTCCGCGTGGGAGTCGTGTGTGGCGGTTGTGCAGGACGGCATACGGATCGTTGCGCCGGTCGCCGGTCACCGGGCCGCAGCCGCAACTCAGCCGCCCTCGCCCCAGTAATCAGGATGGCCGTACGTATGCTTGAGAAAATCCAGAAACAGCCGGACCCGCAGCGGCAAATGCCGGCGCTGCGGAAAAACCGCATGGATGCCGATCGGCGGCGCGGCGAACTCGTCGAGCACGCTCACCAGCCGGCCGGCCGCGATATCCGTGCCGACCTCCCACCACGAACGCCATGCGAGCCCGTAACCCTCGAGGCACCACTCGTGCAGCACGGCGCCGTCCGAGCATTCCATCGTGCCGGACACCTTGATCGACACGACCTTGTCGCCCTGCTGGAACATCCAGCCGCGCTGCTGGTTGGCGCTCGCGCCGAGCGCGAGGCAGTTGTGATGCGCGAGATCGGCCAGCGTATGCGGCGAACCGCGCCGGCTCAGATACGACGGCGAAGCCACGCACACGCGGCGGTTCTCACCGAGCTTGAGCGACACCAGCGACGAATCCGGCAATTCGCCGAGGCGCACAGCGCAGTCGAAGCCCTCGTTGACGAGATCGACCAACCGGTCGGACAGGTCGAGCGTAATCGACACATCCGGATGCGCGACGGTGAAGGCCGGCACCAGCGGCGCAACATGCCGGCGCCCGAACCCGGCCGGCGCCGACAGCCGCAAATGGCCGCTCGCCTTTACGCCGCCCGCCGACACGCTGGCCTCGGCGTTCTGCATGTCGTGGATGACGCGCTGGCAATCTTCGAGAAAAGCCGAGCCTTCGAAGGTCAGCGTGATCTTGCGCGTGGTACGCACCAGCAGCTTGACGCCGAGACGCTCTTCGAGCGCATCGATACGGCGGCCGATGATCGCGGGTGCGACGCCCTCAGCGAGCGCCGCGGCGGACAAGCTGCCCTTGGCCGCAACGGTAACGAAAGTCTCGATCTGCTTGAAACGATCCATAGGGAGCGGAGCCGCGACGCCTCGAAGGAAGTCCCCTTGGGAGCGTCGTGCGGGAAAGTGGTCGGTGCGCGTCAGATTAGGTGCATGAAAGTAAAAGATCAAGTGATGTTTAGCCTCTTTTTTAGCGTGGAGCATCACTAATACAATCCATCCTGACCTCTGATAGGAGTGCACGGCAATGTCGGCCACAACGACACCCTTCCCCAAAGCAGTGATTTTCGACGCATACGGCACGCTTTTCGACGTGCATTCGGTGATCGCTGCCGCGGAGCAGATGTTCCCGGGCCACGGCGATGCGCTCTCGCAGTTGTGGCGCCAGAAACAGATTGAATACACGCAGTTGCGTACGCTCGCCGATCCGGCCGGTGCACCCGGTGCACATTACCGGCCGTTCTGGGACATCACGCTCGACGCCTTGCGCTTCGCCGCCAAGAAACTGCATCTCACGCTGGGCCGTGCGGCAGAGAAGCGTCTGATGGACGAATATGCGTGCCTGTCCGCTTTTCCCGATGCCGTACCCGCACTGCGCCAGTTGCGCGACGCGCCTTCGGCATCTTCCGGGTCCGCATCCGCGCCTGCGGGCGGCAAAGCCGGGGCAAGCGCAAGTTCAACAAGGCCCGGTCTCGCGATCCTCTCGAACGGCAATCCGCAAATGCTCGACATCGCCGTGAAGAGCGCCGGCATGACGCGCCTGTTCGACCATGTCCTGTCCGTCGACACGGTACGCGCCTACAAACCCTCGCCCGCGGCCTACACACTCGGCACGCAAGCCTTCAACGCTGAACCGCGCGAGATCGTCTTCGTGTCGTCGAACGGCTGGGACGTGGCAGGCGCGGGCTGGTTCGGCTTCACAACTTTCTGGCTTAACCGGCAAAACGCACCGGCCGAAGAACTGGGCGTCACGCCGCATGGCGCGGGCGGAGGCATGAACGATCTGCTCGCTTTTCTGAAGTCCCTCGCGTCGCCCGGCCGCAATAGCGGCACGGGCAACACCGGCAATCCCGGTGGCAGCCGCACACGCCACAGCCCTGGCGCATGACGGCTACCACCAGGATCGCGCGACGCAATTCAACCGCATCTCAACATTTGCACCTTTGCAATCTGACCGACCAAGGAGAAACCATGGCGAATCCGCTGTCATCGCAATCATCGCTGTCGCTGCCGCAGGGCATGGAAATCACGGCTGAGATCAAGCCGGGCTATGAAGCGATCCTCGCCCGCGAAGCGCTCGAACTCGTCGCCGCGCTGCATCGCACGTTCGAACCGCGCCGCCAGCAACTGCTGCAGGCGCGTGTGGAACGCACCAAACGTCTCGATGCCGGCGAGCGCCCCGACTTCCTCGCCGCAACGAAAAGCGTGCGCGAAGGCGACTGGAAAATCGCGCCGCTGCCGCAAGATCTGCAATGCCGCCGCGTGGAAATCACAGGACCGGTCGAGCGCAAGATGATCATCAACGCGCTGAATTCAGGCGCGGATTCGTACATGACCGACTTCGAAGATTCGAATGCGCCGAGCTGGGATAACCAGATTACCGGCCACATCAATCTGAAGGACGCGGTGCGCCGCACGATTTCGCTCGAACAGAACGGCAAGTCGTACACGCTGAACGACAAGATCGCCTCACTAATCGTGCGTCCGCGCGGCTGGCATCTGGACGAAAAGCACGTGACGGTGGACGGCAAGCGCGTCTCGGGCGGCATTTTCGATTTCGCGCTCTTCATGGTTCACAACGCGAAGGAACAGGTTGCGCGCGGCACGGCGCCCTACTTCTATCTGCCGAAGATGGAGAGCCATCTGGAAGCGCGTCTGTGGAACGACATCTTCCTCGCCGCACAGGAAGCCGTCGGCGTGCCGCGCGGCACGATTCGCGCGACCGTGCTGATCGAGACGATCGTCGCCGCGTTCGAAATGGACGAGATCCTGTACGAGTTGCGCGAACACAGCTCGGGTCTGAACGCCGGCCGCTGGGACTACATCTTCTCGGCGATCAAGAAGTTCAAGAACGACCGCGATTTCTGTCTCGCCGACCGCTCGCAGATTACGATGACCTCGCCGTTCATGCGTGCGTACGCGCTGCTGTTGCTGAAGACCTGCCATCGCCGCAACGCGCCGGCAATCGGCGGCATGAGCGCGCTGATCCCGATCAAGAACGATCCGGCCGCGAACGACAAGGCAATGGGTGGTGTGCGCTCGGACAAGGCGCGCGATGCCGGCGACGGTTACGACGGTGGCTGGGTCGCGCATCCGGGCCTCGTGCCGATCGCGATGGAAGAATTCGTCAAGGTGCTCGGCGACAAGCCGAATCAGATCGGCAAGCAACGCGACGACGTGCTCGTCACGGCCTCCGACCTGACGGACTTCCGCCCGGAAGCGCCGATCACCGAAGGCGGTTTGCGCAACAACATTAACGTCGGCATTCACTACCTGGGTTCGTGGCTCGCGGGCAATGGTTGCGTGCCGATTCACAACCTGATGGAAGACGCCGCCACCGCGGAGATTTCGCGCTCGCAAGTGTGGCAATGGATTCGCTCGCCGAAGGGCAAGCTCGAAGATTGCCGCAAGGTCACGGCCGAGTTGGTGCGCGAGTTGTCGGCAGAAGAACTCGACAAGGTGAAGCAGGCAGTCGGCGGGGATACAAAGCCGTACGATCGCGCTGCACAAATCTTCGAAGAGATGTCGACGTCGGAGAAGTTCACCGACTTCCTGACGCTGCCGCTGTACGAGGAAATCTGAGTTATCTGAACGGCCTCAGGCACGAGCCTCATTTACGAGCAGTAACGACGTCGTACCAGGCCCGCTTTCACCAGCCACGCAAGATGAAAGAGCGGCCTGGGTCGCAAGGCTGACCGACCGGGCGGCCCGACAGGCGTATGCCTGCCGGGCCGTTTTTTTATGTGCTCGCGAGGTGCTCGTTATGCGGTCGTTATGCTTGCGCCGTGTACTCGTGGTGCGCTCGCCGTGGGCTAGCTATGCCGCGCCTCAGCGCGTGCTGCGATACTCGACCCAATCGCCTGACCTGATTTCCGGGTGACCCTTCACCACATTGGGCGCGACCGGATAGAAGCGGCAGTTCACGACGTTACCGTCTACTTTCACTATCACTTCTCGCGCGAGGAAGCGATCTTCGACGCCGGGATACACCGCTTCGATCTCGTCGAGCACCGCCACCAGTTCATCGTCGATTTCGTAGACGTCGCCCGTGACGTCCACGCCCGCTTCGTCGACCACCAGGCCCGGATACAAGCCGAAGTCGAATAGATGGCCGCGCACCGTGGCCGTGCCGAGAAAATTCGGCGCGGCGATTTCGTTGCGCGCCGCAGCATCTCTGAGGTCGTTCACTTCACCGGCACGCAATGTGCCGTATACAAAAACGGTCTGCATCGTCGTTTGCTCTCCTTGATGATGGGTTCGGCTTGCCTCGGCTGTTGCCGGGGTTCAGTTCAACGACGTGCTCGCCACCAGCACGCCGTCGATATCCGCATAGATCCACTCGCCAGGACGTACCAGTGCGCCCGGCAATTGCACCGGCACGTCGCGCTCGCCGGTGCCGAGCTTCTTGCCGCGCCGTGGGCAGGTCGTCAGCGCCGCCACGCCGACATTGACTTCATTGAGCTCCAGCGCGTCGCGCACGCAGCCGTTCAACACGATGCCCGCCCAGCCATTCTGCTCGGCGATTTGCGCGAGGTTGCCGCCCACCAGTGCGCAACGAAGACTGCCACCGCCGTCGACGACCAGCACCCGGCCGGCGCCCTTCTCCTCGAGCGTGGCGCGGACGAGCGCGTTGTCTTCGAACACCTTTAGCGTTACCGCCTCGCCGCTGAAACACTCGGCACGGCTGAAGAGATGAAAGACCGGTTCGAGCACACGCAGTGTGCCCAAGGCCAGTTGGTCCTCGTGTGCGTCGCACAAGTCCGCGGTTGCAAAACTCATGACCTTCTCCTCGGGATCCGTGTACTCGGGACATTATGCAACGTTGACTCCGACGTAACACCTACAATGAGAGGCTCGCGGTGGTTTTGGGTCTGTGCCTTCGGGTCTGCGCTCTCGGGGTCCGCGCTTGATGGCTCTGTGCGTGAGCGCTCCCTGCTTGCGCGTTGTGCGTTTACACCCACTGCAGTTTTTGCGTTCCATCCATTGGATCGATCTTCAAGATGAATTCGTCCACTGACTCAGCCCTGTCGAGCCAGGTCCACTTCGCCGACATCCCACCCGAATTCCAGCCCACGCAAACGCACCCGATCCGCGTGCGCTCGCGGCTGATGCCGTCGGGCTGGCGCATCGCGCGACACACGCATGCATGGGCGCAGGTGGCCTACGCATCACGCGGCGTGCTGCGGGTCGCGACGACCGGCACGACGTGGATGGTGCCGCCATCCCGGGCGATCTGGGTGCCGCCGCACGTGACGCACGAAGTGGTCGCAGTCGAAGAAGCCTTTCTGCGCACGCTCTACATCACCGAAAGCACCGTCCCGGCCGGACTGGATACGCCGCGCGTGGTCGAAGTATCGGATCTGCTGCGCGAAGTCATCGCAGCGCTCGATACGCCTGGCATTTCGGCGACGCGCGAACAGTTGCTAGGCGCGCTCGCGTTAGACGAACTGACGCGTTCGGAGCCACTGCCGCTGTCCGTGCCGATGCCCAACGAGAAGCGTTTGCGCGCGTTGTGCGAGGCTGTGAACGCGGACCCGACGCACGGCGAGTCGCTCGAACAATGGGCGTTAAGCGTGGGGGCGAGTACGCGCACGATTGCGCGGCTGTTTCGTCAGGAGTTGGGCGTGAGCTTTTCGCAATGGCGTCAGCAGGCCATTCTCGCGCGCGCGATTCCGCTGTTAAGCCAGGGACGGCCACTTTCACATGTGGCGCAGGAGCTTGGCTATCAGAGTCAGAGTGCGTTCTCGGCGATGTTCCGGCGAGCCTTCGGCGAAAGTCCGCGAGCGTTCATCGAGCGTGGCGCTGAACATCGTGTAGAGAGCGGGGATCGGGGCGGCAATGAGGCGGACGAAGAGACCGCGCAAAAGTGACGGCGTAAAGCGTAACCGCCAGCCACTCGCCGCAGTGCGTCAAACGCGCCGCGCCAGATGACGGATCGCCCCGAGTTGCGCCAGACGCGGCCCGGCCAGCTTGTACCCCTTGCGTTGGTACAGCCGCGCGGCAGGATTGTCGACAAACACGCGCAACTGCAACTCGCGCAGCCCGCGCTCGCGCGCCCATTGATGCGACATATCGAGCAGATACGTGCCGGCGCCGAGACGCCGATGCCCTTCGGCAATCTGCACGTCGCGGATATGCAGCGAATCGCCTTCCTGGGTGATGCGCAGCACACCGATCGGCGTGCCGTCCACTTCGAGAATGAAATTCTCCGACTCGCGCCAACTGCCGAGAAACAGATCGCCACGCCACACCAGATGGTGCCGGTGATAGTAGCCACCCATGTTATTGCGAGTCAGCGCCTCGGCGAACTCGAAATCGTCCATGCTGGCCGGGCGCAGATGAAACGGTGACGGAGCTTCGGTTGGATCGAACATGGTGGAACGACGAAGATGAGTCGGGTCAACGGTAAAACAGGCCGCGCGCGCTGGCAATGGCTGTTTGTCCCGAGCATACCCGGACGATACCCAGGCGGACCGGCTGCGGAAATAAAAAAAGCCCACTTCTTTCGAAGTGGGCTTCTTAAAATCTGGCGGAGCGGACGGGACTCGAACCCGCGACCCCCGGCGTGACAGGCCGGTATTCTAACCAACTGAACTACCGCTCCAGATTTTTGCACCGTGGCTTATGAGCTTGGCTCACTCACCACTTACACCGCTCATACTACTGACCGAGCGACGCCGATGTCCTGGCGTCCCCTAGGGGATTCGAACCCCTGTACTCACCGTGAAAGGGTGATGTCCTAGGCCTCTAGACGAAGGGGACAACGTACTGCTTACACCTTTAATGAAAAAGCCCGTTCAGGTTTGTATGAACGGGCTTTGTCTGGCGGAGTGGACGGGACTCGAACCCGCGACCCCCGGCGTGACAGGCCGGTATTCTAACCAACTGAACTACCACTCCAGTTTGCCTATCATGACTTGCGAGCGTTGGTTTTTTCTCTGCAAGCTGCGCTGCTTTACTACTACCAAGCGACGCTGATGTTTGGCGTCCCCTAGGGGATTCGAACCCCTGTACTCACCGTGAAAGGGTGATGTCCTAGGCCTCTAGACGAAGGGGACATAATCTTTTCAGATCTGTCTTTATCTTGCTGCTAATTGACGTTAATTTCGTTTCGTCAGCAGCAAAGACCGATATTCTAACTACGTTACAGCGGTTTGTGAAGTCTTTTTTGCTACAAGCTCCAGACTTCGGAACCACTTCACTCTGCTCTGATGGTGGAGGTAAGCGGGATCGAACCGCTGACCTCTTGCATGCCATGCAAGCGCTCTCCCAGCTGAGCTATACCCCCCTTGCAGAACAGAAACGAGATTTTAGAGGCCAATTTGCGCTTTGTAAATACCCTTTGCGCAATTGCATGCGACTTTTTTCGCAAGTCGCATGCAAACCCTCTCAATGCAAATGCGAACGCGCTTAAGCCAACGCTTTTTCGATACGGCTCACGACAACATCGCGGCCAAACAGCATAAGCACGCTGTCGATCGACGGCGTATGCGTGGTACCTGCCACCAGCAGACGAACCGGCATGGCCAGTTGCGGCATCTTCAGCTTGTGTGTGCCAAGCGTTGCCTTCAACGCCGCAGCGATCGCTTCCTTGGTCCACTCCACCGTTTTGAGCGAAGCGGCCAGATCGGCAAGCGCCGGACGCACGACATCCGTGACGTGCTGCTCGAGCGCCTCGGCTTCAGGCGCCGGCGTGCGATAGAACATCGCCGCGTTCTCGGCGATTTCCTTCACCGTCGACGCACGGTCCTTCAGCAAGCCCACCACCGACGTCAGATCGGCGCCTTGCGCAATGGCGGCTTCGTCGATATCCAACCCGGCGAAGAAAGGCTTTGCGAGCTCTGCAAGGCGCGCGTTGTCCGCTTCCTTGATGTAGTGCGCGTTGAGCCAGTTCAGCTTGTCGTGGTCGTACTGAGCCGGCGACTTGCCCAGATGCTCCAGATCGAACCATTCGACGAACTGCTCACGCGTAAAGATCTCCGCGTCGCCATGCGACCAGCCCAGACGCGCCAGATAATTGACCACCGCTTCCGGCAGAAAGCCCGCGTCGCGATAACCCATCACGCTCATTGCGCCGTGACGCTTGCTCATCTTCTCGCCCTGCTCGTTCAGCACGGTCGGCAAGTGCGCGTAAACCGGCGGCTCGGCGCCGAGCGCACGCAGAATGTTGATCTGACGCGGCGTGTTGTTCACGTGATCGTCGCCGCGAATCACGTGCGTGATGCGCATGTCCAGATCGTCCACCACCACACAGAAGTTGTAAGTCGGCGTACCGTCCGGGCGCGCGATCACGAGGTCGTCGAGTTCTTCATTCGAGATCTCGATGCGGCCTTTAACTGCGTCGTCCCATGCGACTACACCAGAGAGCGGGTTGCGAAAGCGCAGCACGGGCTGCACGCCGGCCGGCGGCTCCGGCAGGACCTTGCCGGGTTCCGGGCGCCACGTGCCGTCATAGCGCGGCTTTTCGCCGGCCTCGCGCTGGCGTTCGCGCAGGGCGTCCAGTTCTTCCGTCGACATGTAGCACGGGTACACGAGCCCCGCGTCCTGCATCTGCTTGAGCACTTCGCGATAACGGTCCATGCGCTGCATCTGGTAGAACGGGCCTTCGTCGATATCGAGGCCGAGCCATTCCATACCTTCGAGAATGGCGTCGACCGCTTCGGTACTGGAACGCTCGACGTCGGTGTCCTCGATCCGCAGCACGAAGGTCCCTTTCATCTTGCGCGCGAACGCCCACGGATAAAGCGCGGAGCGAATGTTGCCGAGGTGGATGAAGCCGGTGGGACTCGGTGCGAAACGGGTACGGACGGAGGTGGTCATTAGCGGTTACTCGGAAGACAGGCGCCGGCGCCGTGGCGAACATTGCCAGTGAAGCGCGGCAGCGGACCGCGTCCATGCAGCAGAAAGCTGCCTTGCACAGACACGAAGGAAATAAATGCGAGAGCCGAATTATACCTTCCGAACACGCGATGCCTGCCCTCGTCCGAATGGCCATTGGCAGCGCACAAGACGCGCGGGAAGCGCGCCTCGGCAGGCCTGAGCGTTTCCTCTGCAACGTTTCATTACCGGACCGACGCGTGCCCGGAGCTTTGATTTATGATGTGCGCGCGCTGCGGGTGGGGATAGAACCACAGCGCATGGAATCGCCAGCGGCAATTCCGTCCGTTTGACTATCCGCCTGATCGCGGCACCGGTTGCGCCGATCGCGCCGACTCTGCCGTTGCTGGAGAACCCGTTGAAACCGTCATCCCCTCGCCTAGCCCGTCGCAACTTCTCGTTGGCATGCGCCTCCGCGGTGCTCGCTGCCTGCACTACGACTGGCGGCAGCAAGACCGATAGCACGCCGGTCGCCACCACGCCCACCGCCAACCCGCCACCACTCGACAAACCGCAGCGGCCGATCCGCGTCGGCCTTGCACTAGGCGGCGGCGCCGCGCGCGGCTTCGCGCACATCGGCGTGATCAAGGCACTCGAGGCGCGCAATATCCAGGTCGATCTCGTGGCCGGCACCAGCGCGGGCTCGGTGGTGGGTGCGCTATACGCCTCGGGGATGAACGGCTTTGCACTGAACATGCTCGCGCTGACCATGGACGAAGCGTCGATCAGCGACTGGGCGATGCCGTTTCGCACGCGCGGTTTCCTGCAAGGCGTCGCGCTGCAGAACTACCTGAATACGACGCTCAACAACCGTCCGATCGAGAAGATGGTCAAGCCGCTCGGCGTGGTCGCCACCGATCTGAAGACCGGCCAGCCGATCCTGTTCCAGCGCGGCAACACCGGCATTGCGGTGCGCGCGTCATGCAGCGTGCCGTCGATTTTCGAGCCGGTGAAGATCGGTGGGCACGAGTATGTGGACGGCGGCCTGGTGAGTCCGGTGCCCGCCTCATTCGCGCGCAAGATGGGCGCGGATTTTGTGATCGCCGTGGACATCTCGCAGCGCCCGGAAAGCGGCCTCACAGCCAGCTCGTTCGACGTGCTGATGCAGACTTTCACGATCATGGGCCAGACGATCAAGGCTTATGAGCTCGACAAGTACGCCGACGTCGTGATCAGGCCGAATCTGGCCGCGATGAGCGGCAGCGATTTCTCGCAGCGCAACGCAGCGATCCTGGCCGGCGAGGAAGCCGTGGCGAAGATGATGCCCGAGTTGCAACGCAAGATGGCCGCGAGCCGCGCCGCGGTGTAACCCGGCAGGATCGAGCCGGTTATACCGGCCGGGGCGCGGGAGCTGCAGTTGTCGTCACGCACGCAGCGCCTACCCAACCCGGCGTGCCACGCGGAAGATTCCGTGCCATATCGGTCAGCGCCCAAACGCAAAAAGCCTGCTTCGAACGAAGCAGGCTTTTTTGTCGCACCAAAACCGCCGGTGCGGGCTGAATCAGTTACTGGTTGCCGCCGATCGACGCATTCACGCGCTTACGCAGATCTTCGCCTTCCTGATAGGACGTCTCGATCCGGCGTGCACCAGTAAAGCGCTTTTCCCAATACCCGCTATCCATATCGTCGACGCGGATCGTGCTGCCCGTGGAAGGCGAATGCACAAACTTGTTGTCACCGATGTAGATGCCGACGTGCGAGAACGTGCGGCGCATCGTATTGAAGAACACCAGATCGCCCGGCTTCAGGTCGCTGACGCGAACCTTTTCGCCGACGCGGCTCATTTCCTCAGCGCGACGCGGCAGCGCCATACCGAGCGTGTCCTGGAACACGTAGCGAACGAAGCCGCTGCAATCGAGCCCCGAATCGGGCGTATTACCACCCCAACGGTAGCGAACGCCGATCATGTTCAGCGCGCCGACCACCACGTCGCCCGCTTTGCCGGCCATGCCGGACAGGAACGATTTGGCGCTGCCGTCGCTGGCAGGAGCGGCCGATTGCGAATTGAGGGGGGACAAAGAATTCGACCCGCTGGGGGTCGAATATGAGGCATTCTGATTAAAACTGCTTACTTCGTCGGCGAACGCGCCGGGAGCTGCTGCCATCAAGACGCCAATGAACATCCCGGCGACGACGCGCGTGCAAGCCTGGGTTAGGTTTCTGTGCTGCATTGGTCGGTATTTTTTGCCTAAAAATCAGTGGGCTACGGAAAAAAGTTTGGTCGATACTAGCCAGTAAGTATTCACGTGTCAAAACAAATAGAAAAATACAATCGAGACACGCACCCAATTGGTGAAAGAGTGCAAAATCAGTGGTCAAGCGCCGCTTTCAGCAGCTTTCGGGTGTAAGGGTGCGCCGGTGTCGCAAAAATCTGCTCAACGTCGCCGCTTTCGACGATCGATCCATTTTGCATGACCGCGACACGATGCGCCATCGCCCCGATCACGGCCAGATCATGACTGATGAAAACGAAGCCGAGGTTGTACTTCTGTTGCAACCCGGCGAGCAGTTTCAGCACCTGCTGCTGGATCGACACGTCGAGTGCGCTGGTCGGTTCGTCGAGGATCAGGATGCGTGGTTCCAGCACCAGAGCGCGCGCGATCGCAATTCGTTGACGCTGGCCGCCGGAGAACTCGTGCGGATAGCGGTACAGCACTGTACGGTCGAGACCGACTTCGCGCAGGACCGACACCACCTTGTCGCGCCGCGCCTCCTGGCTCATTTGCGGCCGATGCAGCGCGAGCCCTTCGCCGACGATCCGCTCAATGGTTTGCCGCGGCGACAGCGAACTGAACGGGTCCTGAAAGACAACTTGCATATTCGAGCGTAAGGCGGTTTGTTCGGCGCCGCGATAGCTGCCGAGCGCCCTGCCCTGAAACTCGATCTCGCCGTGCACCGTGCGTTGCAGACCGAGCAGGGCCATTGCCAACGTCGATTTGCCCGAACCCGATTCGCCGACGATCCCCAGTGTCTCGCCCTGGCGCACCGACACGTTCGCATCGGCAACCGCGCGGAAGTGCCCCGAGCGAAACCAGCCGCTCAAGCCCGGCAGCTTCGTTTTGAAATCGACCGAGACATCGCGCGCTTCGAGCAGCACGGGCGAAATCGGCAGCACAGGGACCACCGTGCGCTGCGGGCGGCTCGCCAGCAGACGTTGCGTGTACGGATGCTGCGGCGACTCGAACACCTGCTCGACCGACCCGCTTTCCACGAGTACGCCCTGCTCCATCACCGCGATGCGTTGCGCGAAATGGCGCACCAGATTCAGGTCGTGCGTGATCAGCAGCACGGCCATACCGCGCTTCTCGGCTTCGTCGCGTTGCAGCTCCAACAGCAGCTCGACGATCTGCGCGCGGATCGTCACGTCGAGTGCCGTCGTCGGCTCATCAGCCAGCAACAGGCGTGGACGGCACGCGAGCGCCATCGCGATCATCGCGCGCTGCCGCTGACCGCCCGAGAGCTGATGCGGATAGCTGTTCACACGCTTGCCGGGCTCGGCAATGCCCGTGCGCCCTAGCAACGCCACTGCGCGCTTACGCGCCTCGTTCGCCGTGACGCCGTCGTGTACGACGATCGTCTCCGCAATCTGGTCACCGACCGTATAGAGCGGATTAAGGGCCGTCATCGGCTCCTGGAAGATCATCGCGATGTCCGAGCCGCGCATGCCGCGCATCTCACGCTCGCTTTTCGCAAGCAGGTCCTGGCCATCGAAACGAATCGCCCCGCTCACCTGCGCGTCGCTCAACAGACGCAGGATCGAGAGCGCGGTCACGCTCTTGCCCGAACCCGATTCGCCGACCAGCGCGACCCGCTCGCCGCGTTGAATCGCGAGCGTCACGTCGTTCACCGCGACCGTGTCACCGAAGGTCACGTGCAGACGATCGAGTTCCAGCAGCGGCTGCGTTATAGCCGGTTTTGCGTCGTTCTCCACCATGGCGCTCACTGGTTGCCTCCTGCACGCATGGCATCGGAAATGCGGGTGTCCAGCGCGTTGCGCAGGGCATCGCCCATGAACGTCAGCAGCAACAGCATCGCAACCAGCACGCCGAATGTGGACAACGAGATCCACCATGCGTCGAGATTCGCTTTGCCTTGCGCGAGCAGTTCGCCGAGACTTGGGGTCGGCGACGGCACGCCGAGGCCGAGAAAGTCGAGGCTGGTGAGCGCGAGAATCGCGCCACTCATGCGGAACGGCAGAAACGTGATCACCGGCGTCAGACTGTTGGGCAAGACGTGCCGCCACATGATCTGCCAGTTCGAGAGGCCCATCGCTCGTGCCGCACGCACATAATCCTGGTGGCGGTTGCGCAGAAACTCCGCGCGTACGTAATCGGACAAGCCAATCCAGCCGAACAGCGACAGCAGCACAATCAGCAGAATGAACCCCGGCTCGAAGATCGACGAGAAAATGATCAACAGGTAAAGCTCCGGCATGGCGCTCCAGATTTCGATCAGGCGCTGCCCGATGATGTCGATACGTCCTCCGAAGTAACCCTGCACGGCGCCCGCGGCAATCCCAAGCACGGTGCCGATCAAGGTCAGCACCAGCGCGAATTCCACCGACACGCGAAAACCGTACAGAAGACGCGCGAAGAGATCGCGACCACGGTCGTCGGTGCCGAACCAGTTATCGCGCGACGGCGGCGCCGGGTTCGGTGCCTTCGAGAAGTAATTCAGCGTGTCGTAGTAGTACCGGTTCGGCGGATACACGGCGAAGTTGCCCGGCGTGTCGAAACGATGCTTGATATACGGATCGAGATAGTCGGCGGGCGTCGGGAAGTCGCCGCCGAAAGTGGTCTCCGCATAGGTCTTGAACATCGGAAAATACAACTGCCCTTCATAACGCACCACAAGCGGCTTGTCGTTCGACCACAACGGCCCGGCGAGGCTCGCTGCAAAAGCCACGACGAAGATAATCAGACTCCAGTAGCCAAGACGCTGCTGGCGAAAACGCTGCCAAACGCGACGCGCGGGCGTGGGTGACACGAACGCGCGAGCCGGTTCGGTGCGCGCCGCCGCATCGGCTGAAAGACGGGCTCGATTCATCAGCGCTCCAGTTGTTCGAATTGGATGCGGGGATCGACCCACACATAGCAGAGATCGGAAATCAGCTTGGTCGCAAGACCGATCAGCGTGAACAGATAAAGCGTGCCGAGCACGACCGGATAGTCGCGCCGCACCACCGATTCGTACGACAGCAGGCCGAGTCCGTCGAGCGAAAACAGTGTCTCGATCAGCAGACTGCCGGTGAAAAACGCACCGATGAATGCCGCCGGGAAACCGACGATCAACGGCAGCAACGCGTTACGAAACACATGCTTCCACAGCACGCGCTTTTCCGACAAACCTTTGGCGCGCGCGGTCAGCACGTATTGCTTGCGAATCTCGTCGAGGAAGGCGTTTTTCGTCAGCATCGTGACGACCGCGAAACTGCCCACCACCGAGGCCGTGATCGGCAACGTGATGTGCCACAGATAGTCGACGATCTTGCCGCCAAAACTCAATTGCGCCCAGTTGTCCGAGGTGAGATTGCGCAGCGGGAACAACTGCAGGAAACTGCCGCCGCCAAACAGCACCAGCAACAGCACGCCCAATACAAAGCCCGGAATCGCATAGCCGACCAGCACGACGAGGCTCGTCGCGATATCGAAGCGCGAACCGTTGCGCACCGCTTTGGCGATGCCCAAGGGCACCGATATCAGATACGTCAGAAAGAACGTCCATAAGCCGATGCTGATCGACACCGGCAACTTCGAAACGATCAGCGACCACACGCTCTGGTGGCGGAAATAGCTCTGACCAAGGTCGAACGTCGAGAAGCGTTTGAGCATCAGGCCATAGCGTTCGAGCGGCGGTTTGTCGAAGCCATACAGCACTTTCAGTTGCGCGATCTGCTGCGCGTCGACACCGGTATGCGCGCGCAGGCCGAACGGCGCGCCATTCTCCGCGCCTTTGCGCAGCTCGTGCTGCATCTGCTCGACCGGGCCGCCCGGAACAAACTGGATCACGACGAAGGTCAGCGTCAACACGCCGAGCAAGGTCGGGATCATCAACAGCAGGCGTTTGAGGATGTAGCTCCACATGGCGTCGTTTCCGGTGCGAAGGCGGTGAATGAATGGACGCGTTCAGTGCGACGGTGCTTGCGGCGGTTGCGGCGGTTGCGGCTGGGCATACCACCACATCGACGTGATCCAGCCTTCCGCGCCATAGTACAGAGGCAGCGTCTTCGGCCAGGCGAGACCGCGCTTGAACGCCACCCGGTGCGAAGCGCTGTACCACTGCGGAATCACATAGTAGCCATGCATCAGCACGCGGTCGAGCGCGTGCGTAGCGTCGATCAGCTGCGCGCGCGTCTGCGCATGCACGAGCGCGCTCAGGATCGCGTCGACGGCCGGCGACTTTATCCCGATCACATTGTCCGAACCGTTGGTGTCCGCAGCCTTGCTACCAAAACGGTCGATCTGCTCCGAACCGGGCACCTGCACGTCTCCCATACGAATCGTGGTCGCATCGAAGTCGAATGCGTCGAGTCGCTTCTGATAGACCGCGAAGTCGGACGCTCGAAACCTCGCGGTGATGCCGAGCTTCTGCAGATTACGGACGAGGGTCGCGACGATCGGCTCAAACTGCGCGGACGAGCCGGAGTCGTCGAGTATCTCGAACTCGAATGGCTCACCTTTGGCATTACGCAGTGCATTGTCGCGATAGGTCCACCCCGCCTGCTGCAACAACGCGCGCGCTTGCAGCAGATTGGCGCGCAGCGAGCCTGGCGGATCGGTGTCGGGCTGCTTCGGCGGCAGACCGAACAAAGCCGGATCAAGTTTGGCGCGCCACGGGTCGAGCAGCGCCAACTCGCCAGGCGTTGGCATACCCTTCGCCTGCAATTCTGTATTGGCGAAGAAACTGTCGATGCGCGTGTACTGATTGAAGAACAGTTGCCGGTTCAGCCACTGAAAGTCGAGTGCGAGATCGAGCGCCTTGCGCACGCGGACGTCCTGAAACAATGGCCGCCGTGTATTGAGCACGAAGCCTTGCATGCCAATGCCGTTATGTTGCGGGAATTCGCGTTTGATCAACTCACCGCTATCGAACTTCTTGCCGACGTCGCGCCGCACCCAATTGCGCGCGATATATTCGACCAGTGCGTCGTACTCGCCCGCCTTGAATGCCTCGAGCCGCGCTGTGCTATCCGAATACAGCTTGTAGACGATCCGATCGAAATTGTTCATGCCGACCCGCACCGGCAACGTCGCACCCCAATAATTCGGATCGCGTCGATAGGCAATCGTGCGACCGTTCTCATACTGATCGATCAGATAAGGCCCGCTGGCGATCGGCTTCTCGAACGCCAACTGGTCGAACGCGATGCGGCTGCCGTCCGGCTTCATCCCCCACTTGCGCGAAAACACCGGCATGCCGCCCGCGAGCAGCGGCAACTCGCGATTGCGTTGATGAAACTCGAAGCGGATCGTATGCGGATCAACAACGACTGCGCGTGTGATCTCGCCAAAAAACGACGCGAATTGCGGCGCGGCCTGCGGGCTTTTCAGCGTGTCGAGCGAAAACTTGACGTCGTCCGCAGTAACCGGATCGCCGTTCGAAAAGCGCGCGCGCGGGTTGATGTGAAAAGTGGTCGACAGGCCGTCGGGCGCGATCTTGATGTCGTCCGCGAGCAGGCCATAGGCGGACGCCACTTCGTCGCTGCTGCCGATGGTCAGACTCTCGAACATCAGGTCGACGCCCGGTGCGGTGTTACCGCGCAGTGTGAACGGATTGAATTTATCGAAGCTGGTGAGCCGGCTCGGATTGGCCAGCACCAGCGTGCCACCCTTCGGCGCATCCGGGTTGACGTAGTCGAAGTGCTTGAAATCCGCGGGATATTTCGGCTCGCCGTATTGCGCGATCGCATAGACCGCCTGGGCCTCGGGCGCCGCGAGCAAACCGGCGAGAAGTGACACGCCGCACAGCGCAACAGCGCACGCCGAGCGCGAGGAGCGCGGCACAACCGGTAGACCGACACGCGATA
Source organism: Paraburkholderia sp. GAS32 (assembly GCF_050434225.1). Taxonomy (NCBI): domain Bacteria; kingdom Pseudomonadati; phylum Pseudomonadota; class Betaproteobacteria; order Burkholderiales; family Burkholderiaceae; genus Paraburkholderia; species Paraburkholderia sp. GAS32. Next base: position 13,989 of record NZ_JBNPVS010000002.1, on the reverse strand, counting down.
GCCTATGAATCACGCTGCACCAAAGTGCACGAGGCGTTTGAACCCATCGCGAGCCAGTTGTCATAGGGGCCTTGTTGGTCAGTGGGCAATTGCGGCGTGAGGGAATTCTACCCAATAAACCCGCGCAGTCCGCACATCTCATCTGCAAGACATTCACGCGCGTGGTGCGCAAACCTCATCGGGAGAATTCATGGGCGTCCTCGCTGGCAAACGCATCCTGCTGACCGGCTTGCTCTGTTGACTCGGCGTTTTCAGCCCAGCCCGCAGGTTTCGCGAGCGCAATAACAAAACCGCCCTTTTTGGGGCGGTTTTTTCAACGCGGCAACTGCGTCAACTGTGGCTTTTTGATGACTTAGTGCCAGCCACGACGATTGTCGTAGTGGTCACGGCCGTAATCGTAGCGGCCAGGGGGATGACGGCGATACCAGTCGTCACGCGCCCAGTAGCGGCGGCCGTCCCAGTAGCGGTCGCCGTGCCAGCCGATCACGATCGCCGGGCCGCCGTAGTACACGGGAGCCGGTTGATAGACGACGGGCGGCGGCGGGGGCGGCGGCGGTGCGTAGACCGGAGCCGGCGCCACGTAGACCGGCGCGGGAATGCCGATGTTGACACCAATGTTGAGCCCGCCGGCCATTGCAGCACCCGACGCAGCCAACCCGAGAACCCCGATCAGAAGTGGAACAAGACGTGCGGACTTCATTGATCACCCTTTTGAAGAATGTGTGTTGTTGGCCGAAATATAGCGCACGGCAGCCATCCGCGTATTTCAACTTTGTAATAACTGATGCACAAGATCGCATCGGTGGCCGCCTCGTTACGTCTCGTTACATTGGACGAAGGCTGGGTGAAAAAGTAGTGGCGGTGTAATTGAGCCGCGTTGTTGTTAGTCGCCCATCTGTCGGCAAGTTGCCCATCTTTCACCGCCCTCGCCGCGGCAGGGCGACTCTGGCCGCCGCTTTCGCACGCACCTGGTAATCCGGTCGCCGGCTTCACGATCCGCCTTGTGGTTGCGGCAATGGCGGCGCACTCAAATCAGTAGGATGTCGAAGCATTCTTGCGACACGTAGCGGGCCTAACCTGACTGCAAAAACCGTCCGCTTCATTCGCCTCAATCGCCACTGCCTTCCCGTGCGTTCGCGCTGCCCCAGTAGGTGATTCATATCGGATCGCAAGAAGACAACGCGGCGCTGCCAAGCGTCGCCTCTCATCTCAGCAACCTCGCCACCTCTCCGCCGCGATAGCCGCAGCCCGGCCGCGCTCATTCGCATAGACCGCCAAAACGAACATAGGATGTTCGAAAGAACATTTGAATAATATCCAGAAGTCACCGGTCGTCCGACCTCATCATCTTCAAAGCATGGCGCAAAAGACCCGATTCAATAGATATTTCAAGAAACTCAACCACTTAAACCATGGTTTTCCCTAGTATCCGGCCTCGCTACCAGTGATACGATGACTGACACTAAACGAAGATAAATGTTCGAATTCGCGCATGCCTGCCGTCCAGCGGCCAGTCAGCGGACACATTGGGTACGGAGACAGATTTTGAAAACAATCATTGGTTTGCGCTGGTGGATCATCGCGCTCGTATGCGTCGGGACGATCGTCAACTATCTGTCGCGCAACGCCCTCGGTGTGATGGCGCCTCAGTTGACGCAGTTGCTGCACATGAGCACCAAGCAGTACTCGTACGTAGTCGGTGCGTTCCAGGTCGGCTACACGATCATGCAGCCGGTATGCGGCCTGATCATCGACCTGATCGGCCTGAGGCTCGGCTTTGCGCTGTTCGCCTGCCTCTGGTCGCTGACGGGCGTGCTGCACGGTTTCGCGACTGGCTGGCTTTCGCTCGCAGCCTTGCGCGGACTCATGGGGTTGACTGAGGCCGTCGCCATCCCGGCAGGCATGAAGGTGGTCGCCGAATGGTTTCCCAATCGCGAGAAGTCCGTGGCCGTGGGCTACTTCAATGCAGGCACGTCGCTCGGTTCGCTGCTCGCCCCGCCGCTCGTCGTCTTCCTGTCGCTGAGATATGGCTGGCAAAGCGCGTTTGCGGTGACCGGTGCGCTCGGTTTCGTGTGGGCTGCCGCCTGGTATGTGCTGTATCGCTCGCCGGCCGATCATGCGCGCATCAGCGCGGCCGAGCGCGAGACGATCGTCAGCGGACAAACTCCGGGCGCGCCGCAACGGCGCAGCATCCGCGAAGTCCTCCGCACGCGCCGCTTCTGGGCGATCGCACAAGCGCGCTTCTTCGCGGAGCCGGCGTGGCAAACGTTCAGCTTCTGGATTCCGCTTTACCTCGCAACGCAACGTCACATGGATCTGAAGCAGATCGCGCTGTTTGCGTGGCTGCCGTTTCTTGCCGCCGACCTCGGCGGCCTCTTCGGCGGCTACCTGTCGCCATTCCTGATGAAGCACTTGCGCATCCCGCTGATCGGCTCGCGCATCGCAGGTGTCGTGCTCGGCGCTTTCATGATGCTCGGACCGGCCTGTATCGGCCTCGTTGCCTCGCCGTATCAGGCGATCGCGCTCTTCTGCGTGGGTGGCTTCGCGCATCAGATGATCTCGGCGCTCGTCAATACTCTCGCGGCCGACGTATTCGACCCCAGCGAAGTCGGCACGGTCGCCGGATTTGCCGGGATGTCCGCGTGGATCGGCGGCCTGGGCTTTTCGCTGCTTGTCGGCGCGCTGGCCGATACGATCGGCTACACGCCGCTCTTCGGCGCCCTCGGCGCGTTCGATCTCATCGGCGCCACGCTGCTGATCATTCTGATGCGCGGCGTCAAACGCGACGCACGTCCGCATCAAGTCGACAACAACGCCAGCCCTGCTGCGTGACCTCACTCGAAGACCCATCATGCGTTCACTGACGAATCTGAAGCACCCGCCGCTTTTTTCACTGTCTTCCCATGCCGGCAACCACGTCGTTCTTGCCGCGCAGGAAAACTGCCGGATCGAACTGTTCGTTCTCGCCGACGACATCATCCGCGTACTCGTGCTGCCGGACGGCGAAACGCGCGGTCCGCGTACCTGGTCTCTCGCGCCGGGCGCTGACGACGTTCCGCTCGAAGGCCGCGATCGCCGTGACATGAGCGGCTTTACGCCACCACCGTTCACGCTTTCAAGCGACGCTGGGCACGTCGTGGTCGAAACAGCGCGCATCCGTTTGACGGTCACGCTGGATGGCGGATTCTGCGCGTGGGACATCGTGCACGACTCGGCCTGGCATCGCGTGATGAGCGATCGGAAGACGCAGGCGTATAACTTCGGCTGGTGGGACGAGCGCGTGTACCACTACATCGAGCGTCGCAAGGACGAAATGTATGTGGGCCTGGGCGAGCGCGCCGGTTCGCTGAATCGCGCGGACCAGTCCTACGAAATGCGCAATATCGACGCGATGGGTTATAGCGCACGCACGACCGATCCGCTCTACAAGCACATCCCCTTCTACGTGACCTGGCAGCCGGAAAGCGCCACAGGTTTCGGCCTGTTCTACGACACGCTCGCCGACTGCCGATTCGATATGGGCCGCGAGCTCGACAACTATCACGGGCACTACCGGCACTTTGTCGCCGAGCATGGCGATCTCGACTATTACTTCATCGCATCGGCGGGCACGCCCTTGCATGCAGTGCGCCGCTTTACGTGGCTGACCGGGCGTCCGGCCTGGATGCCGAAATGGGGACTCGGCTACTCCGGCTCGACGATGAGCTACACCGACGCGCCCGACGCGCAGCAGCGCATGGGCGAATTCATCGATCGATGCAGCGAGCACGACGTGCTGTGCGATTCGTTCCACCTATCGTCGGGCTATACCTCGATCGGTCCGAAGCGCTACGTGTTCAACTGGAACCACGAGAAGTTTCCGGACATCGACGGCTTCGTGAGGAGCTATCTCGAGCATGGCGTGCGTCTATGCGCGAACATCAAGCCGTGCCTGTTGCAGGATCATCCGGCCTTCGAAGAAGTGGCGCGCGCCGGCCTGCTGATCGTGTCGCGCGACGGCGATCCGGCGTGGGTGCAGTTCTGGGACGAAGTCGGCGCATATCTGGACTTCACGAATCCCGCCACCATCGACTGGTGGAAAGCGCGCGTGAAAGACAGCCTGTTGAAACACGGTATCGCCGCAACCTGGAACGACAACAACGAATTCGAAATCTGGTCGCCAGACGCGATTGCCCAGGGCTTCGGCCAACCGTATCCCGCGCGCGAGGCGAAGGTGCTGCAAACGCAGCTGATGATGCGCGCGTCGCACGACGCACAGCGCGAATACGCGCCGGACCGCCGGCCATTTCTCGTGTCCCGCTCAGGCGGCGTCGGTATGCAACGCTATGTGCAAACCTGGTCCGGCGACAACTACACCTCGTGGGAAACGCTGCGTTTCAATCTGAAGATGGGCCTCGGACTCGCGATGTCCGGCGTGTCGAACAGCGGCCACGATATCGGCGGATTCTCGGGTCCGGCGCCCGGTCCGGAGTTGTTCGTCCGCTGGGTCGCCTTCGGCATCTTCCTGCCGCGCTTCAGCATTCATTCCTGGAACGACGACGGCACGGTCAATGAGCCGTGGATGTATCCCGAAGTCACGCAGCAGGTCGCGGCGCTGATCAAACTGCGCTACCGGCTGATTCCCTACCTGTACGAGTTGCTATGGCAATCGCACAGCGCGTACGAACCGGTATTGCGTCCGATGTTCGCGGAGTTTCCGCACGATCCGCGTTGCCTCGCGGATGGCGACGACATGATGCTGGGCTCGTCGATGCTGGTTGCACCGGTGGTCGAAGCGGGCCAGTCGACGCGCGACGTCTATCTGCCGACCGGTGCACGTTGGGCGTCGTACTGGAGCGGCGAGGTGTTCGAAGGCGGCCAGACGGTGACGCTGCCTGCCCCATTCGAGCAGCCCGTGACCTTGCTTCGCGAGGGCAGCGTAATTCCGCTGAACATCGCTGAACAACACTTCGGCCGTCCCGCCGACGAACGTGCGTTCATTGCCGTGCCACACGTCGGCACAGGCATCGCTCGCGGCGGCTGCGTCGAAGACGACGGCGAAAGCGAAGCCTGGCGCACAGGCGCGCAAGGCCACTGGCAGGTCACGATTACAAGCGATGCGAGCACGCTGCGCATTTCGATCGTGCGGGAAGGCTGGGTCCAGCAGCCGCAGCAGGAAATTCGACTGTTCGTGCCGGCCAGCGAGGTGCGCGCGGTCGTCTGCCTCGACGGCGCGCTGGTGGCCGACCACACCGCCGACGGCTGGCGATGCCTGTCGATTGCCATCGCCCCCTAACCCAGCATGCATCACCGACCTGAAGACCAACGACCACCTATCCAATCCGGAGACCCGTTAGCCATGAACTCATTGAAGCGCGCGCGTACACGCGCACTCGTCCTCTCGTGCCTGCCGTTTGCGGGCATCGTGCTGTCAAGCGGCGCGTCGGCGCAAAGCAGCGTGACGCTGTACGGCGTCGTCGACAACGCGTTCGCCTATGTCAGCAACCAGAAGGGACATTCCAACTTCTACATGAGCCAGGGCAACCTGCAGGCGAGCAAGTTCGGCCTGCTCGGTGCTGAAGACATTGGCGGCGGCACGAAGGTGATTTTCAGGCTTGAAAGCGGCTTTAACTCGCTGACCGGCGCACAGAGTAGCGCAGGCTTCATTTTCAATCGGCAAGCGTACGTCGGGCTCAACAACGACCGATACGGAACGGTGACACTCGGCCGCCAGTACACGCCCTACTTCCAGATGGTCGGCGCACTAGGGCCGACAGGCGTATTGACGGGCGCGACAGGTGCGCATCCGGGCGACCTCGACGCGCTCGACACCACGTTACGCCTCAACAATTCGGTTACCTATCTTTCGCCGAACCTCGCCGGTTTGCAATTCAGCGCGCAGTACGGCCTGGGCGGTGTGCCGGGCAGCGTGGCCAACGGCAGCCAATTCAGCGCGGCGGCCCGCTACGACTACCAGCCGATTGCGATCGCGGTGGGCTACGTGAAACTGAAAGACATCGCGACGAGCCAGGCGCTCGGCACCTACGCGGTCAACTCACCGGTCAACAGCGGCTATGCGACGGCACGCAGCGCGCAGTTGTTCGCCGCAGCGGCTCGCTACACCCACCAGGGCCTGATGGTCGGCGTGAACTATTCGAACGTACAGTACGCGCCTGGCTCCGGTTCGCTGTTCACCGGCGAAGGCGTGTTCAATACGTACGGCGTGATTTCCACATACCGGATCACGCCGGCCGTGACGGTCGGCGCCGGCTACAGCTACACGCAAGCGAGCAAAGCGAATGGCATCAGCGATGCAGCGCGCTATCAGCAGGTCTCGCTCGAGCAGACGTACAACCTCTCCGCCCGCACGACGCTATACGCACTGGAGGCCTATCAGCATGCGAGAGGCAAGACGCTGGTCGCGTCGGGCAGCACGGGCACGAGTATTACTGACGCAGTGGCTGTGGTCGGCGACTCGCAGAATACGACGCCGTCGTCAGGGCCGTCACAATTCGTCGGCATGGTGGGGTTGCGGCACGCGTTTTGATGCGGTCAGCGTGTTGCCTCACGCAAACCACGCACACGGTAGGCGGAAACCGGCTCAGTCTGCCCGTTCCCCCAGCTATGCCGGATGTACGTAACGACGTCAGCGACTTCCTGGTCACTGAGTGTCCCACGATAGGCAGGCATCGGATACGGCGCCGGCACCCCCTGAATCTTCAACGCACCGGTTCCGTTCAGGACGACGTTGATCAGCGAAGACGGATCCTTCTCCAGTGCGTTCGGATTGCCAGCCAGTGGCGCCAGCAGCGGAGCATAGCCTCGTCCCGTCACTCCGTGACAGTGCAGGCAGTAGGTCGCGTACGTCGCCGCCCCAAGCTGGCCTCCGGCCATCGCATGCGCCATTGCTCCCGTCGTACTGCCGTCGTAAGGTGCGCCATCACCAGAGCTGCGCGTTGGCCCAAGCGACTTCAGATAGTGCGCCATCGCGGCCCGATCCGCATCGCTCAGATACTGCGTGCTGTGATTGATCACATCGGTCATTGGACCAAATGCAGTCGCATGCCGGTTGGCACCGGTCCTCAGGAACAAGGCCACGTCTTCCTCGCTCCAGCGGCCAAGCCCGGTGTTGCTGTCGCCCGTCAGGTTCGACGCGAACCACCCGTCGAGCGCAGCACCGCCAAGGAATGCCGTACCGCGCTCATTGAGCGCCTTCTCCTGGAACGCGATCCCACGCGCGGTATGGCATGCACCGCAGTGGCCGAGCGTCTGGACGAGATAAGCCCCACGATTCCACTGCGCATCCTTGCCGGGGACTTCCTGATAGGGCGCATCGTCGACGAACAGCAGATTCCAGAACTTCAGCGGCCAGCGCGCATTCAGCGGCCACGGAATATCCGGCTTGCGGTTCGGTTGACTCACCGGCTGCACGCCGCGCATGAAATACGCGTACAGCGCATGGATGTCGGCGTCGCTCGTCCTCGCGTACGACGGGTACGGCATCGCCGGATAGAGATTGTGACCGTCCTTTGCGACACCCTTGCGCATCGCAGCGGCAAAATCCGCTTCCGAATAACGGGCGATGCCGGTCTCGGCGTCCGGTGTGATGTTGGTCGAATAGATCCGCCCCATCGGCGTGTTCATCGGCAGGCCGCCCGAGAACGGCTTGCCGCGTGCCGCGGTGTGGCAGGCAATGCAGTCGCCGGCCTTCGCGAGATACGCACCGCGCGCGATCAGATCGGCGTCGGCGGCTGGAGCCGCACTGGCCGAAACGGATAGCGCCAGCAGCGCGGCCCCTACCGCGATGGAGGCAAGACGGGACACACCCGTAGCAGGAATCGAACGCTTCACGATCATGCCCCTCATGCCGCGTTGAGCTGGTTGCCGACCGGCAGCGTACGCAGACGCTTGCCGGTCGCCGCGAAAATCGCATTGGTCACCGCCGGTGCCACCACCGCGGTACCCGGCTCGCCGATACCGCCCGACGCTTCGGTACTTTTCACGATGTGCACCTCGATCTTCGGTGCCTCGTGTATCCGCAGCATCCGGTAGTCGTTGAAGTTCCCCTGCTCGACCCGCCCGTCCTTGAGGGTGATCTCACCATGCAGCGCCGCGGTGATCCCGAAGATCAGACCGCCCTGCATCTGCGCCTCGATTGTGTCGGGGTTGATCACCTGTCCGCAGTCGACCACGCAGACCACACGATTGACGCCGACCTTGCCGTCGATCACGGTGACCTCCGCCACCGCGCAGAAAAAGCTGCCGAATGCGCTCATCACCGACACGCCCCGCCCAGCGTGAGTGCCCAGCGGCCGACCCCAGCCCGACACCCGTTGCGCCACCTCCAGCACGTTCTTCGTGCGTGGAGACTTGCCGAGCAGCGCGAGCCGATAGGCGACAGGGTCCACCTTCGCCAGCCCCGCCAGTTCGTCGATGAAACTTTCGGTCACGAACGTGCTGCGCATCGGGCCGACACCACGCCAGAAACCGGTCTGTACACCGCGCGGCTCCTGCCGCACGTAGTCCACCTTCTGATTCGGCAGGTCGTACGGAAGGTCCGACGCGACTTCAATCGCGTCGAAATCCAGGTTGTTCCTGAAGAGCGGCGGAGCGAAGCGCGCAACGACCGACGAGCCGACCACACGATGCGTCCATGCCACGGGTTTCCCATGACCGTCCAGGCCGGCCGAGATCCGGTCGTAGTAGCACGGCCGGTACAGGTCGTGCTGGATGTCCTGTTCGCGTGTCCACGTCATCTTGACCGGTGCGTCGACGTGCCGGCCGATGAGCAGTGCCTGCGCGATCGTATCCGGTTCAAGCCGGCGCCCGAAGCCACCTCCGAGCAGATGGTTGTGCAGTGTGATCTTCTCCGCCGGCAGGCCGGTGACGGCCATCGCCGCACCCATCGCCCGCGTCGGGCTCTGGGTGCCGACCCAGATATCGCATGCGTCAGCGCGCACGTGAACCGTGCAGTTCATCGGCTCCATCGGCGCATGCGCAAGGAACGGTTGCCGGTAGACGGCATCCAGCTTCTTTGCCGCGCCACGAAACGCCTGTTCGACGTCACCCTGATGGCGCGCAACCGCGCCGTCGCGATGCGACGCGCGCTCAAGGTCATCGAACAGCATTTGCGACGACAGGTCTGCATTTGCGCCCTCGTTCCATTCAATCTCAAGCGCGGCCGCACCGCGCATCGCCGCCCACGTATGATCGCCAATTACCGCTACCGCATTGTCGAGTTGCACCACCTCGCGCACACCGGACATGCGACGGGTGGCCGCGTCATCGACATGAGCGACCTTGCCGCCAACAACTGGACAGTTCACGACTGCGGCATACAGCATCCCCGGCACCTGGACGTCAATGCCGAACTTCGCCGTACCGTTGGTCTTCTCAACAGAATCCAGCCGATGCGCCCTCGTCCCGATGAGTCTGAAATCCTGAGGTTTTTTCAGCGTGACACCCGACACCAGTGCGTCGGTCACCGGCTCCTTCGCTGCCGCGTCGACGAGCGCACCATAGGCGAGCCGGCGACCGCTTGCAGGGTGGATGACCATACCCGCTTCTGCACGACACGACGCCGGGTCCACGCTCCATTGCCGCGCCGCCGCGTTGACCAGCAGCGTGCGCGCGACCGCGCCAGCCCGGCGCATGCGCTCCGAACTTGAGCGCACCGACATCGACAGACCAGTGGTCTGTTCGTGCATCAGCGGATCGGTATAGAGATCGGGATTGGCTGGTGCATGTTCGAGCGTGACCTGTGACAGCGGCACCTCCAGCTCTTCCGCGATCAGCATCGGAAACGCGGTGTAGATGCCCTGCCCCATCTCCACCTTCATCATCACGAGCCGGACCTGGCCTGCCTGGTCGATACGCACGAAGGCGTTCGGCGTGAATCCGCTGTCGTGCGGCACCCGTTGCACGGCCTTGCCCGCTCGCCGCTCCTCGCCATGGCCGCTCACGCTGAAGCCGAGCAGCAGCCCGCCCCCGGCAACCGCACTCACGGCAAGGCCCAGCTTCAGGAACTGGCGGCGTGCCAGCGGATCCCTGTCCCGTAGCGCCGGTTGCAGGCGCTCGTCCAATGATTGACGCGTCATCTCATACCTCCCGCGCCGCGCGATGGATTGCTGCGCGAACCCGCACGTAGGTGCCACAGCGACAGACGTTACCTGCCATCGCAGCGTCGATGTCGTCATCGGTCGGATTCGGGTTCGCCGCGATCAGCGCCGCCGCGGCCATCACCTGGCCCGACTGGCAGTAGCCGCACTGCACGACGTCAAGATCCACCCATGCCTGCTGGACCTTCCGGCCCGCCGACGTTGCGCCGATCGCCTCAATCGTCGTGACGCGGCGGGTGCCCACCTGGGCAACCGGCGTCACACACGCGCGCGCCGGCTCACCGTCGAGATGCACCGTGCACGCGCCGCACTGCGCGATCCCGCAGCCAAACTTCGTTCCAGTCAAGCCGACGGTATCCCGTAGCACCCACAGCAGTGGCATGTCCGGGGGAGCGTCGACCATGTGATCCTGTCCATTGATATTGAGCGTGATCATCTGTCGATTCTTGTTGGAAAATCAGGTGTGGGGAATTCGCTGCGGGGAGCAGCGGTACGGGCAAACGAGCCAAAACAGGGGCTGCAAACCAGCCGGCCGCGGCGTGTAAAGCCGGGCGTTCATCAGGACTGAAACACCATTCGCAGTCCTGAGCCAGACGACCCGCCGGTTCTACCGACGGGCCATCCTCAAACGATCAACCGTTGAGCTTCGGCGAAAGCAGGTCCTGCAGACCGATCGCGTAGTACATCTCGCGGCGCATCCGGTCCGCCACGCCATTGACGATCTCCGCGCCGTCCTGCGACGGATCCACGTGCACGCGGAACGGCCGCTTGCCGAACGGCAAACCCACTACGCGAACGATCTCCGCGGCGACCTCCGCCGGATCCGCATCCGCCGGCTCCAGGCTTGCCAGCCCCTTCAGCGCCTGATCCGTCACGCCCGCATACGGGCCGTTTTCGTATTCGGCCGCGACATGCGCATCGGCCGGCTTGCCCGAGTGCGCGAAGTGGTTCGTGCCCTTGGTGAACGCGCCCGGCACCATGATCGTCGTCTCGATGCCCCAGCGCGCCAGCTCCGTTGAGTACGACACCGCAAGCGCATCCATCGCCGCCTTCGCCGCGAAATACGGTGCGAGGAACGGCGGCGTGCCGCCGCGCGTGGACGACGAGCCGACCCACACCAGCAGCCCCTTGCCCTGCTTGCGCAGATGCGGCAGCGCCGCACGGTTCACCCGCTGCGCGCCGAGCACGTTGACGTCGTACTGCTGGATCATTTGCTCGGGCGTAAACGCCTCGGCCGGGCCGAACACCATGTGACCGGCGTTGTGCACGATCACATCGAGACGACCGGAGTCCTTCAGGATGTGCGCAATGGCGTCGGCAACCGACGCCTCGGACTGCACATCCAGTTCGGCCGTACGCAGATCGAGCGATTTTTCCTTCGACCACTGTGCGATTTCCGCGACGCGAGGCGCGTTGCGGCCCTGCGTTTCGCGCATCGACGCGTAGACGGTATGGCCTGCTTCGGCCAGCGCACGGGCCGTCATTAAACCGAAACCGGATGATGCGCCAGTCACGAGAATGGTGTACGTCATGAGTTATCTCCTGGATTCAATGTCCGACTACGGGTTGCGAAGGCTGGACCACCTGGACCCGGCCTGTTCCGGTGCGATCGCCGAAAATCGACCGGTAGAGGTCGATCCCGCTATCCAGATGTGTGCGGAATCCGAACTGCTGATCCAGCATTGCCAACATGTCGGCACGCTCAATGCGCATCACATAGCTGTGCTCGTTCGTCACAAGCACACACGATTCGCCGTGCGCCTCAGCAGCACTGAACCACTTGCCCGGGTCCGCATGGCCACTTCTTACGGTGCGTCCGGCATGCTCGACCTGCCAACCACCGTCGAGCAGGATCCAGTACGGCGCATCCGGCTCGACACCGTGATCGCACGTTGCGATTACGGCACCGGCATCCGCTTCCCACTCGCGTGAGTGGTCGATCACCCAGCGGAGCTGCGCCGTGGACAGTGCAGTGAAAAACGGCGTATGCCGCAGAAGGTGCAAATACGTAACAGAGGGTCTCATCGTCATCTTCTGTGCAGCGTCCGGCTCCCGCTTTCCGCCGCATGATGCCAATCCCAATACTGCGATCAGCGTCAGGATGGAGGTCGAGAGACGCAGGCGCCAACGCGCCGCGCCTCCCGGAGCCTGAAAGGTCACCATGTCAGGTTCCACTATCGGCTCGCCGGTACGTCAGGCAATGCCGCCGTTGGCACGCAGCACCTGGCCGTTCACCCATGCACCATCCGGGCCGGCAAGGAACGCCACCGCGTTCGCGATGTCTTCCGGGTGGCCCAGACGTTCGAGCGGCGGCATCTTCGAGAACTGTGCGATCTGCTCGTCGGTCTTGCCGTTCAGGAACAGGTCCGTTGCCACCGGACCCGGCGCCACGCAGTTCACCGTAATGCGACGGCCGCGCAGTTCCTTCGCGAACACGCGCGAGAACGCTTCCACCGCCGCCTTCGTGCCGTTGTAAATCGAGTAGCCCGGCAGGTTCAGCGCGAGCGTCGTGCTCGACAGATTGATGATCCGCCCACCATCGTTCAGGCGCGTCGCTGCCTCGCGCAGCATGTTGAACACGCCGCCAACGTTGATCGCAAACGTCTGCGCGAACACCTCGTCGGTGGTCTGCGCGAGCGGCACCGTCTTCAGGATGCCGGCGTTGTTCACCACCACGTCGATCTTGCCGAGTTGCTGCTCGACCGTTTCGAACAGACGGCGCACGTCTTCGACCTTCGAGACGTCGCCCTGAACCGCCACCGCCTTGCCACCGGCCTGTGCCAGCTCGGCGACGAGCTTGTCCGCCTCTGCGGAGCTCGACGCATAGTTGACCGCGACCGCGAAACCGTCACGGACGAGACGACGCGCGATGGTTGCGCCGATGCCACGGGAAGCGCCGGTCACGATCGCGACGCCGGATTGATTTGCTGCACTCATCGAAAATCTCCTATTCAGGTTGAAACCTGAGCAGGATATTGACCGACATCGCGACAAAGATAATTAGCTATGTTTTGCCATCACTGTTTCATTTGCTTTAACTATTGACCAAGGAATCGTACCGGTAAACACCTATACAAAAAACCCGTATTTTGATAATAATTGACAGTATGCGATTGTCCGATTAGCACAATTAGAGAAATATAGAATGACGCACTTCGTTACCGTCTCCACGGCGACGATCCCACCCGAAGGGCAGGCAGCCGAATGGGCTCGCACAATTAGTGAGCGCTTCAGCGAATGCTTCGATAAACAGCGTCGCCGTACCGCCAGCGGCGAACCCTTTACCGGCAGGATCGGTTACGCACGTATTGGACAGATCCAGTTATGCCGACTTGCCGCGCAAGGACATCAGGTAGAAAACGCGCCGCGAAGCAGCAGTATTCACGCCAGCCACTACAAGATCACCCTCCAGCTTGAGGGTCACTCTGACTTTGAGCAGGATGGGTTGAGGGTAAGCGCGAATTAACGCACACCACAATGAGCCGGCGCGTAGGGCTAGATCATGCAGGAACTAATACGTCGCGCGGCTTGGCAACGTTGAACGGCAACAGATCGCTGATATCGGCATCCGCTGCACGCTGCGGTAGTTCGGTCAGCACGCGAAGCAGATAGGTATACGGTTCGACGTTGCACGCGCGGCACGTGAGCATCAGGCTATAGATGATGGCGCTCGCCTTCGCCCCGGCGACGGTGTCACTGAACAACCACGCCTTTCTTCCGGTCGTAAATGGCCGGATGTCCCGTTCGAGCACGTTGTTGTCGATGGGAGCATGGCCATCCTCGACGTAGCGCCGCAGGTACTCCCATTGATTGCGCGTGTAGCTGATGGCCTTGCCGGTCAGGCTTTCGGGCAGCACCTGTGCCGCCTGCTCATCGAGCCAGATTTTGAACG